>DATKMS010000427.1:0-4245 GCA_035541735.1 Candidatus Margulisiibacteriota bacterium
GCCTTCATGCGATATGTGCCGAGGAGGATGCAGAAGCGGTGCGTGCAGTGGGTGGAGATGGAAGGCAAACGGCGCCACCTGGTGGCCGGCAGGCTCAACCACGCCGTCGGCAATCCGACCTTCAATCCGATCTCGAAGCCCGGGGTGCTGCGCGAGTATTACCAGGGCAACCCGGAGGGCAAGACCTTCTACGAGCTGATCCGTTCCAAACTCGAGGCGCGGCCGCCGGAGTACATGGATCGCGACGCGCGCGTCGCTCGGGTCGAGGCGCAAGGGCTCGAAGGCGTCTGGCTCTTTCCGACGGCGGGCGTCCTCTACGAGCAGGCGATGAGCCACGACATCGAAGCCCTGTGTGTGCTCACGGAAGGATTCAACCGCTGGCTCAAGGAGGACTGGGGGTTCACCTACAAGGGCAAGCTCTTCTGCGCGCCCTACGTGACGCTGGCCGATGTGGACTGGGCGTGCCGCGAACTCGAGTGGGCGCTCGGGCACGACGCGCGTGTGATCGTGATGCGCCCCTCGCCGATCCTCACGCGCGATGGGTGGCGCCCGCACACCGACGAGCGTTTCGACCCCTTCTGGGCGCGCGTCAACGAAGCGGGCATTACCGTGGTGGCACACGTGGGAAGCACCCCCTATACCGCGAACGGCTACGGGGGAAACTCGGCCATCGACGCGTTGGGCGGCGGGACCAAGCCTACCGTGGCGGGCCTGATTCCCGAGCGCGCCATCTACGACTTCCTGCTGACATTCGCCTACGACAAGATGTTCGAACGCTTTCCGAACCTGCGCATCGCCTCGGTCGAGAACGGCTCCGGCTTTCTGCGCGACCTGTTCGTCAAGCTCGAGCAGTCGAAGCGGCGCATGCGTTGGTACTACAAGGAGGAGCCGGCCGAGCTGTTCCGTCGGCACGTGTGGATCAATCCCTTCTGGGAGGACAAAATCCCGGACGTCATCGAGCACATGGGGGCCGATCGGGTCATCTACGGCTCCGACTGGCCGCACATGGAAGGTATGGAGCACCCGCGAGACATCATCGAGGAGCTGGACGGGATCGCAGCCGCAGACCTTGAGAAGATCCTCTACCGCAACGCGGCGGGGCTGAACGAGCGTCGCCCCTTCTGACGGGCCAGGATTTGTCGGGAGTCTCCAAGCTCCACGCGGTCTTGAATCCGAATCTGGTGCGAAGGAGGGTTCGTACGATGCGACCACACACCCGAGTCATGCGCCGTTGGGCATTACCATTGGTGCTGCTGGCGATTCTGGTGGCCGCACGCGCCGGCGCCCAGGAGCAGGGCAAAACGTGGACGCTAAACAGCAACAACTGGCAGCTCGGCAAGGACCTTTTGCCGGAAGTCGTGCTCAACCGTGTCAAAAGCGGCGAGTACCGCTTCAAGGTCATGGAAGTCGACCCGGAGCGGTTCAAGCAGAATTATTCAAAGAAGTTCTGGGAAGCCAGCGAGGCCAATGCCGGCAGATACGATCTGGACCCAGCGACCTGCGGCCTGCGCGACGTGAAAACCCAGAAGGTGCCCGACTTCTACTTCGGCTACCCGTTCCCCAAGATCGACCCCCAGGACCCGCAAGCCGCCTGCAAGATGGCGCAGAACTTCAGCGCCGCGAACGGCATGGTGAACGGTGGTGGAGCGACCTACACGTTGAACGGCATCGACGCTTCGGGCGAGTTCAGGCGCATCAAGCTGTGGGGCCACATCCAGTGGTTCCTCGGCCGCTCGGCAGGCCCGCTGCCTAATCCGGAGAATCTGCGCGGCACCGCCATGTCGAGTGTCACCGAGCCGCAGGACGTGGACGGCGTTGCGGGTTTGACGAAGACGCTTAACGACTGGACCTCAGACGACCAGGCATGGTTCTATGTGCCGGCGACGCGCCGCGTGCGCCGGGTAAACGCCGCGACGCGCTCCGACCCGGTCGCCGGTCTGGATATCTTCGGTGACGACGTCAACTGCTACGCCGGCAAGGTCGAGTACTACAAGTGGAAGCTGATCGGTGAGGGCAACATCCTGGCGCCGGTGTTGAGTCCGTATCCGTTGCCGCTCAAGCAACTCACGCCGACACGGTGGGAGGTCAGCATCCCGTATTTCAAGGCGGCCTACGAAACGCCGGGAGCCAAGGGGGCGCCGTGGCTCATCGTCGACAACCTCACGATGGTGCCGCGCCCGGTATGGATTCTCGAAGGGCAAGCGGAGGATCCGTACTACAACTTCGGCAAAGTCATCATGTACATGGACAAGGACATGTACCGGATCTACTGGAAGCTGGTCTACAACAAGGCGGGTGAGTACTTCTACAACGCAATGTGTGCCTACCACTGGACGAAGACCGAGGATGGCACCTTCACCGCCGTCGCGCCCAACATGGTCGTGGGCGTGAACGACAAGACCAACCGCGCCGCCATCGGCGGGCGTTACAGCTCACAGTTCATCGAAACCAACTTCGACCAAGACAACTTTACCCTGCATCACCTGACGCACATGTCCGACTGAGGCTCCGCCGGCGCTACGACGTTCATGCTAAGGGCGAGGTTGCTTCGACCGTGGCCTCGACCAACGGCATTCTGCGGTTGGCCGCGGATCTGTTGGTTGTGGGACTGGTGTTGAAAGCCACGGCGGCTGGCTGCGGCTCCGCTTCCGGGCGTTGGGGCCGGAAGGACAGCGGGTACAGATCGCGCGCGCGGTTAGTCTACGGGATACGGCTGAGAACCGGGACGAGGTGCGTCGCCTTGCACGCTTGGTTGGATTTTAGACGATTCTCAACGACTCCGTGGACCTAGGTTGGTCCGACCCTCACGGAACGAATCCCTCACGGAACGTGATGCCGATAGAGGCAGACGGAAGACGGCGGCTCGGGAACACCTCCTTCACGCAGCTCGACAACCGCTGCGTCACTGCGGAAAGAGACGTGTCGTGCCGTACCGAATCGAATATTCGCCGTATGCGGAAGGCCATCTACGAAGCCTGACGGCTCGGTAGGAGAAACACCGCGACGTGGTCGCCGCGGCGTAGCCCTTCGGCCCACAGCAGCTGTGCCAGCCGGTTCGAGCGTGCATCGAGCTCGGCGTAGGTGATCACCTCGCCGGTACGGGCCGCGATGGCGGCGGCCTTGTTCGGGCAGGTCTGGGCGTAGTGTCCTGGGTACATGATCCACCTCCTGCAGTCACGGCGTTGCGGGGAGTCGACAAACTATGATACTAGTTTAGCGACCGCAAGGCTCGAGATGCCTGCTTAGAACATCCACGCCCACACGGGAGGACGCGCGCAGACGGCCCGCAGGAGGGAACTGCTCATGGCGACCTACGACGGACTCATTTTCGACGGCGACAATCACGATTACGAAGCCGAAGACGCCTTCATGCGATATGTGCCACGGAGGATGCAGAAGCGGTGCGTGCAGTGGGTGGAGATGGACGGCAAGCGGCGCCACCTGGTGGCCGGCAAGCTCAACCACGCCGTCGGCAATATGGGGCCGATCGGGTCATCTACGGCTCCGACTGGCCGCACATGGAAGGCTTGGAGCATCCGCGGGACATCATCGAGGAGCTGGACGGGATCGCGGCCGCAGATCTTGAAAAGATCCTCTACCGCAACACGGCGGGGCTGAACGAGCGTCGCCCCTTCTGACAAGCCAGGAGTTTTCGGGAGTACTGCGGATGACCGAGATCAACGGACTGGACCTGATCTCGCCGCGTGCGTACGGCGAGCGCGGTGTCCCTCACGATCAGTTTCGCCAACTGCGAGCACTGGACCGGCTGCTGCATTGCGCGCCCGACGGCTTCGATGCCTTCTATCCCGTCGTCCGCCACGACCAGATCTGTGAGATCTCGACACAACCCCAGCGCTTTCTCAATCGCTTCGGCATCGTGCTCGAGAGCCCCGAGCAGAAGAGGATCCTCGAAGCGGCAGGGGGGCTTGGCCAGCTGCGCGCCATCCTCGTGATGGATCCGCCGGAGCACCGCGACTACCGCAGGGTCGCCGCCCCCTGGTTCACCCCGCGCGCCATCGAACGCATCGCCCCGATCGCTGAGGAGAGCGCCCGCGCCTTGGTAAGCGGGCTCATCGAGCGCGCCAGCGGCGGCGAGGGCGAGTGCGAGTTCGCGAGCGAAGTCGCCGCCGCGCACCCGCTGCGCGTTCTCTGCACCATCCTCGGTGTGCCGCGAGAGCGGGAGCCCCAGCTTCTCCAGCTCACCAGTCAGCTCTTCGCTTCGGACGATCCCGACCTCCAGCGCAA
>DATKMS010000428.1:0-2868 GCA_035541735.1 Candidatus Margulisiibacteriota bacterium
CGGTCGGGAACTTCTCCGGCAAACGGACCTGTTTGCCCAGGTTCGTGAAGGGACGGTGGCGTTGCGGATAGTTGAGCCAGAGTCCCAAGAGGAAGAGAAACAGGAACTCTTGACGCTCCTCACCCCGGAGGACGCCCAAGCACTCTTTGATTTTCTCAAGGGCGAGGGGATCGTCTCGTAGTAGTGGGTGATCATCACCCATGTGATCCTCCCCTTTGCTGCGCGCCGCCGCGTACCCAGCGGCGCGGTGAAGAGCACGGTCGATGGCTGCGGACTCCATCGACCGTGCTCGGTTGTTATGTTACCCCGGGGGCTGCCCGTCGCTGATCAGCGCGCGCGCCAACCCTTCCACCGCCTCGTCCTGCTCGGCGTCGCACTGGCCCAGTCGCACCTGAGCCTCCCGCATGCGTGTGGCGGCCACTTTCACCTGGCGTTGTGCCTCCGCGTAACGATCCACGGTGGTGCGCGTGGTCTGCCGAAAGACTGGCAGCGCAGGCGGATCGCGACGTGCTGGCGATCAACCCGATCACCTATGCGGAGGTATCGATCGGGTTCCTACGGATCGCTACCAATGCCCCACCAGCTCTCGGTCCGCAGCGCATGCCGACGGTTCACCTCCGTGGGCACGAGCGGATCGCGCTCGCCAGCCCCCGTGCCGGATCACCGCGGGCACAGATGGGAGTATTACGCGCGAACTTCTACGTGGTGCCGCGCGGTGGATGGCAGAGAGGATCGAAGGCGTTTTGCATCGTACGGACGTGTTGCGGCTGAGGCAGTCGGATGCGGAGACCGGTTAGTTACGTCACTCACTTCGCCTTCCGTTGCTCCAGGAACTCAACAACGTCGGCACGCTCCTTCTCGCTCTTGAGCCCTGTGAAAGTCATCTCTGTCTCAGGAGCGGCATTGTGTGGCGAGGCCAGCCACTCGTTCAGCTTGGCGGGCGTCCAGACAAAGTTGGCGTCACGCAACGCCGGAGAGTACCGATAGTCCTTGAGCGAGCCAGCCTTGCGTCCTACGACGCCCGCCAAGTCCGGGGCAATCGACGAGAGTCCTGGTGTCAACGAATGGCAGTTGGCGCAGCGACTCTTGAACACCGCTTCCCCAGCCTTGACGTCGGCGTGGGCGGCTCGACCGATGAATCCCACGGCCATTAGCGCAAGACCGACCACCACGATATATCTCGGGTTCATCCGACCGATCTCCTTTCTGGGCTGCAAAGCCCACCAACCTCGTTCACGACACTGGCCAGGCGATTACCGAACGATTCAAATGGAAGCCTCACTCACATTCCAACTCGATTTACTGCGCCTGGATGGCAGCGATGTATTCGGTGATCAGCATGAGCCGCCCGCGCAGTCGTTCGCGGGCACTGAGCGATTCGGCCGGCATCTCCTTGAGGAATGCCTCGCCCCAGACCGGCATGTCGCTGTTCCCGTGTGCGCGCACCGTCTTGGTGCCGTCGACACCTTGCATCACCAGCATGAACGGAAACGCGCCGCCCGCCTTCTTTGTGAATTGTGTTAGGTCGACCGGTCGCGGCGTCATGTATCCCGACACCACCCCATCACCCTTGCCGCTCTCGCCGTGGCAGGCGCTGCAGTACTTGAGGTAAAGCTCCTTGGAACCCACGGGGGGTTCTGCGGCCCGAGCGGTCGAGAATGTGCAGATGAGCGCCGCAGCCATGGTCATCAATCTGATTTGCATCGTCTTTCGCATCGCAGCTTCCTCCTTATCGAGTCGCCTGTTTTTCGGCCATCGGTTTCTCCCTACTTCCACGGTACTCGCCGCCGCGGGGATCACCTTGATCCTTCGGGATGATCCGTGCTCGCAGCATTCGCCGCCCGTGTGGCAGCGATGTCCGTTGCCGCAATCCCCTTCCCCCTTTGTTTCACCCGGTAGCGACGCGCGATGTCGCTCAGCGAGAGAATGCCACGGAGGCGACCGCCCGCATCCGCCACCGCGAGGCGATGCGCCTTGTGCGTGGCCATGATCTGCTCAGCGGTTTCGATCGTGTCCTCGGGGCTACAGATATGCACCTGCTTCGACATGGACGCATCAACTCGGACGGTACGTAGCCTAGTACCACCGAAAGACGCGGCCATGCAAATGTCGCGATCCGTCAGCATGCCGACGACGCGGCCACTGTCATCGATCCCGGTCGAGATTCGCGAGCGGCTCGGCTTGTTGCCCGATAGTGGAGTTCACGGTTGAGGGCAACGCCGTCCGCATCCGGAAGGCGCGGGGACGGCGCAGACGCGGCCGCGGGCGCAGCATCGTCGAGCACCTCCGTGGCAAGGCAACCGGTCTCCGCGGCGACGTCCAACGCCACCATTTCCCCGCCAGCGGCTTGGATGGTCGCCGCGGCGGCGACCTGGTACTCTCGGTAGAGCTCGGGGTTGTTCACGACGTAGTGTGCGATGAAGTACGCAGCCATGGTTTCTCCCCGACATCAGGCTCGGTCTGTTGTCTGATCCTCTGTTGTCTCTTGTCAGCAGGTTTGAGACACGCTCATGAGCGTCTTGAATTGTGCCGGTCAGGAAGAGCACGTGCGCCGGGTGGTCGAAGGCCGCCGCGGGCAGGCACGCTATCTTGGAGAGTCCGGCATCGACTTCGGATCGCTGCGCAGCGCCTTTTGCGTGGCGTTGCAACTACGTGCAAGTTGGCCCGTCAGCGATGATGCGATGCGTCCGGCGATGGCACCGACAACTGGAGTTCCGTTCCAGGCCGCGCTCGCCGCAGGAACTACTTCGCCATCGGCGCATCGACGGAGAACGCCAGCGCGTCCGTATACGTGATGTTCATCAGATCACCGACGGCAACCTGGCTCAAATCTTCGCGCGCGGCGAAGGCCGTCAGCTCGCCGTCGGG
>DATKMS010000429.1:0-51770 GCA_035541735.1 Candidatus Margulisiibacteriota bacterium
TTCGCGCCGCTGCTGGCGCGCTGGTCCTTGGTGGTGCTCGCCACCGGCGTGCGTGACGCGGCGGCACCGGGGCGGAAGTTCAACCCCGCCATCACCTTCCGCGAGTTTGCGCTGGCCAGCGTCTTTAGCTTCGCCGCGGTGTTTGCGGTGGCCGAAGCCTTTGGCATTCTGCTCGTCGTCGGCGTTGCGGCGCTCACCTTGATGCTGCGTCTGGCGGTACACCGCTGGGTCGGCGGTGTGTCGTGGCGCTTTCTGTTGGCCTGCGTCGAGAGCATCGAGCTGTTCGTCTTGGCGATCTGCGCCCTCCTGTGAACTCTTCCTGAATTTGTGCGGCGCGGAGCCGAAACGGTGTAGACCACCTCGCCGGTGTCAGCTATCTTTTCGCCGTGGAAAACGTCGTTGCGGTGATCCTCGGGGGAGGTCGTGGAACACGGCTGTACCCGCTCACCCAGCTCCGCAGCAAGCCGGCCGTCCCCTTGGCCGGGAAGTATCGTCTGGTCGACATCCCGATCAGCAACTGCATCAACTCCGGCCTGCGCAGCATCTTCGTGCTGTCACAGTTCCAGTCGGCCTCGCTGAACCGGCACGTGTCGAGCACCTACCGTTTCGACCCGTTCTCGCCCGGCTTCGTGGAGATCTTGGCGGCGGAGCAAACCGAGGCAAGCACGGACTGGTACCAGGGAACTGCCGACGCGGTGCGTAAGCAGATGCATCGGTTCCTGCGGCGCGGCGCCGACAGCATCCTGGTGCTCTCCGGCGACCAGTTGTACGTGATGGACTTTCGTACCATCCTCGAAGCGCACAGGCGCAGCCGCGCCGACATCACGGTCGCGGCGACCCCCGTCAGTGAGCGCGACGCCAGCGAGTTTGGCATCCTGCAGACCGACGGGTTCGGCAGCGTCGGCGACTTCGTCGAGAAACCACGCGACTTGTCGAGCCTGCGGCGTCTGGCACTCAGCGAGCAGGCGTTGGCGGCGCGGGGCGTCTCGACCGATCGGCGGTACCTGGCGTCCATGGGCATTTACGTGTTCCGGCCCGAAGTGCTGATTCGCGTCCTCGAGGATCCGGGCCAGATCGACTTCGGCAAAGAAGTCATCCCGCGTGCCATCCAGAAGCAACACGTGCACGCCCACTTTTTCTCCGGGTACTGGGAAGACATCGGGACGATTCGCACCTTTTACGCTGCCAACCTCGACCTGGCCTCCTCCTGCCCGCCGATCGACCTTTTCAGCGAGCGTGCCCCGGTCTTTACGCGGCCGCGCTTTCTGCCGGGGACCCGGATGCAGCAGGTGCACCTGGAGGAGACGATCGTTGCGGAGGGCTGTAGCATCGAGGACGCCGCCATCGACCACTCGGTCATCGGCATCCGCAGCGTCATCGGTCGCGGCGCGCGTCTGTCACACACCGTCATGATGGGTGCCGACTTCTACGAGCTCCAGGAGAACCTCCACCCCGCGAGCGAAGGCATTCCGGTGGGCGTCGGTGCCGGCAGCATCATCGAGCGCGCCATCATCGACAAGAACGCCCGCATCGGCGAGGGCGTCGTCATCCGCAACGAGAAGAACCTCGAACGGCACGACGGTGTCGGGTACTACATTCGTGACGGCATCGTCATTGTCCCCAAGAACGGTGTGATCCCCGCGGGGACGGTGATCTGAAGACGCGCGAGAGTTGGAGCGTGAGAGCGTTTGCGCAGTGCGCCTGCCGCTCGCACCCTCCCACACGATCCCTTGCTCCCGCAGCTGCACCATGACCACGGTCCGACAAATCTACAAGGGGCGCATTGTCGACCTGCGCCTCGAGGAGATCACGTTGCCCAACCAGGTGACGATGACCATCGAGATGATTCGACACCCCGGAGCGGCGGCCGTGGTGCCGCTCGATGATGCGGGACACGTCACGCTGATCCATCAGTTCCGCCACGCCGCTGGCGGGTTCATCTGGGAAATTCCAGCCGGCAAGCTCGATGACGGCGAAACACCGGTGGCCTGCGCCGCCCGTGAGCTCCAGGAAGAAGTCGGACTCGCCGCCGGTGAACTGATCCACCTCGGCAGCATCCTGACGGCACCGGGCTTCTGCGACGAACGCATCCACCTCTTTTTGGCACGCGCACTCATGCCAGCGGAGCAGTGCCTCGAGCACGACGAGGTGCTCTCCGTGAGCCGCATGCCACTGCGTCGCGCACTCGAGATGATCCGCAGTGGCGAAATCGAGGACGCGAAAACGATCGCCGGGCTGCATCACACGGCGGTGTACGTCGGACACGCGGGCTAGCAGGTTGGGCCGCCGCTGGTCGAGGGTTGATAGTTGACAGTTCGGATTCCACAAGCTCTTCATTATCAGTTGTCAACTGTCACCTCAGGTGATCGGCTGCCCGCCCTTTACCTTTTGCGTTTTCCGTCTTAGACACGCGCCATGTCCGCCGCCGAAGCGTACACGCGACTGGTGGCCACGCTGCGTGAGCATGCCGATCTCGCCGCGGCGTTGCGGCTGCTCGAATGGGACCAAGAGACGTTCATGCCTGCCGGCGTCCTCGAAGACCGGGCACGGCAGATCGGTTTGCTCGCCGGCATCCTGCACGAGCGGCATATCGATCCTGCCTTTCTCGATCTCGTCGACGACCTGGCAGGCCGTATCTCCGAACTCGACGATGGGCAAGCCGTCGATGTCGGCCAGACCAAGTGGCACTCGGACCGTGCGCGCCGGCTCGATACAGCCTTGATACGCGAGCGCTCGGCGCTGCACGCCGAGGCGCACGGCGTGTGGATCGGAGCGCGACGCGACGACGACTTCAACGTCCTGGCGCCCTTCCTCGAACGCATCGTCGCCATCGAGCGGCGCGTCGCCGCCGCCATTGATGCGAGTCGTGATGCGTACGACGTGCTGCTCGAAGGCTACGAGCCAGGGATGTCGGTGGCACAGATCGAACCGATCTTTTGTCAGCTGCGCGACGGGCTGCTGCCGCTCGTCGAACGACTTGCCGCTGTGACAGCCAAGCGGCCGGCGCCGTCCGCACTCCGTGGCGACTTCCCGGTTGCAGCGCAACGGCAGTTCAACCGTACCGTCGCCGCGCGGTTGGGCTTTGATTTCGCCAAGGGCCGTCTCGATGAGGCGGCGCACCCATTTTCAACGAGCATTGGCAGCGACGTCCGGCTGACGACGCGCTATGACGCGGGGGATTTGCGCTACGCCCTGTATTCCACAATCCACGAGACCGGCCACGGCTTGTACGAGCAGGGGCTCGACGCAGCGCCGCGCGGCACACCGCGCGGCGAGTCGTGCTCCCTCGGCGTGCACGAATCACAATCGCGGCTATGGGAGAATCAAGTCGGACGCTCGGAGGGCTTTTGGAGGTTTCTCTTGCCGGTGGCGCGGCAGTTCTTCCCGGCGCTGACTGACACCTCACTCGCCGCCGCACTGCTCGCGGTCAACGAGGCGCGGCCATCGCTCATCCGTACCGAGTCCGACGAGATCACCTACAACCTGCACATCGTTCTGCGCTACGAACTCGAGCGCGCCCTGGTCGACGGTAGCCTGCGCGTCAGCGACTTGCCCACCGCCTGGCACGCCAAGATGCGACACTACCTCGGCGTGGTTCCGGACACCGACCGCGACGGCGTGCTGCAAGACGTGCATTGGGCGGGCGGCGCCATCGGCTACTTTCCGACCTACACACTGGGCAACCTCTACGCGGCGCAGCTCGTGTGCACCGTCGAACGCACGCTGGGTCCACTGGACGCATTACTTGCCGCCGGGGAGTTCGACGCACTGCTCGGCTGGCTGCGCCAACACGTGCACCATCTCGGCCAGACATATCGCGCCCCGGAGCTGATCCGCCGGGCGACGGGCGAACCTGCCTCACCGCAGCCGCTGTTGGAGCACCTCCAACGCAAGCTCGCTTTCCTCGAATCCAGCTAGCGAGGCGCGCCTCAAACGAGGGGGATGGGGCGCGCCGCGCATATAGCTGGTCGCCTATGGCATATTTGTCGGACCCGTCAGCTACGCTTGGCTGGCGTGCGTGCCTTCTGGCGCCCGTGGCAGGAGCCGGCTCGTCACCTCCCGCTCGCCGCGGCGGATCTGGTAGAGGCGCTGGTCACCCAGTTCGAGGCAGCTCAGCTTGTTCCAGTACACCAAGCCGGTATCGAGGCCGATCTTGTAGGGTTGGTCGAGCAGCACGTCACGATGCGGCGTGTGTCCGAACAACACGGTGCAGCCGAACGAATGCGGGTGCGCGATGAACGCCTCGCGGATCCACAGAAGGTCTTCGTCTTTCTGATCGTCGAGGGCGCGGTGCGGCGCAAGCCCGGCGTGCACACAGAGGAAAGCCCCTTGCTGAAAACGCATCTCCAACGAGCACAAGAACTGCAGATGATCCTCCGGAAGCCGGGTCGCAACGCGGCCTGGTTGTTGGCCTTCCAAGCCGTAACTGCGCAATGTGGCCTCGCCGCCATTGAACAGAAAAGCTTCGCCGTAGGCGCCCGCCTCGCCCATGTAGGCGAGGAACATATCCTCGTGATTGCCCTTGAGAAAGACGCAGCGCGGACCTTCGTGGCGCAAGCGCAACATGCGGTCGATCACCGCCCGCGACGACGGGCCACGATCAATGTAATCGCCCAGGAAGACGACCGTGTCGGACGTAGCGGGTGCGAGCACGTCGAGCAGGCGGTCGACCTCGTCGACGCAGCCGTGGATGTCGCCGATGACGAATGTGCGCGCCTGGCTCATGCAACCACGGGGCGCGCCAGCAAGGCCCGCACACTCTCCTCATCGTCGATCAGCTGCGAGGCCGCACGGTATGGATCGATCTCGCCCCGCGTCACCTGGCCGAGCACGGTGCTGAAGCGTCCGTTCTCGAGGCTGGCCTCGACGCGGCGGCCGATCTCCTCGCGCAACGCGGCAACGAACTCTTCCTGGCGCGCCGCCGCGCTGTAGTTGGCGCCCGTGCCGCGCGCGCGGCGCAGGTCGCGGTGGCGCATGACGGCGTCCAACAACTCGCCGATGCCCTTGCCGTTGGTCGCCTCGGTGAGCAGCACGGGCACGCTCCACTCCGTGGCTGGGCGCAGGTGCAGCATCGTCTCCAGCTCGGTCTTGATACGCAGCGCGCCCTCGCGATCCGCCTTGTTCACCACGAAAACGTCGGCGATCTCGAGCAACCCCGCCTTCATTGTCTGCACCGTGTCGCCGGCTTCCGGCACCAGCACCACGATGGTGGTGTCGGCAACGCGCATGACGTCGAGCTCCGTCTGACCGACGCCGACCGTTTCGACGACGATGAACTCCTTTCCAAACGCGTCCAGCAACAGCGCCAGCTTGCGGGTGGCGCGCGCCAGCCCGCCATGGCTGCCGCGGGTGCTCAGACTGCGGATGAACACCTGCTCATCGAGGAAGTGGCTCTGCATGCGGATGCGATCGCCGAGCACGGCACCGCCCGAGAATGGGCTCGAAGGATCGACGGCGAGGATCCCGACGCTGTGTCCAGCTTCACGCAGCTTGCCGACGAGACGGTCCACCAGCGTGGATTTGCCGGCGCCCGGCGGGCCGGTGATGCCGACGGAATAGGCGCGCCCGCACTGACCGTGGATCAGGCTCATGACCGCGGCGGTGTCCGCGTCGTCGTTCTCGACCAGCGTCATCAACTTGGCCAGCGCCGACCGATCGCCGGCCAGCATGCGGGTGACCAGCGCCGCGGTACTCACACGTGTGCTTGGACTCGATTGACTCATCATTCGGCGAGAGCGCCCGCCGCCACACCGCGCATTGGTCTGGCTATAACGTAGCAACCCCACCCTCCGCAACCGACATCTTGCTGCATGCGGAGTGGCGTGTTAGCGATGCTCGCATGAGCGCCTTGCGTAACCCGCTGATGCTCGTCGGCGTGGTCCTCATCATCATCGGCTTCGGCAACTGGTACACCGGTGTGGACAAGGGCGCGGAGTACGAACGGCTGCTGGCGACGTGGAGCCTGCCGACGCCGGTGGACCAGTACGATGATTTTTCCCACCTGAACGCACGCACAGCGACCACGCTCCTCGATCCACTGCAGCGTGGCAGCGATGAGTACACCCTCGCCAATGCCAAGCTGGAGTTCTACAAGGTCGTGCAAAGCGGCGGTCGCATGCTCATCCTGCTGGGACTGTTCTGCAGCGCGGCCAGTGCGATCCGCTGGTGGCAACGGCGTCGCCTGGGTGAGCGCGGCGCGGCTCCGGTCGCACGCGCGTAGGTTTCAGCGCGCCCCCCGTCGAACCATGGAGATGTTTGCCCGCTGTTTTCTGCTGGTGTTTGCAGAATTGTATGTTGGCGGTCTGTTGGCACTGAGCATTCCACCATTTCACCAAATCGAGCGCGGCTTCTACAAGTCGACCGCGAGCGTCTACCTCGGTGCCGGCTTGGTGGCGTTTGCCGGCCGCCTGGCCCTGCTGGTCCGCGGCCCAGCGGGGGCTGCGGCGCTCAAGTGGGCCGAGGGTGCCGAAATGCTTCTATGGGCGGCCTCACTGGTCGCAGCGAGCCTCTATTTGCGCGGGTTGTGGGGCGAGGACTTCCGCGCGCGCGCCCGCCACTACGTCTGGGCATGGACGAGCGGCCTCGCCGCGCTGGCAATCGGTGCGCAGACGTTTCGCCTCGGCCCGCCGTTGTCGATCGAAACGATCCTCTATCCCATCAGCTTCACTGTATCGGCGTTGCTGCTGGGGGCCGTGACCACGGGCATGCTGCTGGGGCATTGGTATCTGATCGACCAGGGGCTGTCGATCGACCCGTTCCGGCACATGCTGCGCTTCTTTGTAGTCATGCTGCTGGTGCAGACGGTGCTGTTGCTGGTGAACAGCGGGTTGTTGCGACTGCTGGGCACGCATGCCAGCGTCGCCAGCCTGACGCAACTGATCCAGGCGCACGCATCCTTGCTGACGGTGCGCGTGCTGCTCAGCCCGGTGGCGGCGGGGGCGTTGGCGTGGATGATCTGGAAGACCTTGCAGATACCACAGACAATGGCGGCAACCGGCCTTTTCTATATCGCCATCCTGTCAGTGCTGGTCGGTGAGTTCATGGCGCGCTTCATTCTGTTCCGCACCTCGCTACCGCTGTGAAGCAATCAAGAAGAGTGAGCTTCAATCCGGAATGCGGATGACGCTGATCCGCAGCCCCTTCGACGTCCAGCTCACGTCGTAGCCGACCTCCTGCCCTTCGCGCAGGTCTTCGAAGCGCCGGTGCGGTCCGACCATGGTCACGTGCATGAACATGAACGCAATATTGCGGCCGTTGGCGGAGCGAATCGTGCCGCGCTGTGCGCTGCGCGACAGCTTGTGGACCGTACCGCGATAGTACTTGTCCTGGCCCTCGGCCGTGCCGGGGGCGGGAGCGTCATCACCCATGGTCGCCATCAATGAACGACGGTTGCGGCGCCGCGCGCGATCTCGCTGACGCGGTCGACGCCAACGCGCTGCACAAAATCGCCGAAGCGTTCGCTCTGCTGCCGTTCACGCCGGTACCAATCAGCCAGCGCCGCAATCACCTTCGGGACCTCCATCTCCGGGAAGCGGCCATTCACCCGCTTGCCCACGGCGGCCGTGCCGTCGCCGACGCGCCCGCCGACGAGCATCGAGTAGTGCGGATGGTCCTGGCCGTCGTCACCCTTCAGCGACAATCCGGTCAGGCCGATGTCCCCGACGTGGTGCTGCCCGCACGAGTTCGGGCAGCCGCTGATGCGGATACGAAAAACGCCGAGATCCTCGACTGCGCCGTTGCGCGCCAGCAAGTGCGTCCGAATCGCCTCCGCCACGCCCATGGACCGGCTCACTGCCAAACTGCAGTAGTCGGCGCCAGGGCAGGAAGCGACGTCGGTAATGTGCAGCGCGTCCGGAGCCGCCAGGTTGATGGCGCGCAGGCGCCGGTAGAGCTCCTCGACGCATTGTCCCGGGATCCACGGCAGCATGAAGTTCTGGTCGTTGGCAGCGCGCAACTCACCCGCCCCCAACTCGCGTGCCATGCCCGCAATGAGGCGCAGCTGCGCGCTGGTAATGTCGCCCAATGGGAGCTGCACCGTGACGCCGTAGTACCCCGACTGCTTCTGTGCAAAGACATTGGTGCGCACCCAATGGGCACAGTCCCGGTCGCTGGGCTCCGGCAGCGGCGATGGTGGATTCACGGGCTGGCAGGGGCGAAAGCTGGCGACGATCTCCTGCAGCTCGGTGCGCAAGGCCGCGCCTTGCTCGCGCTCGACCTGGGCAAACAGCCTGTCCACTTCGGCGATGAAGCGCTCCGCTCCAAGCCGCTGGAACAGGTACTTCATGCGCGCCTTCTTGCGGTTCTTGCGTTCACCGCCGCGGTGTTGCAGCCGCACGATTGCTTCCGCCATGATCAGCGTATCGTCCACCGGAATGAAATCCCGGATCGGCCGTGCCAGGAACGGCTGCGAGCCGAGGCCGCCGCCGGCATGAACCGCGAAGCCGGGTGTGCCGTCACGCAAGCGCGGGAAGTAGCCGATGTCGTTGACCGGGGCCTGTGCACAATCCTCACTGCACGACGAAAAGGCAATCTTGAACTTGCGCGGCAGGGTGAGATTGAGCGGATGGAAGAGGAAGTACTCATGCGCCGCCATGACGTACGGCATGACGTCGAACAGCTCGCCGGGCCAGACGCCGGCGTGGATGCAGCCGGTGACGTTGCGCACGCTGTCAGCGCAGGCGCCGCGCGTGGTGATCCCGACGGCGTGCAGGCGCTCGTACATCTCGATGACGATCCCCAGATCGATCCAATGCACCTGCAGGTCCTGCCGGGTCGTGACGTGCAACACGCCGCGCGCGTAGTCGTCGGCGATGTCCGCCAGCACCTCGGCTTGCCGCGCGGTCAACAGGCCGCCGGGCAGCTTGATGCGCTGCATGTGACTGGTGTGATCGAGCTGGTAGTAGAGGCCGTAGCCGAGGCGGATGGGGCGAAACTCATTGTCGTTCAGCTCGCCGCGGCGGTAGCGCTCGACGCGCCCCGCGTGTCCGCGCAGCGCGTCGCGAAAGTCCGTGTCAGTGGGTCGCATGGATTTACCCCTTACTTACCGTGCCTTCTGGTGGACTGGTCATGCGGATTATCAACGCTCGTCGCCCGAGATTCAAGGCTCGGTGGCGAATCGCTGCTGCAGCGGCGGCAGGCGAGGATTTGCCTTTGCGCACCAGCCCCGCTAAGACGGCGGCGCTTCAACACACCATGTCTGGCAGCGACTTCCTCGGCTTGTGGTTGCACGTCTCGGCACTCGTCACCTACGGCGGGACGACGCTGGCGTTGTGGGTCATGATATTGCCTGCGACAAGAGCGGTGGCCGATCCGGCGGCACGGCGGACGTTTCTGGCGCGTTGCCTGCGCATCTACGATCCCCTGGCGATTGCGGCGTTGGGTGTGCTGGTGATGAGCGGAGCAACAAACCTGACGACGTACAAGGACGTGTTGCGCGGCGAGTTCTTCGCGCGCATGGGCTGGCTGCTCGTGTGGAAACTCACGCTCGCGTTTCTCGTCGTCATGATCGGCACGTACATCACGTTCGGTCTCGGCCATCGCATCGTGCGCACGGAGATGGCCGGCGAGCCCGTCGATGCGCACTGGCTCGACCGCATGTGCCGGCGTTTGGGAAACGCTTGCGTGCTCGCGGTGGTGCTTCTGGCCGTCACGGCGTGGCTGGGGCTCGAACTGGGTCACCCAGGCAGTTGAGAGGTGAGACGGAATGCGTGAAGCCTGTTCTGAACACCGTCGAGGGAGCTGTGCCGAGCGCGCTCAAAGGACGTGAAGCGGAGGAATGATATGGATCTCTTTCGGGATGCTTGTGCTGCGGCCGCCTTCTCGCCGGAGAAGATGAAGAAGGTGAACCTGTTCGACACTCCGCGGATGTTCTGCGACGTGTACGGACTCCTCCCCGGCCAGGAGCAGACGGCACACGCACACGCCGGATCAGACAAGGTGTACTATGTCATCGACGGGACCGGTCGTTTCCGCATCGGCGACGAGGAACGTGAGGCGGGTGGCGGCACGGCAATCCTGGCGCCGGCGGGCACCAGTCACGCGGTGCGCAACCCCGGCCCCGAGCGACTGACGCTGCTGGTGTTCATGGCGCCCAAACCTTGAAAGGCCATGCCCTTCGAGACGCCGCCAGAAGAAGGCGGCTCGCCAGGGCAAGTGTGGTTCACAATTTCAATGACGATTTGCGCTCGGGCTGAGGAGGCCCTCGTTTCAGCGGCCGTCTCGAAGCCCGCGTTCGGGCCTATCGACAGTCCCCCAGCTTGACTTAGCGCCGGCTTCCGCGAACATCTGAGTCATGCCTCTCGACGGGTTCGGACGCACCATCGACTACTTGCGCATCTCGGTCATCGACCACTGCAACCTGCGGTGCGTGTACTGCATGCCGTTGAGCGGGCTGAAGTTTGCGCGCTCGGATGACCTATTGTCGCCAGCAGAGATCGAACGTATCGCGGGTGCGGCAATCGCCGTCGGCTTTCGCAAGGTACGCCTCACCGGTGGCGAGCCGACGCTGCGGCCCGACCTGCTCGAGATCGTGGAGCGACTGGGCCGTCTCTCCGGACTGCGCGACATCGCCATGACGACGAATGGGATTCTACTGCCGCGTCTCGCGGAACCGTTGGTGCGCGCGGGGTTGCGGCGCGTGAACATTCACATCGACACGCTGCATCCCGGGCGACTGCAGCGCATCATGCGTTTCGGCACCGTCGACGAGATCTGGGCGGGTATCGAAGCGGCTGAAGCTGCGGGTCTGCGGCCGATCAAGATCAACGTCGTCGTCACCCGCGGCTACAACGACGCCGACGTCGTCGACCTGGCACGCCTGACGTTGGAGCGCGACTGGCACGTTCGCTTCATCGAACTGATGCCGCTCGGCGGGGGAGAATGCGCACGACTCGCCGTTTCGAACTACGTGTCCAACAAGGACACGCGGCAGCGCATCGAGGCCGCCCTCGGACCGCTGGCGTTGCTGCCCAACCAGCATCCGTCTGACGAGTCCCTCAACTACCGTCTGGCCGCCGCGCGCGGTGTCGTCGGGCTCATCAGCCCGGTCAGTCAGCCATACTGCGGCAACTGCAACCGTATGCGCCTCACCGCCGACGGTAAGTTCCACCTCTGCTTGCTCAACGACGACGAACTCGACCTGCGCAGCGCGCTCCGCAACGGGGGTGGCGATGGGTTGATCGAAGCGCTGCTGTTGCGCGCGGTGGCAGCCAAACCGACCGGGCACCATCTCGATCGCGGCGTCTCCACTGAAGACCGCAGCATGTACCAGCTCGGCGGGTGACATCGCGTTCCGCAACTTGAGTCCACAGACTCCTTTGTTATGATCCGCCCATGCCTGCGATACTGAAGGTGAGTGATGCGCGCGCGATTCTCGGCCACGATGTATTGGGCGGGGACGAAGCGCACGCCGCATTCGGGGTGCGGGTGGAGGAACCGCCGCTGCCGTTCACGGCGGAAGAACTTCACAGTGCGCAGACAGCCGGTGAAATGCTGGTGCTGCGCTTGGCAAGTGATCCCACCGGCCCGCTGACATTGCAGCGCATGATCCAGCACATGCCGCAGTCGTTCGACGATCGCTATCTGCGCAAGATGGGATACCAACTCAGGGATGACTGGGGCATCGAGCTCGAGCCGCTGGCGACCGCCGACACGTGCCACCTCGGGTGGGCACTCGTACGCAAGGAGATCCTCGCGGAGACACGCAACCTGGCGTACGACGAACAGGACGCACTGGTAACACGCCAGCGCGTCGACGTACGCCGCCGCACCGCTGTAGAGGCGGTCTACGATACGCTCCTGCATGTTGCCACCCGGCACATGCGACTGCTCGCAACGAGCTGGGACTGGACCAAGTCGCGTACGATCGACGGAGGGTATCTCAACGTCGGCGGCTTTGGGCCGGCCGGTTTGCAGATTCTGAGCTTCTCACGCGCCGTGCGCCACGGCGCGCTCGGCGTCTGCCCAACACGCCAGCCGGCGTGAGGCACGCGCAAATGTACTTCGTGACCATCAACCGTCCGGGCTACATCCTCTTCTGCGCCACACCCAGCGAGCGCGGCGCCATCGGCCTTACCGAACAGCAGGTGGTGCACTTTCTCGTGCGTGGTACTGCGAGCAAACAGTGGACGGTCGTGCGGAGCTGGAAAACGAGTGACTACTCGCACACCGACTTCATGGCGGCCCTACGCCACACCGGCGAGCCCGACGACCCCCGCAAGCTTCTCGATCGACTGCCGGCAAATTTGCCTGAGGCGTGAGCCTAGGAACAGCGCGCCGGCAGCGGGAGCGGCACGCCGGTCGCGTCGTTGATCGCCTGCAGCACCCCGCAGTTGACCTTCACATGTTGATACGCCGAGTCGTTGATCTCGGCCACGGTGCTGCCCTTGGCGGAGCACGCCGCGGCGCGCGCCTGGTCGAGGATGTTTGCCAACCCGTCATTGGTGAATGCACAGAGCTCCACGGGCGGTGACTGCGTGATGCGGTCGAGCACGACGCGGACGACTGCTTCGCTGACCGCATCGATGTTGGTCGTGTGCTCGATCGCAAAGGCACGCGTCAAACTCTCGTCGCGTCCGACGACCACCATGAGCCGGCACGTGTCGAGATCATCCGCAGCGTGGTCGATGATTTGGTAGATGCCATCGCCATCGGTGCGCGCTTGGTTGACGATGCGCGGATTGTCGATCTGGCCGTCCTTGGCGTCGACTCTGTCGATCTGCCACAGCACTACGTTGAGGATCCCTCCGGCCGGCATCAGCGTTGCCAGGCAGGTCTGTGCGTAGGCGGGTGACAGCAGTCCAAAGTTGCAGGCCCATCGCCAGCCCGCGTCGGAGGCCGCAAACTCGCCATTTGGCGCGAAGACCGTCCCAGTGACTGCCCCGACGATGGTTGGCGTCTTCCGCGTCAAGCTGGTGTCGACCGTGGCATCACTACCGCAGCCGGCCGCTATCAACACGAGGCACACGGCACCGATGACACCTAAGACCCGCCGGCACGGTTGCTGGTTCGATCCACTCATGCACTCTCCCTGGCAGGTCCATAGCTGACCATTCCGCCACGCCAATTGTCAAGTAAGTTCCGGCGGAGCCGTCAGCCGTGCCGTACAAAAACGGCGTCCAACGACACTGGCGCCGCTGCAATTTTCGTGGTACAGGCTGCGGCCCACACGTATGGTTGAGCACGCACTGCAAGGCCTGCGCGTCGTCGAGTGCGGCCACATGGTTTCGGCGGCCTACGCAACCAAGCTGCTGGCCGATCTGGGTGCCGAGGTCATCAAGGTGGAGCCTCCGGGCGACGGTGATGCCGCGCGTCGGCGCGGACCGTTTCCGGGCGCCGTCGCCCATCCGGAGAAGAGCGGTACGTTCCTGTATCTCAACACGAACAAGCGTGGCATCACACTCGACCTCGCTCAGCCACGTGGGCGCGAGCTGCTGTCCAGGCTGGCCGCAGATGCAGACATCCTGATCCACAACTTCTCACCGCCGCAGATGCAAGCCTTCGGCCTGGATTACGACGGACTCGCAGCCACCAATCGGGGTCTGGTCATGGTGTCGGTCACTCCGTTCGGCTTGACTGGTCCGCATCGCGACTATCAGGCGACCGACCTGACGTTGTGGAGCGCCGGTGGAGTTGCGTACCTCAACGGCGGCGGCCCGGGGGCCGACGATTTGCCGCCACTCAAGGCATTCGGCATGCAGTCGGAGTTCCAGGGCGCTCTGAACGCCGCACTGGCCGGCATGGCCGCGCTCTTCGCCCGCCTGCGCAGCGGCGCAGGGCAACATGTCGTCATCTCCATCCAAGAATGCGTCGCTGCGATTCTCGAGCTGACCTTCGAGTTTTATCCCTACATGGGACTGATCGCCTCGCGGCTCGGCCACAAACCGATTCAGCCCCTCGATTTCTTCGAGTGCCGCGACGGTTGGATCTTCCTGTGCTGTGTGGAAGAGCACCAGTGGCAGACGTGGGTCGAATTGATGGGCAAGCCGGAGTGGGCCAGTATGGATCTCTTCGAAAACCGCCTGGCACGTGCCGCCAACTGGGACGCTCTCAAGCTGTTCTTGCAGGAATGGATACAGGAGCACAGCGTCGACGAACTGTACCGCGCCGGCCAGGCGCGCCGCATACCGTTGGCGCCGGTGTCTACGATGGCGGATCTGCTGACCTCAGAGCACCTCAAGTCGCGGGGATTCTTTGCCACCTTGGAACAGCCGCAGGTGGGCCACGTGCGGGTGCCGGGTGCACCCTACAAGTTGTCGGTGACCCCGTGGGAGATTCGCCGCCCGGCACCGCTGCTCGGACAGCACAATGATGAGGTCTTCGTGCGGCAACTCGGGCTGAGTGCGGCGGAGTTGGCCGCGCTGCGCGCCGATGGAGTAGTGTGAGCATGGCAGGGCCCCTGGAAGGCGTCCGTGTCGCGGACTTCACGTGGGTGTGGGCCGGGCCCTTCTGCACGTTGCAGCTGGCGCATCTCGGCGCCGAGGTGATTCGCGTCGAGACGGCCAAACGTCCCTGTGTGACACGCATGCTGCCGCCGTGGGCGAACGGTGAATTCGGGCTCAATCGCAGTGGTTACTTCAATCAGTACAATCAGGGGAAGCTGAGCCTCACCCTGGACCTGAAGAATCCCCGTGCCGTAGCCATCGCCAAGGAACTCGTCGCCAAGAGTGATATCGTCTGCGAGAACTTCGCAGCTGGCGTCATGGACCGTATGGGGCTCGGCTATTCCGTGCTCCAACAGGTCAAACCCGACATCATCATGATCGCGATGTCCGGCTATGGAGCAACAGGGCCTGAATCTGAGTTCGTCTCGTATGGCCCGGCGCAGGTCCCGCTGTCGGGCATGTCCTCACTGACGGGCTATCGTGACTGGCCGCCAATGCACGTTGGTATTTCTTACGGCGACCCTACGGGCGGTCTGCACGGCGCAGTGGCGGTTCTCGCGGCACTGCTGTATCGCCAGCGCACCGGCCGCGGCCAGTTCATCGACCTGTCGCAGCAGGAAACAACGATCGCGATGCTTCCCGAAGGGGTCATCGACTACACGATGAACTCCACCCAACCGCCGCGGCAGGGCAACCGCGATCCCCACATGGCGCCGCATGGCATCTTTCGCTGCGCCGGTGAGCAGCGTTGGATAGCCGTCGCTGCTCGCGACGATGCGGACTGGCGGCGGCTGGCGCGCGCCATCGGACGCCCAGAGCTAGCGACCGATCCAGAGTACGCCACACTCACCGCCCGCAAGGCGAACGAAGAGCGGCTCGAAGAGATCATCACCGCCTGGACGCTGAACCAGTCGCCGGACGACGCCACACGCATTCTGCAAGCCGCAGGGGTACCGGCGTTTACCGTGTACAATAGCAAGGATCTCTCGGAGGACGCGCATCTGAACGCGGCTGGCTTCTTCGTGAACCTCGAACATCCCGAGGTGGGTGTCCGACAGCACGTCGGTATTCCATGGCACATGCCTGGGACCCCCTGCGCCGTTCGCGAACCAGCGCCGTGTTTGGGTCAGCACAACGACTACGTGCTCTGTGATCTCCTCGGCTACAGCAGCGACGAGGTCGCAGGGTTCAAGAGCGTGGGAGTCGTCGGCTAGGGCCGGCGGGCAACCCCTTCTGTGGCCCTCGCTCCTTTGACGATGCTCACCACTGAGCGTGGTGCTGCGGGATTCCAAATCCGACACGCTGCTGGAGATTCTCCGCCCCCTTTGATGGACTTCGATGTTGTCTGACACGGGTGCGCTTGCTACAGCAGGCGTGATGTCGCCGGAGCAACGACGAGTCTACGATCTCTTCGTGCTCAACATTGCTCTGCAACTGTTCGACGCTGTCGCTACCTACCAAGGCCTGCGGATCGGCGTCCATGAAGGCAATCCGATCCTCGTCACCGCCTTCGCGACCTTCGGCGTCGTACCGGCATTGTTGCTCTTCAAGGCAAAGGCGTGCGGCTTCCTCTTCCTGTTGAACCGTCACCACACGCACCGCGTCGTGACGCTGGCACTGTCGTTCCTCGCCGGCGTCTACTGCCTCGTGTCGCTCGTTCCGTGGCTGACGAAGTTTCTGCTGCTGTTCGTCGACAGTTTGTAAAAGCGGCCGGTGCGACGACGTGATCGCACCGGCCTGTTTGGGACAAGATTCACTACGCCTGCGCCGGCGCAGGCTTGTGTCGCCGCCGCGGGACGAATGGGAGAATCTTGTGACGGCGTGCCGCACGCAATCGGACGCGAGCGACTTTCGACCGGGCCTCCGGCGGCTGCGCCAGCAGTTGCTCTTTCCAGCGCTTTAGCTGCTGGCGAAAATATTGCGGGTCGATGCCAAGAACCGTGCAGATTGATTCGAACGAGAACGGCCAGCTCGTATCCTCTTCGAGCAGCCAGTCCTCCGCCTCCTGAAAAAGCCGCCGTCCGCGCGGCCGGGTGGCGCCGGCGTACTTCTGAAAGCACGACACCGCGTCTTCCAGCACGGCCACCATGAGGCGACGCTCGGCCTCAAGGATACTGTGCCCGCGAAAGCGATCGAAGAACTGCGACGGGAGCAGAATCTCCGGCTCCACCAGCCGCGGCAAGACGCCGTCAAAGTTTGTGCCGTCATACTCCTTGGACCAGCGCAGTGCGGACGCTTCCATTGGGCCTCCTTTCCAAGTACCCAAACGTATTCGGGTGCCGTGGCGATGAGCAGAAACCATGCCGCCTACTTTGCGGAGACTCGTCACCCAAAAGCGTCGAAGCAACAAAGACGGGCCCCGCCCACGGCCGGGAGGTAGTCCGTGCATTGGTCGCAAAACGCCACCTGTGGAAGTGAGGAAATGCCACAGGCGGGCCAGCGCCGATCAGGCGCCCACGGCTCTTGTCAGTTGTTGCCCAAGATGACAACGCAGGAGACAGCGCCTGGCCCACCTACGTTGTGCGCCAAGCCGAGCTTTGGGTTGCTCACTTGGCGTTCCCCGCACTGCCCCTGCAGTTGCTTCACACATTCGTAGATCATGCGCACACCACTGGCGCCGATCGGATGGCCGAAGGATTTCAGGCCGCCACTCGGATTGATCGGAATGTCGCCGGAGAGCGCAGTGCGTCCCTCGGTTGCCAGGCGGCCCCCATCGCCCTTGGCGCAGAACCCGAGGTCTTCCGTGTTGGAAATTTCGGTCCATGTGAAGCAGTCGTGTACTTCGGCGAAGCTGATGTCTTGCGGAGTAGTACCGGACATCTTGTAGGCTTGTTGCGCCGCCATCTGAGTGGAGCGGAAACCGAGGTAGTCGAAGGTGGGGTCGAAGTATGGGCGGCCGGAGGTTACGGCAAGTCCGAAACCCTTCACCAGCACATAGTCGCTGCGGAAGCGCTTGGCGAGGTCAGCTCGGCAGACGATCGCCGCCGCACCACCGTCCGTGGTCGGGCAGCAATCAAACAATCCGAATGGCCAGGCAATGATGGGTGCCTTGAGAACCTTGTCTTCGGTAACCTCCATGCGCAGGTGGGCCTTCGGGTTCCGCGCGCCATTGTAGTGATTCTTCACGGCCACCTTGGCGAGGGTGTCGCGACCGACGCCGAAGGTGTGCATGTAGCGGTTGGCAGCCAGGGCGAACAACCCGGGCGCGGAGTTCCCCTTTGCAAGCAACGGATGGCCGAGGCGCGGCAAGCCACGACCGCCACGGTCCTTCAGTTTCTCGGCACCGAGCACCAACACGATGTCATACGTGCCTGAAGCGATCGCCAGGCAAGCGTTGCGGAAGGCGTCGGTGCCGGTGGCACAGTAGTTCTCCACTCGCGTGATTGGCCGGTCGTACAGCCGCAGCGCATCACCGAGCGACACCGCCGCCTTACCTCCCGATGGACCCGGGAGATAGGTTCCGAGATACGCCGCCTGAATCTCTTGCGGATCGATGTTCGCGTCAGCGTATGCCTCGAATGCCGCCTCGCAGATGAGTTCCTCGTAGCTCGTTTCGAAGAGGTCACCGAATTTCGTGCACCCCACTCCGATCACTGCAACTTGGTCCTTCATGGCGGAGTCCTTCAGCGCGGCGGCCGCGCCTTCCAGAAATAGTTGTGGTTGCCGCCGCCCTCGTGCAAGCGGCGAAACGTCAACGTGAGCGGTTGGCCGATGGTCACCTCGGGCTCGGTGAAGTCGGTAACCTGGAGATAGAGGCGCCCGCCGCCGTCGAGATCCACCACCGCCATCGGCAGCGGATGCTCGACGTTGGCAATCAGATGATCGACGGTAAACGTGAAGATGATTCCGTGCTTGCGCAGCTTGTGGTCCGACAGACGGTCGCGCGCCCTGCACTTGATGCACACCCGCGCCATGGGAAACTGCACGGTACCGCACGCCTCACAGCGGCTTCCATAGAGGCGGATGTCCTGCTTCAACTCCTTGAACTCGAGGACGTTGTTGATCGCCTCACCCGGTTCGTCGACCTCAACCACACGGCGAAACTTGAGATACTTCTCGTACGACGGCAGGAGCATCTTGCTCTCGAGCCAGTGCCTCCAGGAACGCGCAGCGCGCCGGCGCGGCAACTCGTCGGTCGCGCGCAGGAGGAGCGCGTCCGCACCCTCGCCGTAGGCACCAGCGATGATCCAGTCGTTCGGAGAGGCCTCGTCAAGCACTGCCCCCAAAGCCAGGAGGGGATCCGCAACCCCGGCGCTGCCGATAGCGCCGACCACAGAAGCGGCGAGCTGGCGCTTCGGATCAAAACCCAGCTCCTTCGCGAGGTCGATGGCGGCACGAGCGTCGGGGGAATACAAGGCCAGTTTCGCAACGGCCTCGGGCTTCAAATTGTGCCGCTCAAGCAGCGCCTGAATCGCTTCACCCAAGTCGCGGGCGTAGCCGTAGGTGTTGGAGAACCTGCCTGGAAAGGCTTGGAGGAAACGCTCCGTGTCGGTACGCCAGAGGTGGGTGAACTCTTCGGAGACGAAGGCGGCATCAGCGATCTCGGCAATGACGTGGTCGTTGCTGATGCGCACGGCCGCGGCGGCATCACCCAGGAGCCCCTCCACCTCCGACTCCGGCGCCGCAACACGCGTGTCTGCGGCGGTCACCAGCACGTCTTTGAGGACGCCTGCACGCACCGCGTTGGTCGCCGCCAACAGCGCACTCACGCCGGCACGCACCGAACCCGCAAAGTCAGCGGTATGCACGCGGCGGGGCAGGTCGCACGCCGTCCCCACCACGCTGGCCACCTGCTTCTCACGATACGGGGCGCTCGTGCTGGCAAAGTACAGGCCGTCGATCTCCGGCACGGCGTCGTCCGCAAAGCAGCCGAGTGCGGCGTCGGTCGCCATGGTCAGTGCGTCCTCGTCGTAGTTCGCGACCGCGACCGCGCCGTCTGCTTGCGGGGTCCCCCACGCGCGCGCGATCAGCGACCGTTCCAGACGGAAGCGCGGGACGTAGAAGCTGTAGGCGGAGATGCCAATCATGCGCGTCGCCCTCGTCGGCAAATCAACCACAATAGCGCCGGTGCGAGCAACCACAAGCCGCCGCGCTTTGTACTCCCCGGGTCCACGTTGAGACACCCTGACCCTTGGACGCATACGCTTCCAAAACATACCGGGGTGAATGTCGGCGTTATCGTCGGGGTAAGCGTTTGCTGGGGTGTAGGCGTGGCCGTTGCTGTCGGGGTCGTAGTGGCGCTCGGCGTCGGCGTCACCGTCGGCGTGGCGGTGCTCGTCGCCGTCGACGTGGGTGTGATCGTAGGGGTCGTTGTTGCGGTTGGTGTCGGCGTCTCTGGTGGACGCCTACTGAGCAACACGCTGATCGAGTTGGCATCCTGATTCGTCGTGATGATGTCGCTATGGCCATCGCCGTCGACATCCGCCAGCACCAGCCCGCTGGGGCTCAGGCCGACGGTACACTCGCCATCAACACCGCCGCGGCAATTCCCTGGCGCCAGAGCGAGATCACCGTGGCCATCACCCAAGAAGAACGGAAGCGTGCCGTCGCCCTGGTTGGCGACGACCGCGTCGAGCGCAAAGTCGCCGTTGAAATCATCGGCGCCCACCGCCGCGGGGGACACCCCCGTTAGGACGTCCTTTCCCATGACGAAGGGGACGGTTGGATTTGCTGGCAACTGATTCAGAAAGAGCGCGAGCCGACCCGTCGTTCCGCCCGAGGTGACTGCCAGATCCGGCGCGCCGTCGCCGTTGAAGTCTCCAGCCACCATGGCCGTGGGAGCCACGCCAGCATTGAAGAACCCCGCCACGGGGAATCTTGCGGGATCTGTGCGCAGCTGGGTGGGATCCTGGATGAAGATCGTCACCTTTCCAGTGCCGCGGCTACCGGCCGCGATGTCCACAAAGCTATCCTTGTTGAAATCCTGCACCACCATGAAGGTCACGGGACCATCGACGGGCAGGGGCACGGCCGGCAGATAGGTGACGCTCGTGCCGCTCGAGCGTCCATATAGAATGCTCACACTATTGCCGCTGCCATTGCCGACCACGATGTCCGGGATACCGTCCTGATCGACGTCGGTCTGACATCCACTTTGCCCAGCGGGTACGGGACATACCGCCACTGCTTGCGGATCGGTGCCGGCAGCGAACGGTGTCTCTACCGAGAATCCGCCATTGCCGTCGCCGCGCAGGATCGACACCCCCGTCTGCACGCCAACAACCAGGTCGAGGGTACCGTTGAGATCCAAATCGCCGGTAGCGATGGCGGTAGGGCCGGTACTCACCGCAAGCTTGTTGCTGGTCGTGGCATTGTTGCAATCACCGGCTGCGAAGCGATTAGGGTTGGTGATCGCAACCAGGACTTGGCTATTCGTGCCGTCGACGATGGCGAGGTCCGGGTTGCCGTCGTGATTGAAATCGCCAGCAGTGATGGCAGACCCGGGGACGTTGGGGAAGGAAATATCACAGCGCACAAAGCCAGGAATCGGCGGCAGCGACTGTGCCACCGCCGGATCTGCGAGCGCAATCGCCAGGCACAGTACACCCAGGGAGGCAGTCGCGCACCGTCTTTGGAAATTCGACACGCGAATCACCTCACAGCCTTCGCCCTAACCTGTCCAGTGGTGGAAGGTGGCAGCGGAGAGCGGAGCTTGCCTTCCATCGCTGGCGGCGGCGCCAGACGAGAGGGAGAGCGACAAGCGATAGCGGTAGAACGCCAACGCCTCCATTGCCTGCCGGGTCAACAGCACACGAGCCGTTCAGCCCGATGGCTCCGGGTTTGAGTGTTGGCGTGCCCGCCGGCGTCGGCGTCAACGTGGGCACGCGCGTCCGCGTGGCCGTGTTGGTCGGAGTCTGCGTTGGGGTTGCCGTTGCGGTGTCGGTGGGTGTTGCCGTCCCTGTGGCAGTTGGTGGCGGTGTCACCGTCGGTGTGACGGTCGGGGGTGGTGTCGGTGTCGCCGGCGGCTCGCTGGTGATGAGAATGCTCACGCTACCATCCTGATTGGCGACCACGACGTCGGGACGGCCATCGCCGTCGATATCCTGCATCGTCAACCCTACGGGCATACGGCCATGTACCGGCTCCAACAGGGGGCTTCCGAAACTGCCGTTGCCGGTGGCGAAGAACAACGCCACGTCGTTGTTGTTTTCGTCCGCAACGACGAGATCGTCGCGCCCGTCGCGTGTGATGTCCCCCGAGCCCAACGCGGACGGCGAGGACAGTTGGACCGCCCCGACGGGCGGCGGAACGTCAACCGGGTTCTGCCGCTGGTAGCTCACATCCCCGCCGGATCCGGCATGTCCCAAGAAAACGACGAAGCTGCCGTTGCCGGTCGGCGACGACATCGCCACCGCAAGGTCAGGGACGGCGTCGCTCAGATCGAAGCTGTCGACGACAAGTGCCTGCGGCTTGGCAGGCAAATTGAGCGGCGTGAGCCCGCGAAAGCTCTGCGCGAGGGTGGAACATGAAGGCAATACGCCGGGTGTTGGCGAGGCCGGCGGCTTCTGCAAGAAGACTGAGATGTCGATGGTCTGCGCGCTGGCCACGGCGAAGTCCTGACGACCATCCAGGTTGAGATCTGCCGTGATCACCAATCCGGCTTTACGCCCCACCGGAATGCCACACCCGGACGTGAAGCTGCGGTGAGGAGGGTTCGGGTCGGAGTTCAGAAAGATGAAGCTGTTGTTGCTCTCACCGTCGGCGACAATGACGTCTAGGCGGCCGTCGCGGTTGAAGTCCGCCACCGCGAGCGTATGCGGTGCGGTGCCGGCGGGCATCGGGCTGCCCGCTGCCTTCAGGAACCCGCCGTTGCCGTCACCGTAGAAGATACTCAACCCTTCCGCTCCGACGACTGCCAGATCGTCGTTGGCGTCGCCGTCGAGATCTTCTGCGAGCAGTGCGATCGGAGCGCTGACGTTTGGCACACCGACACCCTCTTGCAGGCCGAGCACCCCACAGACATCGGTAGCTCCGGAGGTCGGCGTCGTCGTCGGAGTAGGCGTTTGGAACCCGACCGTAAGAATGACGATGCGGTTACCAGTTTGGTCCGCCACGGCAATGAACTGTTTCCCTAGACCCTTGAAGAGCCCCACGGCCACGGCCACCGGTTGCCCGCCCACCGCCGGCTGACCCGGTTGATTCGTGTTGCAGACACCGTACGGGATCGGGATGGGCGTTGCCGTTGCGGTCGGGGTGCGGGTCGGCGTTGGGGTCCCAGTGGCGGGCGGACTCGTAGGAGTCGGACTAACTGGGTTCGGGGGTGTCGGCGTCGGTGTGCCCGACGACGGCGTGGTCGGCGTCGTCGCCTGGCCGGTCGTGTTGATGAAGACGCCGATCGTTTCGGTGTCCTGCCCTAACGCGATCAGATCCGGGCGGCCATCGGCATTGAGGTCGGCGGCCTGCACAGCGACTTGTCCTTGTCCCAGGGACAGACCAGTGATCTGGTCCTGCAAGGCGAATCCATTTTCCGCGTTGGGCGCAGACGGATCGTAGAGGAGCATGGCGACCGTATTGTCCAGGCCGGAAACGTTGGTCACGGCGAGGTCGAGTCTGCCGTTCGCATCGAAGTCCGCATCGGCAATCGCCACCGAATCGGTCTCCGCGGTTGTCCGCGCATCATTCTGAAAGGTTCCGTCTCCGTTACCGAACAGCAGCGAGACGTTCACGTCGGCGATCTCGGTGGAGTCGACCGCAGCGATGTCGGTCTTCGAGTCACCGTTCCAATCGCCCGTGACAATGCCATCCGGCCCGCTGCCCACGTTCTGCAAGCTGGCTGCCTTGAAGGTGCCGTTCCCGTTCCCCAAGAAGACACTGACATTGTCGGAGTCGATGTTGCTGATTGCCAGATCGGGGAAGCTATCGCCGTTGAAGAATCCAGTCGTGATGGCGGTCCCGCCGATGCTGCGTGTGTTGATGGTTGCGGGACTGCCGGGCGAAAAGGTCCGGTCGCCGTTACTGATCAGCAGGTAGACGCTATTGTCATTGAGCACCGCAAGGTCGGGCTTGCCGTCATTGTTGTAATCGGCCACCGCGACGCCAACGGGCGAGGCATTTACGCCGGGGTCCTGGCGGCCGGCGTTGAACGCCCCGGTGCTGTCTCCGAACAGAATGGTGACGGTGTTGCTGTCGATGTTCACGGTGACCAGATCGACGTTGCCGTCCTGATCGAAGTCACCGGTCGCCACGGCCACCGGACTGGTGCCGACATTGAACGGATTGGGCGCACTGTTGAAGCCGCCAAACCCGTCATTGAGGATGACGTTCACCTCGTCCGTGTCCTGGCTGACGGCGATGATGTCCGGCCGGTTGTCTTTGTTCACATCCGCCAGAGCAATCGCCTGCGGCCCATCGGAACCCACGGCAATCGAGAGGCGAGCGGTGTTCGTGAAGGTCACCTTCGCGTGGACCCTGGAAGCCGAAAGAGTAAGCAGGATGAGGCAGAAGACAGGACGCCGGAGACCGGATGAAAGCATGAGTGACGGCCTTTTTCGCCTTCCGGTCTCGCTTTGTCAATCGTGACGTTGCCGCATCGCACGCAGCTCACCGCTTGAGACGACGAAGGCCCGGCCTCGATTCACCGAGGCCGGGCCTTCATGGCAGCTCAGGTAGTCGGGGACGCCGGTCTTACATCATGTCCCCCGGAGGCATCGGCGGTGCCGCCTTCTTCTCCTCCGGCTTTTCGGCGACCATTGCCTCAGTCGTAAGCAAGAGACCGGCAACCGAGGCCGCGTTCTGTAGCGCCGTGCGCACAACCTTGGTCGGGTCGACAATGCCCGCTTTCATCAGATCTTCGAACTCCTCGGTCGCAGCGTTGAAGCCGAACGCGCCCTTGTTGTTCTTGATCTTGTCGAGGACGATCGAGCCTTCCCATCCGGCGTTGTTGGCGATCCAACGGCACGGATCTTCCATGGCGCGGCGCACGATGTTCACGCCCACCCGCTCCTCGTCGCTCACCTTCAAGTTGTCCAGAGCCGCGGACGAGCGGATGAGCGCCACACCACCTCCGGGGACGATACCCTCCTCGACCGCAGCGCGGGTGGCATGCAGGGCATCCTCCACACGAGCCTTCTTCTCTTTCATCTCGACCTCGGTGGCGGCACCCACGCGGACCACGGCGACTCCGCCCACTAGCTTCGCGAGCCGCTCTTGCAGCTTCTCGCGATCGTAGTCGGACGTAGTCTCCTCGATCTGGGCGCGGATCTGCTTGATGCGTCCCTCGATATCGGCCTTCTTGCCGGCGCCATCGACGATGGTGGTGTTGTCCTTATCGACGACCAGGCGCTTGGCACGGCCCAGATCATTCAGCGTGACATTTTCGAGTTTGATCCCCAGCTCTTCGGCAATCACGCGGCCGCCAGTGAGGATGGCGATGTCCTCGAGCATTGCCTTGCGGCGATCGCCGAATCCGGGTGCTTTCACCGCCACGCAGTGCAGTGTCCCACGGATCTTGTTGACGACCAGCGTCGCCAATGCCTCGCCTTCAATGTCTTCGGCGATGATGACGAAGGGCTTGCCAGTGCGGGCGATCGATTCGAGCACCGGCAACAGATCCTTCATGGCACTGATCTTCTTCTCGTGGATCAGCAGGTAGGCATCTTCGAGGCGGGATTCCATTTTGTCGGGATCGGTGACGAAGTAGGGCGACAGGTAGCCGCGGTCGAACTGCATGCCTTCGACGACTTCGAGAGTCGTCTCCAAGCTCTTGGCCTCTTCGACGGTGATGACACCCTCCTTACCAACCTTTTCCATCGCCTCAGCGATGATTTCGCCGATGGTGGGGTCATTGTTGGCGGAAATCGTGCCGACCTGAGCGATTTCCTTTTGTTCCTTGGTTGCCTTGGAGAGCCTCTTGAGCTCCTCAGTCGCTGCCCCGACGGCTTTGTCGATGCCGCGCTTCAGGCTCATCGGGTCGTGGCCAGCGGCCACCATCTTGGCACCTTCGGTGTAAATCGCGCGGGCGAGTACCGTGGCCGTCGTGGTGCCATCGCCGGCGACATCGGAGGTCTTGCTGGCTACCTCCTTCACCATCTGGGCACCCATATTCTCGAACTTGTCTTCGAGCTGGATCTCTTTGGCGACGGTGACACCGTCCTTGGTAATGTTCGGCGCCCCAAAGGATTTCTCCAGAACGACGTTGCGGCCTTTGGGGCCGAGCGTCACGGTCACGGCGTCCGCGAGGACGCGCACACCGCTGAGGACTTTATTGCGAGCTTCCTCACTGAATTTCACGATCTTCGCAGGCATGACTGATTTCCTCCTTACGCTTCGACAACGCCGAGGATGTCATCCTCGCGCATGATCAGGTACTCGTTGCCGTTCAGCTTGACTTCGGTGCCGGAGTACTTGCCAAACAGGATCTTGTCTCCCGCTTTCACGCTCAATGGCAACACCTTTCCTTCCTCGGTCACCTTTCCCTTGCCTACCGCAACTACTTTTCCCTCTTGCGGTTTCTCCTTGGCGGTATCGGGGATGATGATGCCCCCCTTGGTTTTCTCCTCTCCCTCGATGCGTTCCACGATGACCCGATCTTGTAACGGGCGAATCTTCATACGCGTCCCTCCTTGCATTGGGTGTTAGTAGCGATCCAAAAGCGCCGCGAAATTAACCACTGGTCCCATTCAGTCAAGGGGGGGCGTAGCGCAATGAGACCACGGCGTGACCATGATCAGTGCATGGCGCTCCGGAGTTCCGTCTCGATGGTACTGACCAAGGCGTCCGTCTGCGGATCTTGGGCCCGTTTTGCCTCGATCGCACGGACCGCATGCATCACCGTGGAATGATCACGGCCGCCGAACAAGTCACCGATGCTGGGAAAGGAAACGTCGCTGACGGTGCGTACCAGGTACATCGCGAGCTGCCGGGGAAAGACGACCGAACGGGCGCGGCGATGCGACTTCAGATCTGCCACCGACAGGCGGAAGTGTTGGCCGACGACCTCCAAGATCACGTCCGCGGACGGCATGACGGCACGGCCGACAGGCACGAGTACCCGTTCGACCAGTTCCCTGTTCAGCGTTAGCCCCTTGAGACTCACCGCCGCCATCACACGTGTCAGCGCCCCCTCGAGTTCGCGCACGCTGGGGCCACTACGCTGCGCCAACGCCAAGGCGACGTCCGCCGGCAACTCGACGCCCTGCAGCGCCGCCTTCTTGGTGACGATGGCGACCCGCATCGCTTGCGTTGGCGGGTGGATGTCCGCGATCAAGCCACCTTCGAAGCGGCTGCGCAAACGCTCTTCGAGGCCGGTAATGGCACAGGGTGGTTTATCGGACGTCAGCACTACCTGCTTGCCCGCAGCATAGAGGGCGTTGAACGTGTGGAAGAACTCCTCCTGAGTGCGTTCTTTGCCGGCCAGAAACTCCACATCGTCGAGGATGAGGACGTCGACCTGTCGAAAGCGATCGCGGAAGGCCGCCATCTGGTCTTGCCGCAGAGAGGTGATCAGACTGTTCATGAAGGCTTCGGCAGCCAGACAGGCCATGCGCGGGCGTGGCGGTCGCCCGAGCAAGTCGTGCGCCAGGGCATTGACGAGATGCGTTTTGCCGAGTCCCACGCCGCCCCACAGGAAGAAAGGATTGAAGCGGCGACCGGGGAATTGGGCCACCGTGCCAGCCGCGCGATACGCCACCTCGTTGGCCTGGCCCACCACGAAGGTGTCGAAGGTATACTCGGGCACCAAGTGCCCGATTTTGGGAACACGCGCCGGCCGCGCTGGTGTCGGGGCCACCTCTTCGGCGGCCGGCGGTGGCGTGGGTGGAGCACCGCCGTTGCCTGCCACGACGATGCGCACGGGCGGAGCCACACCGTTGCCGGCACTCAATGTTTGTCGAATACACGGCAGGAAGTGCCGCGTCACCCACTCTTGGAAGAACCGACTCGCCACCTCCAGCCGCAGACCGTGCTCGTCGCGCGCACAGCGGATTGGCTCGATCCACGTCGCGAAGTTTCGCTCTCCGAACTTCTGTCGCAGTACCGGCAGCGCCTCCAACCACTCAGCCTCCATGTGCACCCGCCCCCTCCCATGAGTCACTGAAACATCTTGTCGGCTGCGCGCGACGGCTTATCCACACTTGGGGACAACGCGGTAACCCGCCGCCGCCGCACCGTTTCCACCCGTCCTCCACACCGTCATACACAGCTTCCCCCACACGTCCGCCCTTCCTGCCACTTCAGGAAGGCATCGCACGCAACCGACAAGGCCCATTCGCACTTCAAAAAATTAGGAGTCAGACAGCTTTGGAGCGCCCGTCTTAGTGGATTGACGCCGTAGCTGTCAACAAGGAATTCTCGCGCTCGGTGTTCGCCGCGAGATTCCGCACAGATCGCACTCGGGCATAATATCGTAACCCGATGTTTTGGCCTCTGGCCCCGTCGGTGCGTGGCGATATGGACGCGACAGTGCGCAGCTTTCGCTGCCCTTACCGGCTGGTCTTGGCGAGCACGACCGCATTGGTGAGCAGCTCGGCTTCGAGCGCCCCCTTGATTTTGCGGCCGTTGATGAAGACCGTGGGCGTGGAGTCGATCCCGAGTCGCGCGCCCTCTGCAGCATCGTCACGCACACGCGCTTGCGCTGCGGCGCTGCTGAGGCACTCCGTGAAACGGGCAACATCCATGCCGAGACGGGTCGCGTGCTGAATCAGCAACTCGCGTCCGAGTTCCCGCTGATTGGCAAACAACAGGTTGTGATACTGCCAAAATTTCCCCTGCTCAGCTGCACACTCGGCCGCCACCGCTGCCAGGCAAGCGGAAGGATGCACCGGCGCCGCAACTTTAGGATTGCACGCGTTATCGAGCGGGAAGTGGCGGAATTCGACGCGCACGCTCGTCCCCATGCGACGCAAAACAGCGTCCAGGCTCTCGTGGAATGCCGCACAATGTCCGCACTCGAAGTCGGAAAATTCGACGATAGTTACCGGCGCATCGGCACTGCCCCGCACGTTGCGACTGGCATCGAGCGGCACCTCGGCGAGCGGCTGCGACAGATACCAGCGATAGAAGTCCGGATGCCGCCGCTTGATTTCCGCAGCGTCCGTCGGAGTCGCGCCGCGCCCGAGCGCTTCCCAACTCCCAACCCCGAGCAGCACCACCGCAGCGACGACACCGCTGACGAATACCCAGCGCTCCTGCCCGGCACGCGCCGCCGCCTCGCGCCGTCCCGCAAGACGCAGCCCCCTGCGCAAGTGCCACGCAGCCAGAAACAAACCAATACTCACCAGGTACAAGGCCGAACACATGAGGCAGATGGTGCGGAGCACGAAAAACGCCACCATCGCCATGTAGAACGAGAACAGCAGACCCCATGTCGCCGCACCTAGTACCAGAGTTGCAAGCGTGGTCGCACGATTGGCCAAGACGATTCCCGTCAGCATGCCAAAGGTCAGGAGGTAATAGAGGATTGCCCAGGTCGACACGGGCAATCCCGCCAACGACGCGTAGCGGCTACTCAGGACCACGTCACAGTTGACGCTGGCGCTGACATTGCAAAAACTCAGATAGTTCACGTCCGCCGCCAACCGCCCGTGCACCACCTGGATGACGGCGCTGATCCCGAGACCAATCATCGCGATCAGGGCCGCCGGGACAATCCGTTTCACACGTTCCGACATGGGTTCCGTAGTCCTACGGAGTTCGATTCCTTGCCAGCCCTCACTGCGGTGCGCAAGCTCCGGTCATGCTTCCACGCAGGGCGCGTCGGCAAACACACGCGCGAAGCGCCATTGTCCTCCGGCTTCCATCAAGATCACTGACGCCAGTGCGCCCGCAGGATCCACCAACTTCACCGCCTCGTCGGAGGCGCCAGAGGGAATCGATCGCAAGAGGGGCGCGTACCCCTGCCGTGCGCGGCGCGCGGCCCCTGCATCAAGCTGGACCTCCCGCAAGTGGCGCAATGCTTCCCGCAAACCAATCACTGGCAGCGATCCTCGACCGACGGCATCGAGGGAGATCGCCTGCGTGATATGGAAGTGGCCGAAACGTACGCGGCGTAGCACTTCCAAGTGCCCGACCGACCCCAGCGCCAGGGCAATGTCCTGAGCCAACACCCGCACGTACGTGCCCTTCGAGCAGACGACGTCAAACGCCACCGCTCCAGGCTCGTCAACGGCCAGTTGCAGAGCATCGATGCGCACGCGGCGCGCCTGCCGCTGCACCGCAATACCCTGGCGCGCCAACGCGTACAGGCGCACGCCGTGATGCTTGAGGGCTGAGTGCATCGGGGGCACCTGCAACGACTCACCGACAAAGCGCTGAGCCAATTCGGCGAGCGGCGCGTCGCGGACCTCAGGCACGGCCGCGCTGCGTGTGACCTTGCCCGTGACATCGCCGCTGTCGGTCTCCGTGCCCAGTCGAATGCGACCGGTGTACTGCTTGTCTGCCGTGTTCAGGAACTGCGCAATCTTCGTTCCATCCCCGATGCACACGGGCAGCACACCACTGGCAAACGGATCGAGCGTCCCGAGGTGTCCGGTCTTGCAACGGAGCTGGTGCTTGACGATGCGCACCACGTCTGCCGAGGTGATACCCTCAGGTTTGTCGATCAGCAACACCCCGTGCATCATTCGTTCCGGGCGCGTGCGTCCTTTAGCAAGGTGGCGACGCGGTCGGCAGCCTCCAAGCTTGGGTCGAACACAAACGTCAGATCGGGCGCATAGCGCAGCTTGAGGCGACGTGTCACCTGCGATCTGATGAACCCAGCGGCGCTGCGCAAGCCGGTCAACGAACGCTCGCGCACCGCGCTGTCACCCACACAGCTGAAATAGACGCGCGCGTGCTTCAGGTCGTCACTGAATGCAACCGACGTCAGCGTGATCATCCCGATCCGGGGATCCTTGATGTCACGCAGGAGCAGCTCAGCGATGACCTCGCGAACCGCTTCCGCGACGCGATCGGCGCGCCGCGCGCTCATTGAACACCCCGCTTCCTGGAGAACCGCGGCCGCATCGGTGCCCCTATTGCCAGCACCCTAGCAATGCAGGACCTCAAGCTCCTCTTCGCCAAGCTCCGCCACCTGCATGTCCTCGATGAAGCGCACAACCTGGCGAAGCGTGCCGTCGACGTACGACACGTCGGTGCCGATCTTGCACACCCCCAGCACCGCCCGCTGCCATAGGTCCTGGGCGTCACACTCGGCGATCGAGACGTTGAACGTGTTGGCCACGCGGGCCTTGATCTTCTTGATGACACCGCGCTTGCCCTTCAGAGAATGATTCTCCGGCAGGAACAGCGTGAGCTTGAGGACTCCGACGACCACGGCGGGCGACTCTCCCACACGGCCCCTCGCGTCTTCAGCTCACCCCTGCAGCACCGCCAACCCGGGTCCCGCAGACATCGATTGCAGCGACTTAGACGCGGCGCTCCGCGCCCGTCGACCGGCTGGTGGTCGGGCCCAACCGCCGCGCCACACGCTCGACTTCAAACGCCTCGACAACATCACCGGCCTTCACGTCCTGATAGTTCTCCAACCCGATGCCACACTCGTACCCCGACTGTACCTCGCGCGCATCTTCCTTGAAGCGCCGCAGGCTCGCGACCTTGCCGGTGTATACGACGACGTGATCGCGCACGAGACGAACCGAGGCGTTGCGCGTGATGCGACCGTCGACCACAAATGAGCCTGCGACCGCCCCAAAACTTGGCACGGTGAACACCTGGCGCACCTCCGCCCGCCCCACCGTCTTTTCGCGCACGGTCGGCTCGAGCAACCCTTCCATCGCGTCCCGGATCTCGTTGAGTGCGTCGTAGATGACCGTGTACAGGCGCACGTCAACGCCTTCGCGCTCGGCGATCTCGGAGGCTTTGGCCTCGGGCCGTACGTTGAAGCCGATGACCACGGCATTCGAGGCCGAGGCCAGCAAAGCATCGCTCTCGGTGATGCCGCCGACGGAGGCGTGAATCACGTTGAGACGCACCTCTTCGGTGGAGAGCCGCGTCAGCGCCTCGGCCAACGCCTCGACCGAGCCCTGCACGTCTGCCTTGATGACGACGCGCAGTTCCTTGACGTCACCGGCTTGGATCTGCTGGTACAGGTCCTCCAGCGACACCTTTGCCGTCTTGACCAGGTTGGCCTCGCGCTGCTTGCCGCGACGATGCTCTGCCACCTGACGCGCTGTCGCCTCGTCGCCGACCGCGACAAACGGGCTGCCGGCATCGGGAACGCCCTGCAACCCAAGGATCTCGACCGGCATCGACGGGCCGGCGGTCTCAACCTTGCGGCCCTTGTCATCCACCATGGCACGCACCCGCCCGTAGTTCCCGCCGCAAACGAACGGAGCACCGACCTTGAGCGTGCCCTCCTGCACCAGCACGGTGGCGACGGGGCCGCGACCGCGATCGAGTTTGGCCTCGACGATGGTTCCGCGTGCCAGCTTGTCGGAGTTGGCCTTGAGGTCGAGGATGTCGGCTTGCAGGAGAAGCATTTCAAGCAATTGGGGAATGCCCTCTTTGGTCTTCGCGGATACGGGCACACAAATGGTATCGCCGCCCCAGTCCTCGGCAACCAGGCCATAGTCCGTGAGCCCCTGCTTGATCTTTTCGATGTTGGCCTCGGGCTTGTCGATCTTATTGATGGCTACCAGGATCGGCACGCTGGCGGCACGTGCGTGATTGATGGCTTCCGCGGTCTGCGGCATCACGCCGTCGTCGGCGGCCACCACGAGCACCACGATATCGGTGACCTTGGCGCCGCGCGCCCGCATAGCAGTGAACGCCTCGTGGCCCGGGGTGTCCAGGAACGTCACCTTGCGACCATGGACGTCGACACTGTAAGCGCCGATGTGCTGCGTGATGCCCCCCGCCTCCTGCGCGGTCACGTTGGTCTGACGAATGGCATCGAGCAGCGAGGTCTTGCCATGATCGACGTGCCCCATGATCGTCACGACCGGCGGGCGGGCCTCCACGCTTTCGTCGGCCTGCGCTTCGTGCTCCACTTCGAGCATCGATTCGGCATCGAAGGCGACATTCTCGACGTTGTAGTCGAAGTCCGCGGCAATCAGCGTTGCCGTATCGATATCGAGCGCTTGGTTGATCGTCGCCATCATCCCGGAGTCCATGAGCTTCTTGATGATTTCGCCGGCCTTGACCCCCATCGCCTTGGCCAACTCGCCGACGGTGATGACTTCAGCGATTCGGACGATACGTTTGCTGGCGCGCGGCGTAGTGATCTCGGTCTTCTTCTGCTCCTTGCCTGGCAACGCCTTCTTCTTGCGCGGCAGCTTCGCACGTCGGCGTTCTTGCTCGGTGAGTTCCTGAAACTCGGGCTTGCTGATGACTTTGCGCTTCTTTTTCTTGGGCTTGCCTTCCTCTGTCTCGGGCAATGGCGGGACTCCGCCGACCTCTCGGCGCGCCCGCTCGCGGGCGACTTCCGCCGCCTCGCGTCGCGCTGGCGGCACCGGTTCAGTTTTCTTGAGATCGATGCGTCCGAGCACACGTGGGCCACGCAGCGGTTCGACTGTCGTCGGAGAGGGGGCGGGCTCAGCGGGCGCTGCGGCCGGTGCCTGAGTCACCCGCACCACTGGCGTGGGCGGGGTTTCGGGCGGGGCGGCAGCGGGCGGCGGAATCGTTACGGCTTCCTCGGAGAGCGCCGCAGGCAGCGGCTCGGGTAACGACTCGGGAGCCGCAAACGACTCAAACGCCTCCGTGGCTAGCGGCAGCGGCTCCGAGGGTTGTTGGGGAAGCGTCTCCTGGCTCGGTACTGGTTCAATGCGCGTTGTGCGACGGCGGATGACGTTGGTCCTGACCCGTCGCTCCACGACCGTTTCACCCTCGATGCCCTCAAGGACCCGTTCGTCGCCAACCGTAACCGACGGTTTTTCGTCCGCACCGAACTCGACGCGCAGCCGCTCGACCTCGTCGTCGGTCAGCGAGCTTTGCGAGCGCTTGCCATGAATGCCGAGCTTTTCCAGCTTCGCAAGGAGGTCCTTGGCCTCGACATTCCATTCCCTCGATAGCTCGTGTATGCGTTTGCGCACCATGTCATTGCACCATAGCGGAATGTTCTGCCGTTTTCAGCCCTTGAACAAACGCCAGTCGTTGCTGCTTGTCGACGGTACGTCCGACGGACCGCAGCCGGCCGCCGCGCGACGCAAATCGATCCCAGCAGCCAAGTTCCCGGTGCAGGTATCCGCTGCGGCCACGCGCGGTGCCGGGCCGAACGAGTGCGAGGCTGCCATCCGGCGCGCTCGCGAAGCGGAGCAAGGTTGCCTGTGGCGCGCGAGCGCCGCAGCCGACACACATGCGCACGGGAGCAGGGGCCATACCGTTCACGATGCCTTGCCCTCCTCCACGGCGCCCACGCTCTCAGCGGCAGCCGGCTCGATGCTACCCACCTCGGCGCTGTGCGTGATCGCCTCCTGCGCCGCTTCGCGCGCAGCGGCAGCTGCCGCCTCCTCGGCCTCCCGTCGTTTCGCCTCGACGTAGGCGCGCGCCGCTTTGAGGATCGATGCGACCTTCTCCGCGCCCAGCCCCTCGATTTCCGCGAGTGCCTGTTCGTCCGCCTGCGCTACTTCTTCGGCCGACTTGAAGCCATTCTGATAGAGCAACTCGGCAGCGACGTCACCGATACCCGGGACACTAATGAGAGAGGCACGCGCTTGCCGGGCTTCTTCGTCGGCCTCCGATTCGCTTCGCACATCCAGCTTGAACCCGCTGAGCCGTGATGCCAGCCGGACGTTTTGGCCCTTGCGACCGATGGCGAGAGACAGCTGGTCATCGGGGACGATGACCTCCATGCTCCGTTCGTCTTCGTCCATGATGATCTTGGCTACCTTCGCCGGGGCCAATGCGCGACACACGAACTCGGCAGGATCGGGTGTCCAGTGCACGATGTCGATCTTTTCACCGCGCAACTCCTGCACGACCGCTTGTACACGGGTGCCCTTCATGCCAACACAGGCGCCGACCGGATCGACATCGGGATCGTTCGAGACCACGGCAATCTTCGCCCGCCCCCCGGGCTCGCGTGCCGCACCCTTGATCTCGACGATGCCTTCGTACACCTCGGGCACCTCTTGCTCAAAGAGCTTCATGAGGAAGCCCGGGTGGGTGCGCGACAAGACGATCTGCGGCCCTTTGCTCGTCATTTCGACTTCGAGGATGTAAGCGCGGATGCGGTCGCCCTGGCGATAACGCTCGCGCGGGATCTGCTCCTTCTCGGGCAGAATGGCATCAGTGCGTCCGAGATTCACGATGATATTCTTCTTCTCGAAGCGCTGCACGATCCCGGAGTGCGTCAGCTCGCCTTTGCGGTCTTTGAATTCATTGTAGATGATGTCGCGCTCAGCATCGCGCAAGCGCTGGATCAGGCTTTGCTTGGCTGCCTGCGCGGCAATGCGGCCGTAGCTCTGGTCGAGTTTTTCGAGCAACTCGTCGCCAATCTCGGCATCGGGGTCGAGGTTGGCGCGCGCGGCGGCTTGGGTGATTTGCGCGTCGGGGTCGGTGACTTCCTCGACCACGGTGAGGATCTTGAAGAGTTCGACTTCGCCCACCTCCGGGTTGAACTTCGCTTCCAGGTGGATAGTCGGACCGACGATCTTCTTCGCCGCTGAGAGCATGGCGTTTTCGATGGCGCTCACGACGATGCCACGATCGATGCCCTTTTCCTTGCTCACCTGCTCGATGATGCGGCTCAGCTCGGGTTGCATTGACGACCTCCTTGCCCGCTTACGCCTCAGCTTCGTAGTTTGCCTGGGCGATCTCCGCGAAGCGGATAGCGTGCCTGCCCTCCGCGCTGCCCAGAACAATCCCGTCTGCGTCGACCGCTTCCAGAACACCCATAAAGCCACGGCGGCCATCGAGCGGTCCGACCGTGCGCACACGCACCTTTTTCCCAAGGTAGCGCCGAAAGTGGTCCGGCCGGCGTAGGCGGCGGTTGATCCCCGGGGATGACACCTCCAGGTTGTACGAACCGGGGACGGCGTCGTGCACGTCCAGCACGTCACCCAGCTGTCGGCTCACACGCGTGAGGTCGTCGAGGGACACTTCTCCCCCCCCGCCGCAGCGGTCAAGGTAGAGGCGCAGCACCAAGCCGCGACTTTCGCGCCGGAACTCCACGTCAACTATTTCCAGACCTTCGTGCGTAACCAAGGGCTCGGCGATTGCCCAGACCCGCTCGGCTACCGTCTCATTCATTGTTCCTCAAATAAAAAAGTGGGCGCGGTGGCCCACTTCAACTACCCAGCGGCCCAAGTTGTAGCAGAGCTGTAGCACACGCGACCCAGGGGCCGCAAGGATGCACCACGATCTTGGTCCGGCGGCCGCTCTTCATCGCATGGCCCGCGGCTGTGGGCTCTTCCAACTCCGAGACGGTGCTAGCATTGTCAGCAAATGCAGGTATAGTGCGCGGGGCTGACAAGGGGTTGCTTCAATGTCCGAACTGCGTCGTGATCCACTGCTGCGCCGCTGGACTATCATCGCCCCGGAACGCCGGGCGCAGCTCATCGGGCGCCGGTTGGCACGGGCACGGGTGGAGGAGGAGGTCCCCTGTCCGTTCTGCCCTGGCAACGAGCACCTGAACCCACAGGAAATCTACGTAGTGCGGCACGACGGCAGCGCACGGAGCACCCAAGGGTGGGCGGTGCGCATCACCCCCGACCGCCAACCCTTGCTGCGCGTCGAAGGAGCGGTGGAGCGCCGCGGTGTGGGGCTTTTCGACCTGATGAGCGCTACGGGGGCGCACGAACTGGTGAGCGACACCCCGGACCACAACGCGCACTGGGCGGACTTCGACCGCGGACAGATGGAACGTTTGTTGCGCAGCTACCTGGCCCGGTTCAACGACCTGCGCAACGATCGGCGCTTCCGGCAAGCGGTGATCATGAAGAACCACGGTGCGCCGTGGAGCCGCTATCCGCATCACCACTCGCACATCGTCGCGATGCCCTTCATTCCGCGACGCATCGACGACGAATTCATCGGCGCACGCGAGTACTACCGCCTCAAGGAGCGTTGCGTCTTTTGCGATGCGTTGCGTGAGGAAGAGAAGCGCGGCGATCGCATCATCGTTGCCAACGACGACTTCGTGGCGCTCGCGCCGTTCGCCTCCGGCTTCCCCTTCGAGACCTGGGTGTTACCACGGCGCCATATGCCGGACTTCGGCGATGTCGGCGAGCGTACAATCCCCGCCCTGGCGGCAATCTTCTGTGAGATCATGGCGAAGCTGCGCAGCACCCTGCTGGACCCGCATTTCAGCCTCGCCCTGCACAGCGGGCCGTTGAATGGCGAAAGCCAGGAAGAATTTCACTGGCATTGGGAACTCATCCCACACCTCAGCGGCGAACTCGGGATGGAGTGGGCAACCGGTGTCTACTTCAATCCGATCGCCCCGGAAGACGCGGCGGCATGTCTGCGTCACGGCCGGCCGCTCGGCTGATCAGGGTAGCTTGTAACTCACGGCCCGGTGGCGGGCTAGCCGCGCTCGTGCATGGTTACCAGTTCCATGATCTGGTAGCTGCGCTTGCCGCGTGGTGTCTGCACCTCGATTTCGTCGCCCACCGCCTTGTTCAGCAAGGCACGCCCGATCGGCGAGCTCAGTGAGATCTGCCCGGCGGCGGCGTTGACCTCCTCGGGAAAAACGATTTCGTAGACCTGCGAGGCCCCGTCCTCGAGATCCTCTACGGTGACGCGGCTGCCGTAGGCGACCACACCGTGGGGAATCGACTGCACGTTGTACAGCGATAGTTCGCGAATGCGCCCTTGGATCTGCCCGATCCGGGCACGCACGAATTCCTGCCTGTTCTTGGCGGCTTCGTATTCGGCATTCTCGCTGAGGTCGCCGTGCGCCCGCGCTTCGGCCAGATCCTTCGGCAGTTTGTGGCTGAGCTCGTGCTGCAGGTCGGCCAGCTCCTTCTTCAGTCGTTGCAGAACCGGCAGTTCTTCCATTATTGCCCCTATATCACACCCTCGCTACGGAGTTCGTCCATCTCACCGGCAGATAGTCCCAGCAACCCACCGTAAATCTCATCGTTGTGCTGACCCAGCTCTGGCCCGAGATGCTCAATGCGTCCGGGAGATTCGGACAGTTTGAACGGCACACCAGTCACGGGGACCTTCCCCAGCTTGTCGTGTGGCAGATCCACGACCATCTCACGCGCACGCAGGTGCGGATCGGCCATCAAGCGATCCAGCGTCATCACCGGGGCGCAGGGAATGTTCGCCCCTTCTGGACCGAGCACCTGCAAGACTTCCGCCACCGTGTGTTCCTTCACCCAGTCACCCACCACGCGGTTCACCTCGTCGTGGCGCTCCAAACGCGCGCTCGGCGACTTGAAGCGTGGGTCCCGCCCCAGCTCGGGCATGCCCATGGCCGTCACCAGCGTGCGAAACAGCTGACTGTTGCCGACGCCGATGACCACCCAGCCATCCTTGGCATGAAAGCAGTCATAGGGCGCTGTGAACGGATGACGGTTGCCTGCACGCTGAGGGAGCTGACCAGTCAGGGCGTACACCGTCGGCCAGTTGTCCAGCATACTGAAGATCGCATCCATGTTGGACACGTCGACCATTTGCCCCTTGCCGGTTCGGTCGCGATAGTGCAGCGCGCAGAGCACCGCCAGCGCGGTAAAAACACCGCCGATGAAATCACCGAGGGCACCTCCGCCGCGGATGGGCGGGCCATCGGGGAAGCCCGTAAGTGCCATCAGCCCGCCCATCGCTTGAGCGATGATGTCGTAGGACGTTCGTTGCGCATACGGCCCGCTCTGGCCGAATCCAGACAAGGCGGCGTAAATCAGTCGCGGATTGATCGCAGACAGCGCTTGGTAGCCGAAGCCCCACTTCTCCATCGTCCCCGCCGCGAAGTTTTCCACCACGACATCGGCCTGGCGCACCAGTTTTCTGAACAGCTCCGCCCCACGCGGTTTGCGGAGATCCAACGTGATGCCCTTCTTGTTCCGATTCAACGCCAGGAAGACGACAGGCACGCCATCGACGGTGGGGTAGCCGTAGCGGCCGTCGTCGCCGCGCCCGGGCAGCTCGACCTTGATGATCTGCGCGCCCATGTCGGCAAGCAGCGTCGTCGCATAGGGACCGGCGATGACTCGCGTCAGGTCCACGATGCGCACATCGTCGAGCGCCCGCGGCATCAGTGGCGGTTCTCGGTTTCGCCGAGCGCTTCGCGCGCCGCCTGATGGTGGGCGTCGCCACGATAGTTCGACGCCGAGCCCTGGAACCAGCTGAAGGCGCCGGCCTCCACGCGCTCACCGTAGTGGAGGTAGTAGTACATCAAGCCCACACCGATCACGAAGCCGATCACAAATCGTTTCATGCACAACTGCCTGTTGCCGGTCGAATGATAGTATGCGGTCCCAGAGCAGTCAAAGCAGGCCCTACTCAGGAGGCCGGTGGTCGAGCACCTGCCACCTGCCCCGTCGTCGGATCCGTTCGACCTGACCGGCTGTTTGACGCCCGCGCTGGCCAAGGGCGCCTAGGAGATCGTTGGTCATGTCCGCCGCGATCCGATCGCGCACCGCGCCGGCCCCATCAAGATCGGCGAGCAGGAAACGCTCCACCTTTTCGCGCGGCGCACCGCTGCCGATGAAGAGGTCCATCATCGTCCCCATGTCCGCACCGCGATGCGCAGAAAAGATGGTCGCCAGTCGCGTACAATCGTCGCAACGACGCCGCCACCAGCGCGCTGGCTGCATGCAGATCCGACAGCGCATGCCGCCACCTTAGCCGCTCTCCGCTCGTAACGAAACGTCACGCGCGTTGCACCCGAATCCATCCCCGCATACCATGCCGCCGTGCGCCGTTTCTGGGAAACACTGCTCAATTTGCTCTACCCACCTACATGCTCCGGCTGTGGTCAGCCGACCGAGCGCCCGGATTTCTGTCGCCACTGTCGCAAACGCATCGTCACCCCCTCCTCGCCCCTGTGTCCAACATGCGGAGTCCCGTTTCAGACGCGCACCGACACCGACCACCCCTGTGCGCGCTGCCTACAACATCCGCCACACTTCGGCTGCGCCCGCGCCTGCACGATCTACGCTGCCGCAGACAGCTCGGCGCATCCACTCAAAACGGTCCTCCAGCAGTACAAGTACAATCGCAATGTGTGGCTCGCGGCTCCCCTCGGCGCGCTGCTGCTCGAGCGCACGCCACTGGCCGTCGACCGCTACGACATTGTGTTGCCGGTGCCGCTACACGTGCAGCGCTTGCGCTGGCGCGGATTCAATCAGGCGCAGCTGTTGGCACGGCCGTTGGCGGACGCGGTGGGCGTTCCCCTCGATCCGTATGCACTCGAGCGCGTCCGCCCGACACGTCCGCAGGTAGAGCTCGACGAAAAAGAGCGGCGGCAGAACGTCGCTGGAGCGTTTCGTGTGGTTCAGCCCCAAGCGGTCGCCGGCCGTCGCGTCCTCCTGGTGGACGACGTCTACACCACCGGGGCAACCGTCGACGAGTGCAGTCGGGTCCTGCTGCGCGCCGGGGCGCGGAGCGTTGACGTCCTGGCGCTGGCGCGCGCGGTTCTTTCGTAACTCGCCGGCATCTCCGATCGCATGATGAGCGACGACCGCAACCGCTGGGAAGAGCGATACGCCGCGGGCTCAACGAGCAGCGACGGCCCTTCCGACTTCTTGGTGGCGCACGCGGCGCTGCTGCACGGGCGGGTCCTCGATGTCGCTGGCGGGTCCGGTCGCAACGCCCTCTTCCTCGCCCGCCGCGGCCTCCGGGTTGATGTGCTGGACATCGCGTTGGCCGGCCTGCGACTCGCGCAGCGCGCCGCGCGTGCGGAGCGACTCGATGTGCGCCTCGTACAGGCGGATTTGGAGTCGTTTCCACTGCCGCGCGCCCTCTACGATGCTGCCATCAACATCCGCTATCTGCAGCGTTCACTCTTCGAACCGCTGCAAGCAGCCGTCAAAGTGGGCGGCATCCTTCTCTTCGAAACGTTTCTGATCGATCAGCAGACGCTCGGCCATTGTCGCAACCCGGCTTACCTGCTGCAGCGTGGCGAACTGCGCGCCGCGTTCTCGCGCTGCGATATCCTCGTCTATGAAGAAGGGCTGTTTCAGAGCGCATCGCAGTCGGCCTATCTCGCCCGCCTGGTCGCGCGCCGGTCGCAACGATAGGTGCATTGAGTTTTGTGATGCGCTGTGCCAAGTCCCACGCGATGAACGTCGTGCGCGTCCTGATGATCATGCTGCTGCTCGGCGTGTGCGCTTGCAGCGGCGGCGGCGGGGGCGGGGCCCCGGCACCGGTGCCCGCGTGGGAAAAGTTTCGCCGTGATACCGGCAACAGCGGGCAAGGCAACGGCACGATCGCCGACAACACCGGCTTGCTCAAATGGGAAACACAGATCGACAATTCGCCCATCTCGTCGTCGCCGGCGATCGACATCGATGGAACACTGCACGTCGCCACCGAAGGGGGAACACTTGCCGCCTTGGCACCGGCCACCGGTACCATCGATTGGGTGATTGGCGGCTCCACTCCGGTCACGTGTCCGCGGGGGACGTACACCCTGGGACCGCTCATCTCGTCGCCCGCGGTCTACACCTTCGGCTCGGTCACCAATATCATGATCGGATCGGCACGCGGTGCGGTCTACGTCTTTCAAGACAATGGCACGACCCAGACCTGCACGGGGCGGTTCGAACCGAATCCGGCGGACTTTGACAACGCAACCATCACCAGCCAATTCAACTCCTCGCCAACCTTCACGACGAACCCTAGCACATTGGCAATCGCGAGCATCGTCATCGGAGCGGCAATCGACGTCACACAAGGCGGAGCGACACGTACGGTAGGCAAACTGTACGCGCTCAACACCGACGGGACGCTGATCTGGCAATTCCCCAAGGTGGGCGCCAGGGCGATCGGAGCGGTGACCTCGTCGCCAGCTCTTGGCAGCGCAAACGAACCTTTCTTTACGGCCGCAGACGGGTACCTGTATGCGCTCGCCAACGACGGCAGCTTGAAATGGCGCTTCCCCATCGGCGAGGTTGTCGACCCGCGCGCGCCCTTCAGCGCATCGCCGCTTGTCAGCGACCTGCTTTTCGTTCCGTCAGCGACCGGGAACATCTTCGCCGTCAATCCTGACGGGGCGTTTCGCTGGCGCGTTTCATCGCCCGATGGGACCGGCTTCGTGTCCTCACTCGCGGCCGGCCCGCAAGCGACAACGACGCCGAGCCTCACGCCGACCATCCCCTCGACACCGACGCCGCCTCCCGGAGCAACCGCCACCCCCACCCCCACCGCAACCCCGCCATTCCCCAACACAACGCTGTTCGGGGTCACGACGGCGGGTGCCGTTGTCCTGATCGACACAAACTCTGGCCTCATGAAGATGCTCACCGAACCGGCCGCCTCGATCGCCGGTCCGGTGATCTCCTCGCCGTTGTTGAGCAGCGATGGCTACCTGGTGGTCGGATCCGCCGACGGCATACTGCACGCCATCAACACGTTCACCGGCGAACAGCCGAGCGGCTGGCCGGTGACCCTCGCCGCGGGCATACCGATTCGGTCCTCGCCGGCAATCGACAACAACGGTAACGTCTACGTCGGCAACGATCGCGGGATTGTCTACGCCGTGGGATCGAAATGAGCCGCCGCCCGCTGATTTCGATACTCGCTCTCATTTGCAGCGCCGTCGCCGGCTGTACAGGTGGCGGTGGCGGTGTCACCTGCAGCTTCGATTCCCCCGCCACGCTGGCGCCCTCCGCATGGCCCAAATTCCGGCATGACGCACAGAACACGGGCACGGTTACCAACACGCTGGTCGCCGCCAACAGCGGACAACTACTCTGGATGTTCCCCCCCGCAAGCGAGCCGCCCAAGGGACCATTCGCCGCATCGCCGGTGCTCAACGGCACAGCGACGGACCCGACGTCGGCCACTCGCGTCTACATCGGCTCGACGGATAACTACCTGTACGCCGTCAAGATAGCGGACGGCACACAGGACCCCACATTCTACTTCGTGACTCAGAACCCGATCACGAGCACCGCCTTGGTAGCGCAGCGCTTCGGAGCGGACGCTCTCTTCTTCGGCGACGGCAACGGCGATCTGTTCGGAGTCGATGCCTCAGGCAATGCCCAACCCACCAACTGGCCCACCCTGGTCACCGGCTTCATCAGCTCATCGCCCACCCTTACGACCGTCGATGGCACCGTTTACACGGCGTCACTGGGCGGAATCATCGCCGGGGTGTGCCCGAACGGCGTCGAACGCTTCGCGCTGTCGACGGCCGGGAACCAGTCGTCGCCTGCCGCCGATGTCAGCTCGATCCTCTATTACGGCGGTGATGACCACTTGCTGCGGGCCGTTCGCAATGACGGCGCCCTGCTGTGGAGCTTTTCCGCATCTGCACCCATTCTCAACGCCCCCGTGGTCGCCATCACCAACGGCAGCACGGCAGCTATCTACGTTGCCGACAACGGTGGCTTCATCTTCAAGGTCAACAGCAATGGCCAGGCGATCCCGGGCTTCACCTTCTCCGGACCGGGCGGCGGGCCCGTGGGGCCGATGCAGTCCTCGCCGGCGCTGGCCGGCGACCGTCTCTATGTCGGATCCGACGACGGAAACCTGTACGCCGTTGACGCCACCAGCGGGACGGTGGTGTGGTCTTTCCCAACAAATGGGCCAATCATCTCCTCCCCCGCGGTCGCTATTGGCGGGGAGGAGCCCGTCATTGTCGTTGGCTCTACCGATGGTAACGTGTACTTCGTGCGTGATGCAGGAGCCAGCGCTACGCTGATGACGACGTTTGCGATTGGGGCGCCGGTGCGATCTTCGCCCGCCCTCGGTGCCGATGGAACGGTCTACGTCGGCGCCGACGACGGCCGCCTCTACGCGATTCACTGAGCCGAGCGCCGTCGCGCCCGGCGGCGCAGGCATGACAGCACCATCGTAGCGCTCAGCACCGACCAGGGAGCTGTTCCGCCGTCGGCATCGCCGATGGCACACCCTCCACCGCCTGAACCCCCCTTGGGTGTTTTGGTCGGCCGCGGGGTCGCAGTCGGCCGCGGGCCTGGTGTTGGTGAGGGGGTTCCAGGACCTAGCGTTGGCCGCGGGGTCGGCGTTGGGACGCCGGGCGGAAGGGTAGCTGTCGGAGGGGGCGGCAGGTCGTTCGCCGTCGTATTGCGCAGCACCGTCACGTTGCGACCATCGCCGTTCACCAACACGACGTCCGGGAGCACGTTCTGCGTCGGATTCAGATCGACGAGCGCAAGGGCCACCGGACCGCGACCCGTCCCGACGATCTGGGCGTCACCAAAATCGCCGAAACCGTTGCCTGGAAGGATCTCGAGGGCGTCGGTGGTATTGCTCATCACAACGACGTCCATGTGTCCGTCACCATTCATATCGGTGGCGGCAACGCCAATGCTTTGGTCGGAGACGCCGAACTCGAGGACTGCAGTGAATTGCCCGCCGCCGTCGCCGCGCAGGATGCGGAGTAGTCCGGCCGACGTACTGAGCGCCGCGAGGTCCGGGATGCCGTCCTCATCGAAATCCGCCACCGCCACATCCGCGACGTCGTCGGGCAAGGGCGCGGACGTCAGGCTGCTGAAACCCCCCGTACCGTTTGCGATTGCGACCTCGACTCCTCCTGGCGTGCTCTCGGCAACGACCACATCGGTCAAGCCATCACCATCGACGTCGGCGGCGCGCAAGCTCACTGGCATACCAGTGACCGGCAGCGTTTGCGGGTTGGACAGCGCACTACCGGTCGCAGTCAGGTATCCCAGTAACCCGTCGTCGGGATAGGCCATGACGAGATCCGGCAGACCGTCGCCGTTGAGATCGAGCGGTAGCAGCGCGCCAACCCTTCCCGCTACAGCGATCGGTGTCGGCGCGGCGAAGCCTCCAGTGCCGTTGTTGCGCAGGAACATCAGCGTGCTGGCGTCCCTGCTCCCGACGACGACATCCAGCAGGCCGCGGCCGCCGAAGTCGGCGCTGGTGATGGCATGTGGACGCGTGCCGGCCGGGAATTGCACGGGGTTGCGGAGGACGGCACGGCCGTTGCCGTGCAGCAACGTCACATCGCCGCTCTCATCGTTGCTGACGACGGCGTCGACGAAGCCATCGCGATCGAAGTCCCCAACGGTGACGCCCACCGGTGCAGCGTGCGCCAACACATTCAGTGCCGCCACAAACGATCCAGCGCCCGAGGAGCGCAACACGCTCACCGAACTTCCCAAGGTGTTCGCGACCGCCACATCGAGAAAATTATCGCTATTGAACGCTCCGAGCACCAATGCGCTCGGGCCGCTACCAACCAGGAAGCGGTCTCCCAGTTGAAACTTCCCACTGCCTCTCCCCTGGATTTCAACCACCTCGTTGGCGCCGCTGTCGACCGCCATGATGTCCGGATTGCCGTCGTCGGTCACGTCGGCAATCGCCAGGGCAACCGGCGCCTCGCCGACCACAATGCTCGCGCTACGCGTGAACCCACCACGCGCTGCCGCAGTCCACACGGACACGCGGTTGTCGTCGGTCTCCGCAACCACGATGTCCACCCGCCCGTCGCCGTTGACGTCGGCCGCGGCCACCGCTGAGGGTCCCTTGCCGGTCGAGAGTGTCTGCGCCGATGCAAACGATTGGTCACCGTTCGCAAGCAACACCTGGACCGTGTTGTCTCCGTGATTGGCGACGACCAAGTCGGTCGCACCGTCGCCATCGATGTCGCCGGTAGCAAGTGCCGTGGGTTGGGCACCGACGGGAAACTGGTTCACGACGTTGACGCTACGATCACCGCCCACGACGACGAGCACCACGCTGGCGCTGGCAACGTCGGCAACCGCCAGTTGGTTACCGAGTGCCACGAGCGCGCGCGGCATGACTGCGACGTTGGTGGTAACCGGATCGTCGAAGCTGCCGTCCCCCTTTCCGAAGAGGATGGACACGGTCCCATCGCCAGCATTCGCCGTTGCCACGTCCAAGAAGCTGTCGCCGTCCAGGTCGGATACTGCCAGACCCACGGGTTCGGCACCCACCGCGATCGGGGCGCGCGTCGCGAACGCGCCCGTGCCCCTGCCTTGCAGCCACTGCACGGAGCCGGCGACACGGTCGGCGACCACGAGGTCGAGGTTGGTATCGCCATTGGGGTTGGGATTAAAGTTACCGACACCGATGGCGCTCGGCTCCGCTCCGGTTGAGAAGACGCTGGCGACGCGAAAGCTCAGCGGCGACCCGATGGTCACCGGCGTCGGGGTCGGCCTGATGGTCGTCGGTGTTGCCGTCTGGCGACCGGGGGTGTTGGTGATTTCGGGCGTCGGCGTCGCGCCTTCGGGCATCGGCGTCGCCGTGGAGGTCGGTGGCGTGAAGTCGCGCGCCGTACGCGTGGGGCGTGCCGTGCGCGTCGGCTTCTCAACCGCTTGGGCACCGATTGCGACCAGCAACGTCAGCAGCACGCCTGTGAGCAGCGTTGAGGGGTTCGCCGGGCACACCAAGAACCTCACGTGGGCAACGTCCTGCACGGTGGCGGCGACGTCACCAAGCACCCGCCACCACCCTTGGGCATCAAGGTACGATGGGGCCGTGCCAGCCCTTTTTCAAGCACAAATTGGAGAGCCGTGAAGCGATCGCGCGGCGCGGGAAGTGGAGGCTATTGCTTCGGTGACTCGGTCTCACCCACGGACGCCTTGGCAAGCAGGCGCTGCAGCTCGCCGCTGGCATACAGATCTTGAACGATGTCGCAGCCGCCCACGAACTCGCCGTTGATATAGAGCTGCGGAATGGTGGGCCAGTTCGAGTAGACCTTGATGGCCTCGCGCTTCTCCGGATCTTCGAGAATGTTGACGTGCGCGAACGGATGACCTGTAGCCCGCAGCACCTCGACGGTGGCGGCCGAGAAGCCGCACATCGGGAAGCTGGGGTTGCCCTTCATATAGAGCAGGACCTTATTGGCAGCGATCTCATCGCGGATTTCAGCCATCACGTCGCGAGACATTTCGTTCCTCCAAGCGGTTGTAGACCGAAAGATACTGTAGACCGAAGGATACTGATGTTGCGACGCTGCGGCAAGCGGCAGGTCTGCCAAGGGGTCGGCCCTCGAAACCAACGGACACCGACCCATTCTCGCCTCATCGCGAGTGCCGTGGTGAAGCGACGCTGCCGGGAGGCCAGAAAAACGAAGACGCCGTGATCCACCGCGCAGGTGCCGTTGAGGTCTTCGCCGGCCGCTGACGACGGCGAACCCGAAGCCAGAGCACGCAAGCTGGTCGGCGGCGGGCGTCGGCTGTACGGGCGCTATGACGCGGGCCGTGTGCGCTTCCGCGCCAGCCAGATGCCGCCGCCGACGAGCAGCAGCCCAAGGCCGGCCAGGGGCACGGGCGAGAGCGCAGGGGCGCGCACCGGCGTAAGGTTTGGCACCGTCGAGCATACCTTTACGATGTCGCAGGGATCCATTGCTCCGATGACAGATGCCGATCCTGTTTGGCACGAAGGGCACAGGTCTTCGCCGATCGCAGCGCTGGAACACGCTGTTACGATTTGTCCGGGACAAAGACACAGAAAGCACGCCGGTGGTACCTCCCTCGCCTCCGCTGCCTGCTGCGCCCCCGCGCCGAGCACCAGTCCCACGAGTACCACGATCACTACCGACGCTCTCAGCATGCCCTTGCCCTCCAACGCGACGCCATGCGTACCACAGATCCGCGTTGATGGCGAACTGATTGACCGTCAGCCGCGCTGCCGACCGTCATCGGCGTCGCGGAGCGCAATCTGCGCGACGCAGGAGATAAGCTCAATGCCGCGGCGGGCACTAACATGGGCACAACCGCCGAAAAGGCGCGCTAGCACAAGGCGGCGAGTTCGGCTAAAGCTCCATGGCGTCCGCAACTCACCGCGCACGGAGGGGTGGGTGAGCGGTTGAAACCACCGGTCTTGAAAACCGGCGACCCGCAAGGGTCCGGGGGTTCGAATCCCTCCCCCTCCGTTCTCTGAGTGACCCACACCTTCCGGGGAACCGTATCCCCGGTTGACACGCACGGTTGCGGCCCCAAGAATGCGCCGATGCGCGTCACCGCCCGCGGCACCCTGCGGCTTGCGCTCCTCTGCCTGCTGCCCGGTTGCGCGCTCATCGGGATTCCCACCGTGCGCGGATGCTCCGCCTGCGGCGGCACGGTGGCCAGCCCCGCTGGCGAAACGCCGCTGACCCGCTTCATCGCCATGGGCGATTTCGGTACCCCGGAAGAGCGCCGCAATCGCGATGTCGCAACGGCGCTGCAGCGCTATCTCGCCTCAATCAATGGACAAACCGATCGCGTCTTCGAGCTGGGAGACAACTTCTACTACCACGGACTCATCGGCTCCGGCCTCAGCTGCCGTGATCTGCCCGGCCCCTCGGAAGCGATCACCGAACAAGCCCTGGGCGTCTTGCAGCCCTTCGAGTTCTTGCGCGATCAACACATCACACTCACGGCCATTCCCGGCAACCATGACTACGGATGCGGCGGGCAAGGCCTGGCAAACCAGTCTGACATCGACCGCTGGCTGCCGCCGCCACACCGATGGGGTGAGTCCTGGGACCTCGTCACGGGCGAGCCGCGCGAAGTCGTCCTGGGAGCCGGTGCAGTCCAGGTGATCCTGCTGGACAGCGAACGCATGATCACCGATGGCAGCTTCCGGGATGCGTCCGCGCATCGTTTGGAAGAGCTGCTGTCAAACGGACGGGAGCGTTTCCGCTGGCATATGATCGCCGCGCACCATCCGCTGTACACCAACGGGATGCACGACGGCACCTGGTGGCAGGGGACGATGGCTCGTCTCGGCTCGCTCCTGTTCCTGCCCAGCCACGCGCTGGCGGCCTTGCAAGTGCCGCCGTTCGATTTGCTCAATCAGGAAGCGTACTCCTTCCGCTACGTGCGCTATCGCGAAGCGGTGGAGGCGGTGGTGCGGCGCAGCGGCGTGCCGGTCACCGTGTTCCTGGCCGGCCACGACCATCAACTACAGCTGCTCAAGCCGCACGGGACCGGGCAACCGTTCGTCGTGATCTCCGGATCGGCTTCCCTGTGCGGCGCGGTGCGCGCCGCAGAGGACACCATCTTTGCCGCACCCAAGAACGGTTTCGTGGCCGTCGCCGTCTACCCGCAAGCAGTCGATGTCGATTTCGTCGCGACCACCAGCTGCCAGGAGCAAACGCCCTGCGCAGCCGGTGCCGATGGCCAACCGCACACAATCTTCCACTACCGCATTTCCGATAGCGAATAGAAAACCCGTCGCCGGATTCCGGGGACTTGGGCTGCCGGACCAGCGCTACGTCGTTACGGTGCGCACGTCGGCGCGCCGAGCTGCTGGAAGACGATGTGCGCGGTGCGCGCGGCGTCGAAGTAGCCGCGGGTGATGCCGACGTTGCCGCCGGCTTCGCTGCGGAAGTGGGCGGCCGACCCGAGCGCGTCGGCGTTCATGGTGAACGGCGTCATGCTGGCCAGCACCGTGCCCTGATCGTTGACGAGCTTGTAGACAGCGAGCGGATCACCGTTGGCCTGGCCGAGGGAGTACTGTACCAGCCAGTCCACCCCATGCGTGTGAATCTGCGTCGCCCAGCGCCATTGTGACTTGGGGTACTCCGTATCGAGGACACGATCGGCGATGAACGTCGAGTTCGTGAAGGTTCGCCGGAAGCTGGCGAAGTGGATCTGCCACGGCTGCGCCCAATCGCGCGCCGCGTTCTCCGTCCACACCGCCCCGTAGTGATCGCCATTCCAGTCGATGTCCGGCAGCTCATCCCAGTAGTACTGCTTGGTTGGTACGACCTTGGCCGCGGTGCTCGGAATGCCGGTGGTTCTCAGGTACTTCGTCCCGACGCCGCCGTTGAGGATGTCGATGTCCTTCACGCTCAGGATCGTGAACCCAATGCCGTCGAAGGCCACGCGTGGCTGGAATTGATGCGTGTAGTCGAAGTCCACGATGTTGTAGACCTGCGTTGTGGGTGTCCCGTCGGCCGCCAGGCGGAATGCATATGAGCACAAGTGCCCTACGCAGTCCCCCTCGATGACACCGATGAACCCACCAGGGTAACTATCCAGGTCCCCGTCGGCTTCCTGCCCGTATTGAATGTAGTTGAACAACACCGGACCGACGGCGAGCGAGCTCGAGAGCGTGCCATCCAACGTCAAGTTGTAATAGTAGAGGGTGCTGCTCTCGGCGATCAGCAGTCCGAAATGGTCGCTGTGCCAGGCCGCGAGGTAGTAGCGGCCGCGATACGGCAGGCGCGTGATGTCGCGCAGGGCCATGGGGCCGTTGGTGAGGGCGCCATTGAAGTCGACGTGCGCATAGTACAGCCGCACCGTCTGCGAAGCGTCGGGTTCGGCGCGCAGCCAGAAGATCCCCCAGCCGAAATCGGTCGGCACGACTTTGGTGAGCCACACCTCGCCGCCCTGATGAGTCATGATCTCCAGGGGAGCGGACGGGCCCCACTGCACCGCACCCGGGCAGGTTGGTGTCGCGGTGGGGCTCGGGGTCGGGGTGGCGGTGAAGGTTTGCGTCACGGTGGGAGTGCGGGTGACCGTGGGCGTCCGCGTCGGCGTCTGTGTTGGTGTCGGAGTTGCGCTCGGGGTCGCCGTGCGCGTCGGGCTCGGGGTCTGGCTTGGTGTTGACGTTAGTGTGGCTGTCGGCGTTCTGGTCGCTGTCCAGGTTGGCGTCGTTGTCGGCGTCTTGGTTGGGGTGGCGGTCGGCGTCGACGTGCGTGTCGGTGTCGGCGTAGGCGTCGGCGGGATTGGCGTGAAGGTTATGGTGGCGCTTGGCGTGCGCGTTGGTGTGCGGGTTGGCGGTATGGTTGGCGTCACTGTCGGCGTGCGGGAGGGGGTTGCGGTCGGCAGCGGTGTACCCACGACCATCGTTGCGGTCGGGGTTACGGTAACCGGCGGTGGGCTGCTCGGCTGCCAGGTGCCGTTGCAGTCGCCAAACAGTGCGGCCGAAAAGTCTTGCTGCACCGCCTCGCCGCTCAACGGCTGCCAAGCAATCGCCCCGGGTTGGCAGGCGCTCCTTCCGGGCTGTGGCAACACCGCTGTCTGATTGGGCATGGTCGCGGGCTCGGGCACGAACAGCCAGTCGGACTGGCATGCATCGGCCACGGGGAAGCTGGTGATCAAGCCGACGCGATACTCCAGAATGAGCACCGCATCGACGGCGTTGACCTTGCCGTCACCTGACACGTCGCACGCCATCTGTTGGCTGGCGTCGAGTGTCGTCAGGCCGACGGCTACCTCGAGGGCTACCACCGCATCACCGGCAGTGATTCCGGTCCCAGCGTCCCCACGCTTCTGTGGTTGAATGCTGCAGTTGTCTCCGGCAAGCGCATTCAGCATGAATTGGCCGTCGGTGTCGGTCACCACACTCGCCGGGGCCTCGCCCTGGAGCGCCACCGTAACGCCGGAAACCGGCGCGCCGCTGCCATGGAAATGGATCTGCCCGCTCACAGGGTACGAGCCGGAGGCTGCATGCACCCGCGGGGCCAGGAGCACAAACAGCGCAACCGTTGCGCTCGCCGCGATCGCGCCCCGTCTGCCCCTGCTCCTGCCGTCCACCAATTGCATGGTCAGTGGCAGGAGAGGCAATTCTCATTCCGGCGGGACGGCCGTGTTCCCCCACAGGATCTTTGGGTCGGCCGCCAACTTCGTGGCAGGCGCCGCGACCTATGCTTGCCCTTGCGCCATGACCGCGGAGATTTCGTGCCGTGTGGCATCGAGCAATGCTTGGACAGCCGTCCCGAGGCCGTCGTCGCTCCACTGCCCCGGCGGTTCTACCGTCGGGCAAAACAGAATGTCGATGTCGCGTCCGGGGCGCATGCGCCACCATGGCAGCTTGGCGAGGACCGCGAAGCTGCCCCGCATGGCGGTGGGCAGGACCGGCAAGTGGTGCTCAATGGAAAAGTAGAATGCACCCTTCTTGAACGGCAACAGCTGGCCCGTGCGCGTCCGCGTCCCCTCAACGAAAAAGATCACCTGACCACGAATCTTGCGCACCGCTGCCTCGGCAAGGCTGCGGATGGCGCGCGGGCGGTCGGCGCGGTCAATGATGATCTGCCCGGCGGGTTGCAGCGCCCAGCCGACGATCGGCCACTTGACCAACTCGCGCTTGGCCACGAAGCGGAACGGCGGCGGCACCACGCGGACCAAGGCGAGGATGTCGAAGATGCTGGCGTGGTTGGCGCAGATGACGTGCGGCGCGCTCCAGTCCACCGGAACCAACTCGCGCACGCGCAAGCGAATGCCGCCGAGCGCCAGCAGCACGCTGGTCCATAAACGTTGCGCCACCCAGCCAGCGAAGTAGGCGTTGGCTTCCAGAACATGATCGAGGATGTCACGACGCCCGAGCTTGGCCCGCAGCAGGCCGTACCAATAGCGTGTGTAGATGGTCACCAGCAGCGGCGTGCCGAGCAGCGTCGTCCACACGCACGCGAGCATCAAACGGATCAGGTTCAGCAGCACCGTCATGGCATCGTGCTCGTGTTCG
>DATKMS010000430.1:0-8054 GCA_035541735.1 Candidatus Margulisiibacteriota bacterium
CGCCTTTTCGAAGAGGACCACCAGATCGCCGCCCCAGAGCGCGTACACTCGCCGCACCGACTCGTCCAACAGATGGCCGAGCCGGGCTGGAATAGCGCGCAGCGGATTGGCGGCCGTCGGCGGCTTCGCAAGCGCACGCGCATCCAGCACCGACAGTCCCAGTGGCGCTGCTTCGGCGCGCAGCGTCGACAGCGTGTAGTGGCGGCAGGCACCGAGGGTGTATTTCCCAAGCCGGATCATCACGATCCGCATGGGCGCGAGAAAGCTGAGCCGGTTCGAAAGCACCACCAGCACCCGGCCCCCTCCCTTGGTCACGCGCGCCAACTCGGTGAGCGCCCGGTGGCTGTCGAGCACGTGGCTGATCACGCCCCAGCTCGACACGAAATCGAACTGGCCATCCCGAAAGGGCAGACGCTGCACGTCTCCTTGGACCGTGTCGGCCAGGTGGCGCGCCGCCCTGGTCATCGACGCACTGAAGTCGAGCCCGACAACCGCAGCGGTGATGGCGCGGTACAGGCCCAGGTGGCTGCCGGCGCCGCAGCCGGCGTCGAGCACGCGCTCCCCGGGTTGTGGCAAGAACTCCGGCGGCAAGAGAAATCCGGCATCGGTGCGCTGCACGTATTTGTGCGCCTGCGTATCCCAGAAGCCGCGTAAACGTTCCTGCGTGATGGTGTCCAAAGAGGGCTCCATGCTCGTCCTGCGCGAATCACTCTCCGGGGTTGCGGGCGCCGGTGGAAACGCGGCGGTCGGGAAGTATGCGAACCAGGCCGCGCCACAAGCCCGCCTGGTACGCCAGCAGTCCGACCCACAGCATCGGCTGCACGAGCAGATAACGCCGCAGCCATTGCGGGCGATAGCGCAGCACGCGCGCGGTGATGCGCAACCAGCGAACGAGAAAGACGATCGGAAACAGCGCTAAGGTCAGTCGACCCACCCGATAGTCCTTGAGGTCATGCATCAGTGGAACCGTCTCCATGCCAATGCGGTGCAGCTTGGTGAAGTGGAAGCGCCAGCCGCGCGGGTGGATGTGGAAGACGCGCGCCGCGGGTTCGAACACCACTTCCAGCTGCGCCCGCCGCCGCGCCACGTCCATTTGCGCGTCGTTGGCGGAATCCGAGCCCTGGAACCCTCCGGTCCGCTGAAAGTCCTCGCGGCGAATCATCATGTTCTCGGTGATCACGAACCCGTACGGCCCGCGCGGGTGCGTCGACGTGGCCGCCAGCTTCCAAATGACATATTCCATGAACTGGCTCAGGTCCGCAGGCTCATCCAGATCGACCGATCCGCAGACGATACTGCGCTGCAGACCGCCGGTCGCGGCCCGCAAGGCGGCCAACCATCCCGGCGCCGGCCGGCAATCGCCATCGAGGAAGATGAGCACGTCACCGGCCGCCTGCGCGGCGCCGAGGTTGCGTGCCGGTCCGGGCAGCAGCCGCTGCGGCGGGTGCACGAGCATAATGGAGGGAAGGGCGGCGCGCAGCCGCGGCGTCGATCCATCGTCCGACGAGTCGACGACGATCACCTGCACATCGGCCGCCGCACCGACCTCCGCCACGACGCCGCGCACGACGTTCTCGACGGTGGCCGCGTTGTTGTACGTGGGAATGATCACGCTGTAGCGCACGGTCAGCGCCTCATGCCTGTGCGAATACGGTGCGCACGCTGCGTACGACACGCGCCACCTGTGCCGCTGTCATTGTCGGATGATTCGGCAAGTTGAGCACGCCTCGCGACCAGGCCACGGCATTGGGAAACGCCGTGGCATCGTACCCGGTGGCGCGATAGCACTCCAGCCCGGGGACCACGTAGCTGAGCGTGGTGTCCGCCTGCACGCCGGCGGCGTGCAGGGCCGCGATGGCGTGCGCGCGGCGCTCGGGGCGGCGCACGCGCGCGGCGTAGATCGCGTAGGCAGAACCGTCCGCCCAATCGAGCAACTGCAGCCCTTCGACATCGGCCAACTCGCGGGCGTACTGCGCGGCGATGTCACGCCGGCGCTCCAGGAACCCGTCGACGCGACGCAGCTGGGTGCGCCCGATGGCCGCTTCCATGGAACTCGGCAAGACACAGGCGTCGGCAGGGAGACGGATGGCCTCACGCGCCCGCAAACGCACGAGATAGCGGTGCAGAGGCGTGCGGCCGTTCTCGAGGAAGTCCGTGGCGCCCACCAACGGCGCGGTCAGCGCTGCCCACGACGCCAGGAAGTATCCCCAGCGCAGGAGCACGCCGGGGACGGACCGCTGGCGGAAGGTGGCGTCGCGAAAGCGGCGCACGGCGGCCGCGAGATCGTCACGGTTCGTCAGCAGGGCACCCCCGAACAGCGTGGTCATCGGCTTACCGATCCCGAACGCGACCACCGCGGCGTCCCCCTGTGCCGCCAACGCGTCCCCGTGCCAGCGTGCATCGAAGCATTGGCAGGCGTCCATGACGATGAGTGCCCGCGGGTTGCGCCGGCGGATGGCGTCGCACAGTGCGGGAGCGTCGAACGTCATCCCAAAGATGCTCGTCGGGATAACCGCGGCCGTCTGCGGCCCCACCTGCTCCAGCATGGCGAGCGGATCCTGGTTCGGACTGTCCGGCAGAGCGTCGACGAACACCGGCCGACAGCCGGCGAGTCTGGTCGCGTGGGCGACCACGACACAGTTGTACGCCGGCTGCACGACGTCCCCGGCAAGGTTCAACGCCCGCAAGCAACTGTAGATCGCGCTGCGCCCGTACGGGAAACACAGCGCGTGCTGCACGGCGAAGCGCTCGGCCAGCTCGCGCTCGAATGCCGGCAGCGCTTCGTGGTGTGCCCCGGCGGCGGCGCGCAGCTCGGCGAGGCTATAGCTCGGGCGCACGCGCGGAATCACGGCTGCGGCTCCTCCACGGTCGCCGCCCACGCCGCATCGAGTTCGGGCAGGAGCGCTGCACCGCTGGTCAAGCGGCCGCCACGGGCCGCCAACGCTGCAAGCAGATCGAAGTACACGCGGTCGAAGCCAGGGTCCAGGAGGCCGCCGCATTGCTCCTGGTGCCAAATGATCGCCACGCACCCGGCGGCGGCCATCACCGGTTCGAGCACAGCGCGTGCATGCTGCAACGCGTCGGCTGCAGTGAAGCGGTAGGTCGTGGCCAACGTCGTGTCCATCAGAACGAAGGGAATCTCCCAGAACGGATAGGGCTGCGCCGCCTCCAGGTCGTACGGTTTGAACGGAAAGTAGGTACCGGCTCGCGGCCCGCTGCAATCATTGTAACCCACCGACATGTCGTAGCGCAGACCCGCCGCTGCGACCTCGCGGAACAGACCTGCGGGTTCGAAGTTGAGGTAGTGCTGGCGATAGCCGTGGATTGTGCGACCGCTCAGGCGTTCGAGGCTCGCTCGCTCACTGGCCAGGGCGCCGGGCGTGCGCGCGGCTGGATAACTGCCGTGCAGACACACCTCCCATTCCGCATCGAGCTGGCGCCACGGGACAGCGTGTTGGCGATAGCCGGGATCGTAGCGAGACTGAGGGGCGACGACGAATTGGAACGACGATCGCGCTCGGTGCCGCCTCTCTTCGGCGATGATGCGGGACAGGTTATCGTACGGCAGCCGGCCGCGACCAACCGCCGCCAGATAGCGTCGCAGCAGACGCATTGCATCCAGCGGCCGGCGGCGCATGGCCACTTGTCGATAGAGCGCGCGCAGCAAGCGCGGGAGTCCCTGATCCCACCGGCGGGGCAGGTAATCGACATCGTGAGAAACCACGATCGTAAACGGGCCGGCTGGGTCCGGCGTCGGCCAACCCAGTTGGCGCGCGGCCTCATGGATCAGTCCCAGCCACATGTCGGCGAATGGCTGCGGCTCCGTAAACCCGGCACGTGCCATCCAATCGTCCGCATAAGTTATCCAGCCGTCCGTGGCCGCCGGCCGCTGCCGCTGCTCGTACCAGAGGTTGAGGCTGGCATGGGCACCGGCGACGACATCAGCGGCAAGCCACCCTGGGCGCCGCTCGTGCGTCTTGGCGGGCTCCTGGGGAAACGGCAGCGGCACGCCATCCGATCGTGCCACCACTGGAATCGGTGTGCACGCCGCGCGCAGATGCCGCGCGACGGCAGGTGAGGAAGGAATCACGATCGCTCCCCAAAGCCCGTCGGGGATGGGCTCACCGCCATCAGTGGTTGCGTAGACGAGGCGGTAACGGCTGCGCGGCACGAACTGCCAGCCGACGCGCATCGCCAAGTGGCGGAGCACATGTGTGACGGCGGTCGTATCGAAGGGTTCGCCGTGGAAGACGAGTTCGACAGGAAGCAGGCCGCTCATGGCATGTCGCTTATCGCACGTGGTAGGTGCCCCGTCGTCCAGCAGGGGTTTCACAGCAAGAAGAGAATGGAAAACAGGAAACAGGGAACCGGAAATTCAAAACCGGACGATGCCCGTGCCGGTTCTCCCGTTTCCTGTTTCCGGTTTTCCGTTTCCTGTTTCTCATTGCTCAAGTCTAGGCGTCCAGTACTGCAGCGATGTGACGATCGAGCATGGCGGGCATGTCACACAGGTCGCCGAGCAGCGCTTGGCGGCGCGCCTCGAGGCTGGCGCGATCTGGGGGTGACTCGGCGAGCGCCAGGGCTGCGGCCGCGCCGGGCGCGCTTTCGGCGAAGACCTGCATCAAGCCGTAGCGTCGCTCCAGCACCTGCATGTTGCCGCAACGTCCCGCCCACGACGACACCAGAACGGTGGGCACGCCGAGCAGTGCCGCTTCGGTTGCCATGCTGGGGCTTTCGCCGACTACCAGCGACGCGAAGGCGAGCACGTGATGGATGCGGTCGACGCGAAAGCGCGCCAGGTACGGCCGCAGCCTCTCCGGGACCGCGCCTTCTGCAGAAACGTAGACGCGCAGGCGGCGCGACCACCTTTCGACGAGCGCCACGACGTCGTGCGCCGCAAAGCCCTGCTCGCCGCGGTCGTGCGCCGCCCCCCACTGCACGAGGCGCAACACAACGTACGGTGCCTCGGGCTCGATGCCCTCCCGCCGCACGAGATCGGCGTCGGCCCGGAACTCCGCCGGGCACAGATAGCTCCACTCGTGGAAGCCGCGGTAGACGTGATGCCGCGCGCCGAAGCGGCCGTTGAACCATTCCGGTGTCAAAATGCGGTCTGCGAACGGGAACGCCACGCGGTTGCTGAGCCGCGCGGTTTCCGTATCGGTCAGCACGATGTTCGGCACACCCGCGAGCCGCGCCGCCGGCGCGGTCGTGATGCCGGCTACGGAAAGCACGACGTCGGGCTGAAACCGGCGAATCCACGCGGCGCAGCGCACCCAGCGCAGCGCCAACTCGGCACCCCGCCGCCATCCCCGTTGCTGCCGCGACAGACACGCGTATGGCAGTCCGTACAGATCGAGGAGCGCGTGCGTGATGTCCTTGTCGCGTGTGACGATCTGCACTGCATCGCCACGCTCCCGCCAGCGGCGCACCAGTGGGCGGAAGAGGTGGACATGCTTGGGGTGGTGAATGTCGAGCAAGCAGCGCATCAGAGGGATTGCGGATTGCGGATTGCGGATTGCGGATTTGAGATAAGAGGAGGCTTGGAACCAGGGCGCCGGGCCAGTGCCACCAAGCCGCTGCCGTCTCGGCGCGGGCGGTACAGGCTGCCGACCGCGGCCAATCCCAGCAGCAACGGGAAGGCGAGGGCGTAGAGCTGTCTGTGGCGTTCGCGACCGCCGGTGATCAGATAGCTGAGGTCGTTGGCGAGTGTTTCGAGCGAGTTGTAGTTGTACCGGCAATCCACAGTCTCGAAACCCGCGCGCCCCAACAGCGCCAGCAAGCCGTCGCGGCTGTAGCCGGGGCGCACGTGGCCTTCGATGTCCATCCAGTTGGTGCGGTGCCAGCCGAAGAGGTTGCGCGTCAGGTGCGGCACATGCACGAGGAGATAACCACCTGGATGCAGGGCCTGCCAGAAGACCCGCGCGCAGCCCAGGTCATCTTCAAGGTGCTCGAGATTGTCGCTGGAAAGAATCAAGTCGAATTGGCCGAATTCCCCGAGCCGCATCACGTCCGCGCACGCGAAGCGCACGTTCGTCAGCCCGAGTTGCTGCGCGACGGCGCCGTTGATCCGGCATTGCGCTTCGTTGAGGTCGAGACCCACCACCTCCGCTTGCGCAAAGCGCCGCGCGCACTCCAGGGTAATGACGCCGCGACCGCTGCCGGCGTCGGCAATCCGCTGCGGCGTGCCGACGCTTTGCAGCAACGCCAGGATCGCGTTGGCGCGAATGCGCAGGCCCAGGATGGGTGCACCGAGCAGCTGGATGTACCAGCGCTCGAAGCGGTTGAGCCCGGGCGTCAGCGCAACCTCAGACCCGAATGGCATCTTGGGTCTCCGGGGGCCGGTTGCCTGCTGCCCGCAGGAGTGCCGCCATCCCGCGGGCCATCCAGCCGTTGCACCAGTGCAGCAGGGTGAAGCGCTTGCTGATCCATCGGCCGCGCTGGTAGGCGAATGCGCCGTCGCCTTTGTACAGGTGGGCCAACGCCCAGGCGGCGATGCGCCCCGCGGTGTCCAATTCTCCGGCCAGCGCAAAGGTGAGTATCCCTTGTGCCGAGCCGTGGACGTCGTGCGGCCACACCCGCGTGTTCGTCCACTTGGGCGCGCCGTTCGGCAGGAAGAGAGCGCGGCGGTAGAAATCCAAGCCCATTCGGTAGTCTGCGGCGAAACGCGTGTCGCCGGTGGCCTGCTCATATGCCAGGAGCGCATCGAGGATCATGCCGGTGTGGTAGTTGTCGTGGGTCACGAGGCTCTGCCGAGGATTCAGCGTGTAGTGCCACGCACCATAGGGCGTGCGGTTGCGCACCACAAAGGTCATGAGCTTGCGCGCTTGCTCGAGCAGCCGGGTCTCTCCGCGCAACGCGCCGATTTGCCCGAGCAGCGCCGCCGCAAGTGCATTCACGTTGATCACGCGGAACGCCGGGCGGACGTCGGGCACATAGCCAATGCACTTCGCTTCGGCATCTTCGTGCAACACCGGCAGGTCTTGGAGGATGAAGTCAGCGGCGCTGCGCGCGGCCTCGAGGTACTCAGTTCGTCCCAGGACACGATGGCCGTGCACCAGCGCGGCAGCGACAATGGCCGTCATGTAGCAGTTTGGATGGTTGGGTGGTTGGTAGAAGCCCGGACTTTGCCAGGCATGGTGGTACCCCCAGCAACGACCGTGGTGGCGACCTGGTGCGGTGGCGTCGTGGGCCAGCAGCCAGTCCAGGCAGTCGCGCGCGCGCTCGGCGAACGGACTGCTGGACCCGCGCTCTACACAATCGAGGTTGGCGCGCGCAAACAAGGCGGGCGCCTCGGGGTTGACGCCGCAGCGCACGCGCAACAGCGGGCGCAGGTTCACCGGCGACCGCGTGACCACCTGGGTCCACATCAAGCGCAGCGGCCACCAGCCCAACGAGAGGGCGCGCACCAGCGGACTCTCGAGCGCATCGAATTTCGAATAGCCGGCATACCCCGCGCGCTGCCCCGCAGCCAGCGTGCTCAGGCAAACATTCTCCAGTTCGGCGCAGGACGGCGTCAACAGGCTCGCCGTGGTAGGGTCGGGGCGGCGCAACGATACGCCGCAGGGTGCCAAGATCGCACGCTTCGAGACGGCGCCCGCGAAGATGGCGCCTCCTCAGCGCGAACGGGTGTCATTTGACTTTGCTCATAGTTGCCGTTCGTCCTGAGGAACGGCCATCTTTCCAGGCCGCGTCTCGAAGCATGCCCTGAGCCCCGTCGAAGGGGATGCCCGCTGGGCAAGGCGTTTCTTACGCAACTGGCATTCGGGTTACCCGCGATCATGACTCTCTTCCATGTCGAAGAGCATCGCGAAGAGGAGGAACTGGCAGCCCGTAGTGATCAACAGAGCTGAGAGGATGGCCTGTGGGCCAGACACACCAATCCCCGAGAGCTGTCGCCAGATAAGGTAGAGGCCGAACAACAGGCCGGATGGGAGAAGCAGCATTCCGAGAAGGAAGAAGAACACCAGCGGGTGAAAATCCCACAGCACGTACTTCGTCCACAGCCGCCAGAAGAAACCGCGCGCGAGCATGGGCGACACGCGCAGCGCATAGCG
>DATKMS010000431.1:0-15225 GCA_035541735.1 Candidatus Margulisiibacteriota bacterium
GAACCCACAGACCCGGATCTTCCTGGACACATCGCTGGCAAAGGGAAAGGAATCCGATGTCGAGTCGTGGGATGCCGGCGCCTACGTCGACGTGACGCTCAAGGCACTCGAGGGCCGGAGTCTCCTGAACCTGGACTGGCAGCAGAGCCGGTCCATCTGGACACGGGTCGGCTACGACCGCATTTTTGACGCCTTCGCGAAGCCGCGATCAGTCACCGAAGACCGAGGAATCCTCGCGATCTACAGCAAAATCCCGTTGCCTGGGGCGGTCGTGGTGGAATCCCGCGCGCGAGCAGATCTACGCTGGATCGGTGGCGACTACTCAACGCGCCTCCGCTTCCGGGTCGAGGCTTCACGAGAATTCAGCTTGCTCGATCACAGCGTCGTTCCCTACTTCAACGTCGAGTGCTTCTACGACACGCGCTACGACGGCTGGGCCAGAACGCTCTACCAAGCTGGCTCCGAGGTCACCGCGAGTAAGCATTTCCGCTTTGAGGTCTACCTTGCGCATCAGGCAGACCGTCTGCCGAAATCTTCGAGCCTGAATGCCGGTGGAGTCGTGGCCAAATGGTACTTCTGAGCGTCTCATTTGCGATGCGCATCCTCGAAAAGAGAGCGTCGCGGCGGTAGCCCTCATCACGAGTTGGCCTGCCGGAAGGCGCGACTCACGGGCGAGCCATCAGAGCGGTCAGTCCCCGTCGTGCCGTCCGTCGAATTGACGTTGCGAAGCCTGGCGCAGGCCGGCGCGCCGGCGCGGCTCAGCCCTGGGTATGCGGCCGGCGGCAGCGGTTAAGCCCCGCCCGAGTATTGCAGGCACACGCCGCGAATACGGTGCGCTGCCCCTGGGCCGGTCGACCGTAATGTGCGCTGCGCGGACAACGCGGCATCTGGACCAAGGTTCTTTGTATGATGGCCAGACGACAGCGAGATCCGGCACGGAAGTATGGTCTTCAACCCAAATAGACGCCGGCATGAGTACCTACGCTGGCTGAGCGCTGCGGTTGCCGTGGTCATCGCGTCGTGCCACGGCAAGCCGCCGGCGACGGCGCCCGCGAAACCGCCGGCCGCGGCCACCTACGTGGGTGTTCGCGCCTGCTCGTCGTGCCATCAGTCGGAGTTCACCGCCTGGCAGGGCTCGCACCACGAACTCGCGATGCAGGAGGCGCGCGAAGGCGCCGTGCTCGGGGACTTCAATGACGTGACGTTCCGCTCCAACGGCGTTACGTCAAGGTTCTTCCGCCGCGGCGGCCGATTCTGGGTCAACACCGACGGTCCCGACGGCAAGCTCGCCGATTTCGAGGTCAGGTACACGTTCGGGGTGCGACCGCTGCAACAGTACCTGATCGAGTTCCCGGACGGCCGGCTGCAGGCGTTGTCGATCGCTTGGGACTCGCGACCGGTGGAGCAGGGCGGCCAGCGCTGGTTCCACCTGTACGCGAGTGAGAAGATCACCTCGCCCAAGGACCCGATGCACTGGACGCGGCCCAGCCAGAACTGGAACTTCATGTGCGCGGAGTGCCACTCGACCGACCTGAGGCGCAACTACGACCCGGCGAAGGATCGCTTTGCGACGAGCTGGTCCGACATCAACGTGGCCTGCGAGGCCTGCCATGGCCCGGGGTCCAATCACGTTTCCTGGGCACAGGCGGCGCCGCGCGCGGCCGACCCGACCCTCGGCCTCGTGGCCCGCTTCGAGCCGCGCGCGGCGTGGGTGCCGGATCCGAGGACCGGCGCGGCGCAGCGCTCGGTGCCGCGCAAGTCCGACGTCGAGCTCGAGACCTGTGCGGTCTGCCATTCGCGCCGCGCGCAACTGATGGAGGGCCACATCCCGGGCCAGCCACTCGCCGACACGCACCTCCCGGCGCTGCTGCGTTCGGGTCTCTACCAGGCCGACGGCCAGATGCAGGACGAGGTCTACAACTATGGCTCGTTCCTTGAGAGCAAGATGCACGCGAGCGGGGTGTCGTGCAGCGACTGCCACGAGCCGCACAGCCTCAAGCAGAGAGCCGCAGGCAATGCCGTCTGCGGCCAGTGCCATGCCGCGGGCGGATACGACAGCGAGCGCCACACTCATCACGCGGCGGGCTCCCCCGGGAGCGCCTGTGCGGCCTGCCACATGCCGGTGCGGACCTACATGGTCGTGCACCCGCGGCACGACCACAGCTTTCGCATCCCGCGCCCCGATCTGTCCGCCGCGCTCGGCACGTCCGACGCCTGCACCGACTGCCACCGGGACAAGCCGGCCAAGTGGGCCGCATCAGCCATCGGGCAGTGGTTCGGGCCCGTGCGCGAGGGCTTCCAGACGTTCGGCCCGGCGCTTCGGGCCGCACGCACCGCACAGCGCAGCGCCCCGCGCCTCCTGCAGGAGGTCGCCGACAGCCCGGCACAGCCTGCGATCGCGCGCGCCACGGCGCTCGCGGAACTTGCTCCCTACCTCACGCCGGCGCTCGTTCCGACGCTGAGCCGGGGCCTGCGCGACCCCGACCCCTTGGTCCGGATCGGAGCGCTCGAGGGGCTCGCGTCCCTGCCGGCGGAGCGGCGCTGGGAAACGGCGGGCCCCCTGCTCGACGACCCGGTGCGTTCGGTGCGCATGGAGGCAGTGCCGTTCCTGCTCGCCGCGCCACCTGACGAAGCCCGGCGCGCGCAGCTGTCGCGCGCCATCGATGAATACGTCGCCATTCAGCGCACCAACGCCGACCGAGCCGATTCGCACGTCAACGCCGGGCTGGTCTGGCAGCAGCAGGGGGACGGCGTGCGTGCGGAGGCGGAATACCGCGTCGCGATCCGGCTCGATCCCGCGTTTACGCCGGCGCGCGTGAACCTCGCGGACCTGTACCGCGCCCTCGGCCGGGAGTCCGATGCCGAAACGGTGCTGCGTGGCGGAATCGCCGAGTTCCCCGCCGATGCGGCGCTGCACCACGCGCTCGGCCTCGCGCTGGTGCGCGCCAAGCAGCTCCCCGCGGCGACCGCGGAACTCAAGCGCGCCGCCGAGCTCGCACCCGCATCCGCCCGGTACACGTACGTGTACGCGATTGCGCTCAATTCGACGGGGCAACGTGCGGCGGCACTGCGCCTGCTGCGGGACAACGAGCGCCGTCACTCGGCAGACCGGGACACGCTGCTCGCCCTCGTGAACCTGCTCAGCGAGCAGGGTGACCGCCGCGGCGCCCTCGGCTATGCGGACGGGCTCGCCGAGCTCATGCCGGGCGACCCGTCGGTTGCGGCGCTCGTCGAATCGCTGCAGCGCTCCAGGTGACCGCCCGGCGATGACACGGCGGCGAGGACTGCGGGCGCATTGGATTGCCGGCAGCGGACGGCTGCGAGCGGCTGCTCCGCGTCAACAGCGAAAGTACGTGGAAACTGCCCTCGCCCGCTCGTCACTGAATGTGAATCACACGCGGATTTCTGGCCGGCGGCTGCGCGTGTCGCTGCGTGAGATTGCTGGGGAAGTCTGTGGCAACGACAGGCAACGACTGTCGCCGAAGATCGGTGCTGATTCCCGAAAACTTCCCAAACTGTAAGGAGTTTGGGCCGGCCCTGATTGCCGAACGTCGTCTGGCATTGCCTGAGGATGGAGCGGGCGATGGGAATCGAGCCCAAACGGCGCCAAGTGAAGTTATCTGATACGTATGGTACCGACGGCGCGAAGGATGGGCTGCGTGTGATTGGACTGTGAGCAGACACGACTGACGGAAGGCACGAGTTCCTTGCGCCACACGCACTATCGGCGAGCGGCCGGAGTTGACCCATATTGGCCATACGGCGGCTGAGATTGCTCGCCCGACAGCCGCCGATCCCAGCATCAGCGCGACAGCGCTGCAACGTAAGCACTCGATCGACGCCAGTCAGCGGCCATTCGCCCTGAATCCATGGGCTGAACGCGCCTGAGACGCCTTGCGCGGGCGGGGATGTCCGGCAAAATGGCCGGCAAGCACGATGCAGCAGACCGCAGGACTACGTTGGCGAGGCTGCCAGGTGGGGCCGCCATAGCACATCGTCTCCAATGCCCAACTGGGCCACGGACACGTTGGCGAGGGCTTGCCCCGCTCTGGAATGGGTGGTCAGGGACGCCGTCAGAAGCTTTCGGAGGGGGTCTCATGGCTGAGAGCGACAAGGTCTTCGCGGGCTCGATCCCGAAGATCTACGACACGCTGATGGTCCCCCTGATCTTCGAGGCCTATGCGGCCGACCTGGCGGAGCTAGTCGCTGGCTCCTCGCCCGGCTCGGTGCTTGAAACGGCGGCCGGCAGCGGCGTGGTCACGCGGGCGCTTGCGCCAAGACTCAGCGCCGACGCGTGCTACGTGGTGACCGACCTCAACCAGCCCATGCTCGACTATGCCGCCGCCCGGCAGGGGTCCGATAGCCGTATCGAATGGCGGCAGGCGGACGCGCTCGACCTGCCGTTCAAGGACGCCTCGTTCGACGTCGTTTGCTGCCAGTTCGGCGCGATGTTCTTTCCCGACCGGGTCGCCGGCTACGCCGAGGCGCGTCGCGTGCTGAGGCCAGGCGGGCGCTTTGTCTTCAGTGTCTGGGACCGCATCGAAGAGAACGCTTTTGCCGACGACGTCACCAACGCCGTGGCCGCGCTATTTCCGCACGACCCTCCGCGATTCCTCGCTCGCACGCCGCACGGCTATCACAATATCGCACTGATCCGCGAGGAATTGAGCCGCGCAGGGTTCGCCGGCATCGAGATCGAGACGCGCGAAGCGGTGAGTCGCGCGCCCTCGGCACGCGACGCCGCCATTGCCTATTGCCAGGGAACGCCGCTGCGCAACGAAATCGAGGCGCGCGACGCCAGCTTGCTTCAGCACGCTACGGACCGCGCGGCGGAGGCGATCGCCAGCCGCCATGGCGAAGGCCCGGTGGCCGGCAAGATTCAGGCGCATGTGATTGTGGCGGCGGCATAGCGGCGTCCCAGCGCGAGTCTGTGGCGAGCCCGATCGGCAGCTGCGATGAGCGCGGCATCCGAAGCGCGGTGGGCCTTTGCCCTTGCGCACCAGGAAGCAGCCCGCCAAGGCGAACTTCCCCGAGCCTGTGTTCTCGGGAATGCAGCCGACGCACGCGCTTCATCGCGGCAACTGTGGCCTAGCAGATGCTCGGCAGCCGCCTGTGGCCAGCGACTGGAACTGGCCGTCAGCGCTGATTCGCGCCACTTGCGCAGTTCAGGGTAGTGCGCGCTGTAGCGCCCGTGAGTCGCGGTCACGTGTGAAGCGGTAGCCAGCCCAGGCCAGCCTCCGCGCGCATCTCAACGCGGCTGCGAGCACGGACCGTGTTGGCCGTCGTTGGCCAGCGCTGGCTGAGATCGGAGCGGGCGATGGGAATCGGACCCAAGTCGCGACGGCCGCAGCTGCCTGATCCCTAAGGTACCGGCGGCGTGATCATGGGGCTGCGTGTGATTGGCGTGCGAACCGACAGGACCGACGAGAGCACAAATACCTTCCACGACGCGCGCGTTCGAGGCGTGGCCGGAGTCGACCCCGAGCGGGCGCTCGGCTCTCCCCATGAGGGTCGCGGAAGGTGGTGGCAGCGGACAGTCCGGCAGCTACGTTGCCTCAGAGGGTCCGTCAGGGCATTCTCGCTCAGCTCGTACAGGTTCGAGAGGCGCGGATGGGGGGAGAGTCGCTCAAGCCGGCGAACACATTGACTGGAGCGATGTTCCTTGACGTCTTCCAACTCGCTGACGCAATTGATCCGAGCCTGCTGGTGGGCGGTAGAAAAGCCGGCGGGAAATCCATCCCGGCCGAGCGCTGCTTGGCCCGGATTGAGAAACACGGCATCGTCCGCCATCCAGCTGAGCAAGCACACAAGATCGCCTGCGTTGACGGCACCGATCCAGGTTGAGTGCACGTCGCGGATTGCTCGCTCATCAGATCCCATCTGCAGCTTCTGCCGTCTGCGGGATATTCAACGAATACATAGGATGAGCATAACAAGGATCGGGCTCACTATTGAGTGGGCGCAAGCTGCCGCCGAAATCATTATCGCTCTATCGCCAAGTCGCGTTGCCGTGGTACTCCAAGTCGCCGAAGCGGCGATGCCGAACTGACGCTCACAGTTCGGAGCCCGCAAGCTGGCTGGCGTGGGCGCACGCGCTTGCGCCGCTTGCCGAATGCGCATAGGATGCGCATGAAGGAGTATTCCCATGCCGCCCACCTACGACCGCGATGCACGCAAGCGCCCCGTGAACCTGACGCTCAACGAGGATCTGGTGAGCCGGGCGAAGGACATCGCCGACAACCTGTCCGGGGTCGTCGAGTCGCTGCTCGCGGACTACGTAGCCCGCGAGCAAGGCGAGCGACTCGCGAAATCGAAGGCCGTTGCGGCGACCGTGGCCACCTGGAACGAGTTCGCCGATGAGCACGGTTCGTTCGCCGACGAGCACTCCACGCTCTGATGGCGCAATTCGACGTTCACCGCAACGGCGGACGGAACAAGGACGCGATCCCGTTCGTTGTCGTCGTGCAATCTTCGCAATTCGACGGCTACCGACGTCGGGTCGTCGTGCCCCTCGTGCGCACTGGCACCGTCGGAAAGATGGAGCTTCCGCACTTCAATCCGACGTTCAAGATCCGCGGCACGTCGGTCGTTCTGCACCCGCTCGAGATCGTGTCCGTGCCAGTCGGCCAGCTTGGGCACAAGGTTGGCTCGCTGAGCGCGGAGGGCCAGCAGATCATTGCCGCGCTGGATGAGCTGCTAAGCCGCGCGTGGAAATGATCGGCGGCTAGATCAACTCTCGCTGGAACTCAACACCAACGCATAGTCTTGGGCCGACCGTGGTCGCCATGTAACGTCTGGCGTGGCCTGAAGATGGAGCGGGCGATGGGAATCGAACCCAAGCGGCACTGTGCGCAGTTCCCTGATATGTAAGGCATTGGTGGCAAGACGAATCGTTTGCGTGTGATTGGCGTGTGAGCAGGCAGAGCGAGCGAAAAGCACACGTTCCTTTCACCAAACGCACCCTTTGGGAGCGGCACGGTTTGGCCGCTAGTGCCTATTTGCGTTATCAACGCGAGGTCGGCTGCTGGGCGCCTGCGATCTCGGTGCAGCGCCGCCGATTGGACCGACTCGTTGCATGTAACAGCAACGCCTGGTAGGATGTTACATGTAACAACGCGCGGAGTGAGCAGCATGGCTGGGCGAACACGGGTTGCCGATCGCGTGGCCAAGTATCGGGTGTCGATGCGTGCCGCGGGGCTGCGGCCGGTGCAGATCTGGGTCCCGGACACGCGACGGACAGGTTTCGCCGCGGAGTGTCGGCGTCAGTGCCTGGCGCTGCGCGGCGACCGTCATGAGGCCAGGACCCTGAAGTGGCTTGATGCGGTTGCGGATCGGGCTGGCTGGAAGTGACGCACGGTGACCTCGTGACGATCGCGCTGCCGGGCAACTACGGCAAGCCACGTCCCGCGCTCGTGATTCAGTCGGATCTATTCGACGCGCATCCGTCGGTAACCGTGTTGCCGGTGACCAGCGAACTGCGCGACGCACCGCTGTTCCGCATAGCTGTTACGCCGAGCGCTATTAACGGCCTGCACAAACCCTCGCAGGTCATGGTCGACAAGCCGCAGACAGTGGCCCGGACTAAGATCGGCAAGACCATCGGCCGACTGGATGACGAGGTGATGCTCGGCGTCAATAGAGCGCTCGCCGTCTTCCTCGGATTCGCTTAACGCGCACTCGGCTCGGCGCCGCAAATTGAATGGCGAGCGAGGGAGCGGCCACGGACAGAATCAGATTGCTGTAGCGCCTTCCCCTGCTGATTTCGGTCGTTGCTGTTGCATCGCAAGGGTCGACTGTCCAGTGGGCAAGCATCTTCCGACCGCCTCCGGCGAACCGCGATAAGGTTGCCAGTTGAACGGCTGCGGCCTGTTGGGGGCAGATGAGCGACGATTTGGCCCCTAGGACCGGTGCTGACCCACTGCGGTCGTCTGTGAACGGCAGCTATCGGGAAGACTTGTGAAGTTCCGCGAAGTGTCGTTATCGCGAGCTGCGGCGTAGGCATTGCCATTCCTCGCCAGCCATCGCCGGTAGTAGGCGGCGCGGAATGAGAAATGCCGTTGAAGCCAGAATGTGATGACGCGGCCGCTGCCGGGTCGCGGACGTTCGGCGGACGTCGATGTCCGGGCTCCGAGAGACCGATACCATGTCCGGCACTTCCGCCGACAGCCCTGGCGACGTAGATTACAGAGCCGATGAAGTGGAGGGACCGATGAGCGAGCGCCCTCTTTTTGTGACTGCTGCTTGTTTCAATTGGGTGGTCGGACTCTCACTCCTTGTAAGCTACCCGCTGACCGCGCGTTTGCTCGAGCTCCCTGGGCCGCCGACGGTTTGGCTGCATCTCGTGGCAGCTATCGTCGTCCTCTTCGGCTTCGCCTACTGGCTGGTCGCGAAGCATCCTGAACGATATCGGCCATTCATAGGTCTTGGCGCCGCGGGCAAGCTGGCGTTCGCGGCAATCATCTACTTTCACTGGCTCTTCGGCGATGCCCCGACGCGCCTCGCAATGCTCGTGAATGTTGATTTGGTATTCGCGCTGCTGTTTCTCCGAAATCTCGCCTCCTCCCGCGCACGGACGCCATAAGAAATGGCTTCCCCGGCGAGGAGATGTCGACCTACGAAAGATCATCTCAGCTCGGAAGCAGTGAGCGACGAGTCCTCAGGCTTTCCAACCCTTCGCGAATTCTCTGTGGCTATACGCAACCCCCCAACCCGATCCAGAAATGATCATTAGGATCCGTCGCTGGATGTTGCCGGTGATCCTCGTCGTCGCAACTGAATCTCGGCGTCGCGACTGCTCGCACCGGTAGCTTCCGGGGACGATTCAAAGTATCGAGCGTCCGCGGTTGGCCGGTCCGCGACAGTTAGGTCACTCCACCGGCAACGGCCATCTATCCGCCCGCGTCGAATCGGGGAAGGGTCGCTTCTGACCCGAACTTGCCTCTTGCGAGCGACCGTTTTCGGGCCGTCCCCGCCTTTCGCTCCAAAGTGACGCGATCACAGTCCGCACTATCGCCGCTAGGCCGCGGTCGCAAGCTCTGTCATGGGGCGGAAGGCCTTCATCTGGCGCAATCCGACCGAGACAACGGCGCCGAGGAGCGACAGACACGCGAGTGCGTAGAAGCCGGCTGCGTCGTTACCACCGACGGTCCTGAAGAACCCGATGATGCTTGGCCCGAAGAAGCCGCCGCTCGATCCGACGGCATTGATCAGGGCTATGCCGGCGGCGGCGGACGGCCCATGCAGGAAGCGGGTCGGAAGACACCAGATCGACGGCATGACGAATGGGCCCGCAAGCGCGATCGAAATTAGCGCCACGAAGCGCAGCGGCGAGTGCTCGAGCAGGGCGAGACCTATGCAGCCCGCGGCGCCAAATGCAAGCCCAAGCGCGACAACCCAACACCGCTCGCCCGAGCGGTCGGACAAGATGGCGGCGATCGGATAGGTGATCGCGCCGACGAGCGCGATACCGCCCACGACCATGCCGGTCACGCTGTCGCCCGTGTGCAGCGACTCGCGCACGATCGTTGGTGTCCAGAAGACGCCGGCGAGGGCCACAGTGTAGTAAGCGAAATACGGGACCGCCAATGCCCACGCAAGCGGGTTGGCGAGCGCGCGCACCGGAGAGACGGCCGTGCCGCGGATCCGGCTGCGCTCGCCGGCGATGCGCTCGATCAGCCAAGCGCGTTGCACGGGGGACAGCCAGTGGGCGTCTTCGGGGCGCTCGGTCAGGTAGACGAGTGCGAACGCGCCTAACATCACCGGCGGCAGGCCCTCGATCAGGAACAGCCACTGCCAACCCGAAAGGCCGAGCGCTCCGCGCAGCCCAAGCAGCGCGCCGCCGAGCGGACCTCCTATGACTTGAGCGAGCGGCAACGCAATTATAAATCCCGAGAGCGCGCGCGCACGGTGGCTCTCCGGAAACCAGTGGCTCAGGTAGTAGACGACGCCAGGAAAGAGTCCCGCCTCGGCGACGCCCAGCAACAGGCGCGCGCTATAGAACTGCAGTGGCGTGCGCACGAACATCATGGCGCATGTCAACAGTCCCCAGGTGATTGCAATCCGCGCAAGCCAACGGCGCGCGCCGACGCGCGCAAGGATTAGATTGCTGGGCACCTCGCAGAGCGCGTAGCCGAGGAAAAAGATGCCCGCGCCGAATCCGAACGTAGCTGCGCTGAATTTCAAGTCCGCGTTCATCTGCAGGGCCGCGATACCGACATTTACGCGGTCCAGATACGCGAGCAGGTACAGGCCAAGAAGAACCGGCAGCAGGCGCAAGCTGACGCGCCTAACCGTCGCGGATTCTTCGTTGCGATTCGCCATTATGTCCCCAGCGATTCTTAGTTCTTGGCGCTCGATCCCGAGCGCATGCCGCCATCTATAGTCCTACCGCGTGAGCGAAGCAAATCACTACCATTTGGCGCTGTGTCGATCAGCCGTGATCCCCGCCGTAGCACACCTTGCTGCCTGGCGCCTGGCTACTGCGCCGGATGCCGTGCACTGCGGCAGAGAATTGGTTCAGCCAACGGGAGCAATTTTTCGCCGCCGCGTGACAATTCGGTCTAGCGCGAATGACCCGTATCGGGCGCCGATTCTGACGACGTAGACGACCGGTTTTGTCTGATTGCGGCCGGTCGCGCGGGCGGCCGGCCGCGAACAGCTGCTTTGGAGCAGCCATTGCCAAGACCTGCTCGTGCGCACTTTGCCGTCTGTACTCACTGGCGCCACCGGCGCAGTCCAGGGCAGTGCACGCGGCGGCAACTTTGACTCGCAAGCGGTGGCCGACGCAGGCCAACCCGCGCGAGCAGCGCAGCGCGCATGCGAGCACGGACTGTCTTGGCGGTTCTTGGCCAGCGTTGGCTGGGATTGGAGCGGGCGATGGGAATCGAACACACGTACGTGGCCGTCGTCACCCAGTCAATTCATGCCCTTGGGAAAGCCGCGACGGCCGCGCGTGATTCGCGTGTGAATTTGAACGGTACCCGGGGCAATGTCAGGCAACCTGAGGCAACAGACCGCGCGGGCCGATGTCCGTAGTCAGCCAAGACGGCCGTTCAGTAAATTGAAATGTCTGCCCGGAAGCTGCCGTTCGGCAAGGGCAGCCCGAGACTCGACATTCCTCCGCCCAATACCGAACGTGCGTGCCGTGCCGCGGGACGCTTGCCCGCGTTCTTCCGCCCGGCTGAACCTTCGCTGGCCCGTGCGACCGGTATTGTCGTGCCAGGTCAAATACCTCCTCGACCGCCCATACAACTGCTCGATATACCTACGTCGCCGAGGATCAGCGCCGGATAGGATACCGAGGCCGAGCAACGTGCTCGCCGGCCCGGGGCATTAGCTAGCGTCTTGCCGTCATATTGGCAGGGCCGCGTTGTCGTAGCACAAGGCCGTCCGCCTGCCAGTAATGCCACTTTCCACAAGATCGGGGAACACAGCCATGAGTGAGAGGAGCCAATACGCGCTGCGAATGGCCATCTGCGCGTCCAGTTGCGTGATGATCATGGGCAACTTGGGTGCCGCCCGCGCGCAGACAGGCCCGGATCGCACAACTCTTCCAGTCCACGAACCCGAGTATCCGAAAAGCACCGTGGTTGATGTTCGCAATGCCACGCCGCCCGCGCGGTTTGAGGTCAAAGCGCCGGCTGGCGCGCCGAACGTGCTAATCGTCCTGATCGATGACATGGGGTTCGGGCAGTCGAGCGCATTCGGCGGGCCCATTCACACTCCGACTGTGGAAAGCCTCGCTAATCAGGGTCTTCGCTTCAACGAATTCCACACGACGGCTCTGTGTTCTCCGAGTCGGTCAGCGCTCCTCACGGGACGCAATCACCACACGAACAACACCGGCTCGATCATGGAGACCGCGACGGCGTTCCCGGGAAACACGGGGCAGCGTCCCGATAGCGTGGCTCCGCTGGCGATGATGCTGCGCTACAACGGCTACACCACCGCCGCGTTCGGCAAGAACCACGAGACAGCCGCTTGGGAAGTAAGCCCCTCCGGTCCGACCGACCGCTGGCCGACCCGCAATGGCTTCGACAAGTTCTACGGCTTCATGGGCGGAGAGACGAACCAGTGGGCACCGGCCATCTATGACGGAATGGTGAAGGTCGAAGTCCCCAGCGACCCGAATTACCACTTCATGAGTGACATGACGACTCAGGCGATCAAGTGGATGCAATCGGTCAAGTCCCTGACACCGGACAAACCGTTCTTCATCTATTTCGCGCCGGGAGCGACCCACGCGCCGCACCACGTGCCGAAGGAATGGATCGCCAAGTACAAAGGCAAGTTCGACCAGGGCTGGGACAGGTTGCGCGACGAGACCTTGGCGCGCCAGATCAAGCTAGGCGTGGTGCCTCCTGGGACGAAGCTGGCGCCGAAGCCGGAGGCGATCAAGGACTGGGACAAATTGACCGCGGACGAGAAGAAGCTCTTTACCCGCCAGATGGAAGTGTTCGCGGGCTTCGGCGAGTACGCCGATACCGAGGTTGGCCGACTCGTCGATGCCATCAGAGACATCGGCCAGCTTGACAACACGCTGATCTTCTACATCGTCGGCGACAACGGTGCGAGCGCCGAAGGCGGCATGAACGGCATGTTCAACGAGATGACCTACTTCAACGGAGTGTCGGAATCAGTCCAGGACGTCCTGAAGCACTATGACGAACTGGGCGGCCCGAATACCTACTCCCACTATGCGGCGGGCTGGGCCGTCGCCGGCGACACGCCATTTACCTGGACCAAGCAGGTCGCATCGAGTTACGGCGGCACACGCAACGGCATGGTGGTCCATTGGCCGAAGGCCATTCGCGCCAGGGGCGAGATCCGTAGCCAATGGCATCATTTGATCGACATTGCGCCGACGATCCTGGAAGCCGCGGGCCTGCCGGAGCCGAAGACCGTGAACGGCGTTCCCCAGACCCCGATGGAAGGGGTGAGCATGCTGTACAGCTTCAACGACGCCAAGGCTCCGGATCGCCACGTGACTCAGTACTTCGAGATCTTCGGCAACCGTGCCATTTACGACAAAGGCTGGCTCGCCGGTACCGTCCACCGGGCGCCTTGGGAAATGAAACCGCGGGCGACCTTGAACGACGATACCTGGGAGCTTTACGACGCCAGAACCGATTTCAGCCTGGTCAACAACCTTGCGAAGCAGAACCCGGGCAAACTTAAGGAGCTGCAGGACGTGTTCATCACTGAGGCGGTGAAGTACAGCGTTCTGCCCATTGATGATCGCGTTCTAGAGCGCGTGAACCCGGCGCTGGCCGGCCGGCCGGATCTAATGCAAGGTCGCACCTCGTTGACCGTGTACGAGGGCATGATAGGCATGTCCGAGAACGTGTTCATCAACACGAAGAACATGTCCCACACGATCACCGCGAAAGTCGATGTTCCCAAGGGCGGTGCCAAGGGCGTGATCCTCGCGCAGGCCGGGCGCTTTGGCGGCTGGAGCCTGTACCTGAAGGATGGCAAGCCGACGTATACCTATAACTTCCTGGGACTGCAGCGGTTCACCATTGCGGCCACCCAGCCTGTCCCGGCGGGCAAGGCAACCATTCGCTACGAGTTCGCCTACGACGGCGGCGGCCTAGGCAAGGGCGGCAAGGGAACAATTTTAGTCAATGGCAAGAAGGTTGCCGAAGGTCGGATTGAGCGCACCCAAGCCATGATCTTCTCGGCCGACGAGGGGGCCGATGTGGGTGAGGATGGCGAGACTCCGGTCGTCGAGGACTACGGGATTCCGGCGCCGTACAAGTTCACCGGCAAGATCGACCGAGTCACGGTCGACGTCAGCGCGATGACGGTCGCGGACCTGGCCGAGGCAAACCAGGCCAGAACCGCCGCGGCAGTGAAGAAGGGGCTGTCGGACTGAGTGAATGCACTGGAGACATTAATAGGTCTCGGCATTCGCGATAGCGTCGTCAGCAAGTGCCTCGGCTGCGTTGGAAAGGTGGTATCCGACGTCTGCCATCCGCGGGCCCGTCGGGCCACAAGGTGTCCGAGCGCACCGCAGCGCTTCGAATGACAGCGGCGGGATTCCTTCGCAGCACGAGCTGGTCCTGCTGCCCTTAGGCGGACTTTCGCGACGGGCAGCAAATGGCCAATAGCGGAAGTACGTGGCAACCGCCGTCGCCTGCTCTTTCCTTCTTTGTGAATCACACGCGAACTCTTCGCCGGTTCTGCGTGTGACGCTGCGTGTGAATACTGGGGAAACCTATGGCAACGACAGGCAACCGTTGTTGCCGCAAATCAACGCTGATTCCCAAGAATTTCCCAAACTGTCATGGGTTTCGGCCGACGTTGATTGCCGTACGGGGTCTGGAGTTGCCTGAGGATGGAGCGGGCGATGGGAATCGAACCCACGTTAGTAGCTTGGGAAGCTACAGTTCTACCATTGAACTACGCCCGCCGAGAGCTGTGATTCTATTAGGGTTTCCTTCCCGCCGGCAACTGCCGGCCGGCGCCGCCCGCAAGCCCACGTCGCGTCCCGAGTCCGGATGCCGTCAATGGCGTCCCGATCCGCGTGCGACGCGACCGGGGACGACCGGTTCGCCGGCCTTACAATTCCAGGCACCCAACGGAGTGCCCGCATGCCCGTGCTTCATCAGATGCAGATGTCCGGCAACTGCTACAAGGTGAGGCTGGCGGCCCGGCAGCTCGGTGTCGCGCTCACACTCAGGGACTACGGCCTTCACGACGGGACGACCCGCAAGCCGGAGTTCCTCGCCAAGAACCCGAACGGCCGCGTGCCACTGCTGGAGCTCGAGGACGGGCGCACGCTGCCGGAATCGGGCGCGATCCTCTGGTATCTGAGCGAAGGCACCCCGCTGCTGCCCGCCGAGCGCTGGAGCCGCGCCGAAGTGCTGCAGTGGATGTTCTTCGAGCAGTACAGCCACGAGCCGTACGTCGCCGTGGCCCGCTTCTGGCTGGCATTCGCACCGCGGGCGGAACTCGAGAAGAAGCGGCATCTGGTCCCCGAGTGGCATGCGAAGGGCAACGCCGCCCTCGGCGTGATGAACACGCATCTTGCGCGGCGCGACTGGTTCGCGGGCGCGCGTTACTCGATCGCCGACATCGCGCTCTATGGCTACACGCACTGCGCAGCGGACGGCGGCTTCGACCTCGGCGCCTACCCGGCGGTCCGCGCCTGGCTCGGGCGCGTCGCGAACGAGCCCGGCCACGTGCCGCTCGCAGCGACCGGGTAGCGAAGCGCGCAGCGCC
>DATKMS010000432.1:0-8717 GCA_035541735.1 Candidatus Margulisiibacteriota bacterium
TGCGTGTCGATCATCAGCGCCGACGTGAACCCCATCTCGTCGTCATACACGATCTTGGACTCCGGAGTGGCCTGCTTGCGATAGGTAAAGAACTCCATCCATACCTTCCACAGTTCGCCGCGCTTGTCGTAAATGTCCGATGCCAAGACTATCCAGGCCTCCGCGTCCACATAGAGTACCCGTTTGCCGTACGCGTACTGCGGCAGTTTCGAGGTGCCCTCCATGACGTAGACCCGGCGCTTCTCCCAGTTGTCACAGTAGGCGAAGTCAGCACCGCCCGGGCAGCGCTCTGGACGAAAGTGCTCGCGATGTACCACGCCAAGGACCTCCTTGACGCCGAGGAGCTTCCAGTCGCTCCACGCAATGTGCCCGCTGAATCCCCAGTACGAGTCTTGGTCCGTATCCTGGCCGAACAACGAGTCGCTGCGCTGCGCCGTCGACATGCGGCGGATGCGCCGAATGGCCGGGACGTACAGCCAGGTATCGTCCTGGCGCGCAGCGCTGAGGTAGCGGATGCTCAGTTGGCCGACGCCCTTCATGTCGAACGGTGCGACCACGGGACTGGTGATTTCCTTGTAGCGCACGGCGTCGGGGTTGGGCATCTCCGGCTTGGGGTCCACAAAGAGGCGGCCGTTGTAGTACAGGCGGCGCATGTCGCCGACCATGAACTCGCGGTCCGGCACCATCGGGGCGGTGTAGGTCAGCGGGCCGCTCGGCACCTGGAAGTCGCGCATCAGCACATCGTCGGTGAGCAGCGGCTTGTACTGGTAGTTCCACATGATCTTCATGGCGGCTTGCGGATCGTTCGGGTCGATCGTGGGGAACGGCATGCCGGCAACGTAGTTCTCGAGCACGTCGCCTTGGGCCGAGATACGCACCTGCCCGCTGTTTGCTTCCGTGGCCTCGCGGTAGGCGCGTGGCCATTCGACGGCCTTGGTCGGCACGATCTTCATCGTCATGCCGTGATCGACGCACCATGCGACCCCTGGGCCCACCAGGTCCTTTGCCTTGGCAAAGTTGTCCTTGGTGATGACATCGCCGGGTTGTACGTCAGCAAGCGCCACTGCAGCGATGAGCTGCACGATTGCCAACAACGCGAGCCGTTTCATGACGGCCTCCTTCCACTCAGAACTGATAGGTCAGTCGGATGCCCCACTCGGAGCGGCCGCGGTTGGTACCGGCGACGCCCCAGGTCTCATATACGGGATGGCTGACGGTGTTGATGAAATAGCGTTGCGTGAGGTTGAAGATGATGTCGTTGGTGATGTAGTAGTCGACCATCGCGATCACTTCCATATTGTAGCTGTTCACGGGATCGATGACGTAGATGAGGAACGGGACGATCTTGCCGCCGCTGTAGAACGTGGTCGCCGCCAATGTGGCCAGCGCTTCCCAATCGCGCACCCGGTCGATGACGGCCCCCTGGCCCGGGATGCCGGTGGTGGTGATTCCGCTGCTCGAGTACGAGCCGCGGAATCCTTTGATTTGCCGCGTGTTGTGCGTCGAATAGCACGAGACCTGATGTCCGGCAGAGTCCTGGCAGAGGATGTTGGGGTTGTCGAGCAGGTAGTGCCAGAAGAACTGCCCGAGGATCAGGATGGTCGATTTGCGGTTCAGCGGCCGAATCCACGTCGGGCGATCGAAGGCGATCATTCCCTTCCACATGTCTTTCTTGGTGACGCCGAAGAGGTCGTTCCTGAGCTGCGCGAGCGCACCAGCGTCGGGATAGTGCTTGGAGGCATCACTGAACGGGACGCCGAACTCGTAAATGCTCTCCATGCGGTACACCGTCTGGGTGTGGTCCTCGTCCGCGTAGTTGAGCGAGAAGCCGGCCGTGTGCACGTACGGCATGATCGCCTCGATGGGCGCCTGACCCTTGGCCAGTGCTCCGTTCTTTCCGAGTACTTGATTCGCGGGGATGGCCGTGTACGAAGCGGAGTTGGTGCCATCGTCGCCGCCGTTCCAGCGTGCATAGAAGTAGTCGAGCGTGAACTGCACGCCCTGCGGCGTCACCGCGCCAAAGCGCACGCCCACCTGGCTGTTGCCCTTTGGATCGCGCGTGTAGTCGCCCTGCTTGAACAGCACGGTGTTCTTGTACAAGCTGTTGATCGGCTGGCAGTCGGGGCGCCCGGCGCACTTCAGGGTGGTCAAGACGTTGAACAGGCCGCGACCGCCCGCCGGCGGCGTGGTCGAGTCGGTGAGGGGATTGACGACCGGTGCACTCCATGGCCGCGGCAGGAAATCCTTCTTGGACGGCTCCCAGTCCCCAGGGTTCCAGAAGAACTCCAGGAACGTGTTCGACAACGGCGTGGCCCCGGCCATGACACGATCGAGGTCCACCAACCCCTTGATCATCCAGTATGGTATCCGCTGCTCGTCCCACGACTCCTGTTGCAGGTGCCAGGTGAGATCGAGGGCATTGACCCGGTCAAGCAAACGAAAGTTGTCGGTTTCGCCCCAGACGATCTGCTGGCGGCCGAGGCGTAGGCTGAGGGGGACGGTCTTGAATGCGAGGTCGAGGTACGCCTCCCGCAGCGAGTTCTCGAACTGCAGCGAGTTGAGCTGCGAGCCGGTGAAATCATCGAGGCGTTGCGGGATCTTGTTCCCGTAGATGTCGCGCTGCGCGAAGGAGGGGGTGTAGCTATAGACGCTGTCGTAGACGCCGCGGTACAGGATGAAGACCTTGCCGCGTTCGATGAAGGGCACGTCAATCTTGCTCATCATCTTGCCCTGGTCGAACATCTGGTAGTCGACGCGCAGCTTGAAGGTGTTGCGTTGCTGCACGAGGTCAGCACCACCGTTCGCGTGCGCGAGGTCGGGGTCGATGCGGATCAGGTTTTGCGCGGAGATGTTGCCGGCCACCTCCAACGGGCCATAGCGCGGCAACGCGCGAGTGCGGCTGGCGGCAAGTATCGCGGAGGCGAAGATTACAACGACGATCACTCTCCTCTGGCGGCGGCGCGCGCAATTCTCCATCGCCTGACCTCCCGTGTGGTGGCGAGACGTGCAGTCTCTCGCCGCGGTGTGAGAGCAGCATCTATGCCATGCGGCACATACTCCCACGGTGCGCAACCATGCACAATACGGGGCACCGGGTCTTTTCAGATCTGAGAACGGAGACGCCGCGGCTACCCGTGAACGCGGATCAGCAGGCAATCCGCGAGGCGGGTGCAGCGACTGCCGGCGGTGCTTCGCCCCTCTTCAGACGCAGTGCCTGCGGCCGTCGACACGCTGCCAGTCGCTCACCCCGCGTGCAACCGGCGCTCGAGTTCGCGCAGGTTTGCCGTCTGTCCAATGACCACCAACCGGTCGCCCTCAACGATGCGGGCGTCGCTGCTGGGATTGAAGACCATCTCACCGTTCGGCTTCTTGATGGCGATGACGATGATCCCCAGGCTCTGGCGGATTCCTGAATCCAGCAAGGTCACGCCCTCCCCCACCCCATCTTTCGGAATCTGCACCTCCTCAATTTGCAGCTCGATGCTGCGATAGTGAGTCGCCAGGTCGATCACGTCGAGTACGGCCGGGCGCAGAAGCGCGTGCGCCATGCGGTGGCCGCCGATCACGTACGGAGAGACCACCCGGGTCGCGCCGGCATGCAGCAGCTTGCGCTCGCTGCGCTCGTCCTCGGCGCGCGCCACGATGAGCAGGTCGGCATTGAGCTCGCGCGCGGTCAGCGCCACATAGACGTTGTCGGAATCCGTGGACAGTGCACTGACCAGGCCGCGCGCCCGCTTGATGCCGGCCTGCAGCAGGATGTGGTCTTCGGTGGCATCGCCCTCGACGACTAGTAACTGCTCCGCCTCGGCATCCCGCAGCGCCTCTGCACTCCGCTCGATGATGACGAACGGAACCGGTTTGGCCAGCAGCTCCTTGCACACGATACGGCCCATGCGGCCGAAGCCGCAAACGATGAAATGGTCGGAGAGTTGTTCGATCTGTCGCTGCACCTTGCGCCTCCCGAATGTCCGCTGAAATTCGCCTTCGATGATCTCCCGCGCGATCAAGCTCGCGCCGTAGAGCACGATGCCCAAGCCGCCGAAAATGAGCCCGATGGTAAAGATCTGCCCCGCCGGACCCAGCGGCTGCACCTCGCGATAGCCGACCGTCGAAAGGGTGATCACGGTCATATACAGCGCATCTATTGGCCCCATGCCAACGATGACCATGTACCCCAACACGCCGATGCCGGTGAGCCCGAACAACGCCGCGAAGGCAATGAGGATGGGCCGACGGAACATGGCCGCAACCTAGTGAACCGCGGGACGGTAACGCAATGCCCACCCGCCGGCGAGCGACGACAGCGCCACGGTTGGCTCCGTCGTTCCCCTGCGTGCAGACTCACCTTCAACGACCGACACCCTGATTGTGGCCGCGAGCCGCATTCGATAGAAGATGCCGCCATGGCGACCGACGAACTGTCACTCTCTCTGTTGTGGGATGCCCTCACGGGCTATCAGCGCACCGCCGCTCTCAAGGCGGCAATCGAACTCGACGTATTCACGCACATCGCTGCGGGTGCGGACACCGTCGACGGGCTGGCAGCCCGGTGCCATGCGGCGCCGCGCGGCTTGCGCGCCCTGCTGAATCATTTGGTGGTGGACGGCTTCCTCACCAAGGAGGCCGAGCACTACGGCTTGAGCGCGACCGCTTCGGCGTTCCTCGACCGTCACTCACCGGGCTATCTCGGCTCTGCAGTTCACTTCGTCGCGTCGCCGACGGTCAGCGAGGGGTTCGCTCGCCTGACCGACGCAGTCCGCCGCGGTGGTACAGCCATCCCGAACGACGGCGGGCTGGCGCCCGAACACCCCATGTGGGTCGAGTTTGCGCGCGCCATGGCGCCGCTGGCCGGGATGAGCGCCATGCTGCTCGCCAACCTCCTCGACATCGAGCACGCGCCGAGTTGGAAGGTGCTCGACGTCGCCGCAGGCCACGGCATGTTCGGCATCACGTTGGCGCGACTGAACCGCGGCGTGCAGGTCACCGCGCTCGATTGGAAAAACGTCCTCGCCGTCGCCGACGAGCATGCGCGTGCCGCGGGCGTCACCGACCGCTTCCGCACCGTGCCGGGCAGCGCCCTCGAGGTGCCGTTCGGTGACGGCTACGACGTGGTGCTGCTGCCAAACTTCCTGCATCATTTCGATCCGCTGAGCTGCGAACAGCTGCTCCAGAAGTCATACGCCGCGCTCAAACCCGGTGGCTGCGTCGTCATCGTCGAGTTCGTGCCGGACGATGACCGTTCGGGTCCACCCGACGCTGTCCGGTTCGCTCTGGTGATGCTGGCGGGCACACCGGCGGGCGACGCCTACACGTTCACCGAGTACCAGACCATGCTGCGCAACGCCGGCTTCGGGGAGGTCGCCCTGCACGAACTGGCGCCATCGCCGGCGCGTGTCGTGATCGCTCGGCGCTGAGCAGTAGCACCTTGAAAACGGTGACGCCCCGCCGGGTGCGTCACGGCCGAGCAAATTTGTCCTGAATTACGGCGCGGCGGGCTGCTACGCGCCGCCCTGCCGTTCGTTCTGGCCGGCAAGGACAATTTCAAGACTGTTCGGCGTCTCGATGACGCTCCGCATCGCTGTTTCGGCGGCAATTCGAAGGCGACCGAGAGCACACGATCATGGCGTATGCTTTGCTTTACGCTCAGGCAGTCGACACATGACCCACGGGGGCACCCCCTCCGTGACGGCCCTCCGAAAACGGACGGACCGCAAAGGAAAACAGGTCGGGAAAAAAACATCGCCCTGAGGGAGGAGACACCATGAAGGCTCTCACAAACCATGAAGGCTTCACGTTGATCGAACTGCTGGTCGTCGTGGCAATCATTGGCATCCTGGCGTCAATCGCGATTCCGCAGTTCGCGCTTTATCGCCAGAGGGGATTCGATGCGCGTGCCGAATCCGACCTGCGGAACGCAGCCACAGCCGAAGAGGCGACTTTTGCGGTCACCAACGCCTACGTCGCCTGCACCGAATCAGACTGCAACACCAAGATGAACTTCAAGCCGTCGAGCGGCGTCAAGCTCTCCATGGTCCCGGTCGGCACTGCCGGCTTCAGCGGAACTGCCAGGCATGACAACGGCGCCATCACCTGGACCTACGACAGCAGCGCGGGCGGCATCACGAACCCGTAAGCAGACTCAGCAAAACTGCGCAGCAGTGAGAGGCGACTTCACTTCCCAGCACTGCGTCGACTCATCACTGCTGCGCGCCGGCCTCAGCAGGCGCCAGTCTGGAAGCACGGCCGGCCGGGCGCCGGGCGTGTAACCCCTCCGACGTCCAGACGATCACAGAAAGCACGAAGGGGATTCCTGCCTTTCGTGCTTCGCTATTTCGTGCTTTCGTGAGAAAGTCTAGCGATGCAGTTACGTGACAAAGTCGCCGTCGTCACAGGCGGCGCTCATGGCATCGGGGCGGCGCTGGCGCACGGCTTTGCGACGGAAGGAGCGCGCACAGTCGTGATCGTCGATCTCGACGTGGCGCACGCCGAGGCGGTGGCGGCTGCGGTCGGCGGCATCGCTCTCCAGGCCGACGTCGGTGTCGAGGCAGATATCGTGCGGGTCGTGCGCGAGACCGAGCAGCGCTGCGGCTGCATCGACCTGTGGTGCTCGAACGCTGGTATCCTGTTCATCGGCGGTGTCGAGACCCCGAACGCCCAGTGGCAGAAGATCTGGGACGTCAACGTCATGGCGCACGTGTACGCGGCGCGCGCTGTCTTGCCCGGGATGTTGGCGCGCGGCGGCGGCTACCTTTTGCACACGGCCTCAGCGGCTGGGTTGCTGTCGCAGATCGGCTCGGCGACCTATTCGGTGACCAAGCACGCGGTCCTGGCATTGGCCGAATGGCTGTCCATCACCCACGCTGACCAGGGCATCAAGGTCTCCGTGCTCTGCCCGCAAGCGGTGCGTACCAACATGCTCGCCGGCTCGGAGGATGGGAGCGTCGCCGGTGTCGACGGCGTGCTCGAACCCGCACAGGTGGCCCAATCCGTCATCGCAGGACTGGCAGACGAGCGCTTTCTCATCCTGCCCCACCCGCAAGTGGCGGAGTACTTCCGGCGCAAAGCCAGTGACTACGATCGCTGGCTCGGTGGCATGCGACGTCTGCAACGGCGCTTTCAGGACAACCTGCCGCGCCAGGAGCCGTGACGGGGAAGAGCCAACCGTGCTGGCGCTCGCGGCTGGCGACAGGTGCAGCGGGCAGCTATGCACACTGCCGTGATCGGCTCCACGGGACGAACCGCGCGGATCTGCGCAGTGCTGCTGCTCGCCGCCGGATGCGCGGCACACACCGAGTTCGGGATGGAAAGCCCCGGGCGACCGTCCATCACCTGGCAAGCGGAGGAGCCCGAGACCTCGCCGACGCCCAACGCCCAGGCGCAGAAGAAGGCTGAGGGTGCGTTGCTGGCCGAACTGCGTGACGCGGAACAGAAGGGCACCGACGATCTGGCGCTGGCGACCACGCTCTACAACCTCGCCATCCTGCGCCGGCAGCAGGGACAGCTCGACGAGGCGGGGCGGTTGTATCAGCGCGGGCTGGAGATCCGCGAGCGCAAACAAGGGCCGAACCACCCCGATGTCGCGACAGTCCTCAACAACCTCGCGGCTCTTGAAGCCGCGCGCGGGCGCTACGACGCGGCGCAGCCGTTGCTCGAACGCGCCTTGACGATTCGCGAAACCGGTCTCGGTGACGAGCACATCCTCACCGCGGAAAGCATGAACAACCTCGCGTTGCTCTACGCGGCGCAAGGCAACGCCAGCGCCGCCGAGCCGCTCTACCAGCGTGCCATTGCGGTCCTCGAAAAGGCGGGCGGGCCTGGCAAGGGCGAACTGGACCGCGTCCTGGACAACTACGCCGCGCTGCTTTACGACACCGGCCGCGACATGCAGGCGCACGAGATGGAGGCGCGCGCGCGGGTGATCCGCACCGCCCCAGGCCCGTCGCTGAGCTCCGGACCCTGAGCGCGGCAACATGATGCCGCTTGCGAATCGGGGACGTCTGCGCCTACGATCGCTACGATCGGCAGCTTTACGGAGGCCAAGGGATTGAAATCAAAGGCGTGGGTGGTCGTTGTGACGCCACTACTGTGGCCGGGGCCACATCCAGGCGTACCGCTTGCGGCACCGCTGCAAGTTGCGGCCGAGCGGATGCGCTCGTCGGCGGGCAGGGACATGCGCCGCGACGATGCCGATCAGGACTTGGATGAGTTTCCACCCTCCCCACATCGGAGCCTCATGCCCGGCCAGAGACCCGGGACGAGCGTGACCGGCTCACCGAGCGGCTACGACGCCAAGCATCTCAACCGGCTCTGGGGCCGCTTCCACGGCGCCAAAAAAGACACCAAGGCAGAGAAGACCCATAAGTCCAGTGGCGCGGATGTCGGGTCACGACCCACCCGTTGGGCACGCTGAAGTGAGGGTCGTGTTCCGTGTCGTGAGACAAGCGGCCGCCGTGAGGCATCTGCGGTCAACCGGACGACGCTGCCATTTTGCGGTCACCTATTTGGGCGACCGCTTTGATTCCCCGATTTTGCGGGCGGTGTTGGCCGGGTGGAAGCCGGCCTGACGCGATTCGCCAATCAGTCGCGCCCGATACCGCTCCCGTGCTTTCGTTTGCCCCTGCGTCGACACCTGCGACCAATTTTTCTTGATTGGCCCCTCACAGCCGACGCGTGTCCACCGTGCTGGCATCTTTGCTTCTCCTACCGGACCGTGGCGC
>DATKMS010000433.1:0-2478 GCA_035541735.1 Candidatus Margulisiibacteriota bacterium
AGTTGCGAGGATGCCGTGAGCGAACTTTCCGGACAGCGGCGTCAACAGGAAGCGTTGGAGCGTGAGATCTCGGCGTTGCGCGCGGGGCCGGGGCAATCTCCCGCGCCGACATCCGCCCCAGCCGTCTCCCCAGCGCCACCACCGCAGCCACCACCCAGCGCGGAGCCGGTTGCCAAGACACGCGGCGCCGTTGCGAAGTCAGCCAAACGCTCTGCTCGCGGCGATGCCACTGTCGGCCCCACCACGGTGATTCATTTGGAAGAAAACAAGGCGCTGTGCGATGCCGCGCGCGCGGTGGTCATGCGGCTGCCTGATTCACGCTACCTCAATGCACTCGATGCAACGGCGGCGGACGCCCCCGGCAGCCGCCTGCTTCTCGTCAACCTCCTCAGCCGAGCACATGACCCTGTCGCGGCGATCGCGTCCTTCATCGCAGCAGACACCTACCAACGAAGCGTCTTCGCCTATTGCGCCGACGGCACGAACGGCTTCTCCTTTGGCATGGCTGACTTCTTCACGCAGCCGGTTGACGCCGATGCGTGCATCGCAGGCCTGCTGGAGTCGAGCGGTCCAATTCACCGTCTCTTCGTCGCCTCCGAGAATTTTTCGGTCGTGGTAGCGCTCCGCAACGTCTTGTCGCGCATGCAGGCATCCGTCTCATCGGCCCCCGATCTGCGCCAAGTATTGGAATTGATGCCGATGGTCGAACCAGATCTCCTCCTCATTGATCTCGGCTTGCCGCGCGGCGAGGGACTGCGCCTCGTGAGTCACTTGCGCTCGGATCCGAAAACCCGCGAGCTGCCGCTGGGCATCTTGCTCGCGGCCTCAGGTAGTGCCGCAGACATGCGCCAACACGCGCAGCGCGCGGCACGCAATCTGCCGATGACGGCCATGCACCTTGCAGAGATACTCAGTCAGCGGCTCGGCCTAGCGTTCGTCGCAAACGCACCGACCAGCGCCGATCAGAGCGCGAGTGCGCTCCAGTAAGTGGGTATCGGGGTCGTGCACCGCGCCACCCCCGTACCGCTCCCGGCGGCGGGGCTGCCGTGGACTTCCGCGCCGCGCTGTGCGATTTCGTAGCGACACCTGCGGCGCACGCTGACGCGACCGCCGGGAGGGACGCCCATGGCTAAGAGTTCGTCGTCGAGAACCCACGCGCCGCGCCAGCGCGCATTGATCACCGGTGCCTCGACTGGCATCGGGGCAGCCTTCGCGCGGCGTCTGGCCCGCGAGCACTACGACTTGATTGTCGTCGCCCGCGGCCGTGAACGCCTCGACGCGCTCGCCAACCGGTTGCACGCGGAACATGAGGCTGCGGTCGAAGTGCTGCCCGCCGACCTCACGCATGCTGCGGAGCTGCGCATCGTCGAGAAGGTCGTGACCGATGCGCAACTCGATCTGCTGGTCAACAACGCGGGCTTCGGAACCGTTGGTGCATTTGCACAGCTCGACCCCGTCAAGGAGGAAGAGGAGATTCGCCTCAACGTGGTTGCCTTGACGCGCCTGACGCGCGCCGCCCTCCCGGGCATGATCGCCCGCCACCGCGGCAACATCATCAATGTCTCCTCGATGGCCGCCTTCCAGGCCGCCCCATACAACGCCACTTACGGGGCAACCAAGGCGTTCGTGAATAGCTTCACCGAAGCCCTGCACGAAGAGTTGCGCGGCACCGGGGTCACCGTACAGGCCCTGTGCCCCGGCTTCACGCGTACCGAGTTTCAGGAGCGCGCCGGCATTGACGTCTCGGATATTCCGTCCTTCGCCTGGATGAGCCCCGATGCGGTCGCCGAGGCGTCGCTCAGCGCCCTGCCTCGCGGCGAGCTGATTTGCATCCCTGGGGTGGCCAATCGTGCGTTGATGACACTCACCAGCGCGCTCCCGCGCAGCATCACGCGGCGCGTCTTCGGCACTCTCAGCAGACGCTTCGCGCAGTAGCACTGCGCTACCACGCCGGCACGCCGCCGTGCTCCAGAGCGATCTGGTCGTGCGACACCAGCAAGTGGAAGTTGTTCCCCCGATATAGATCTCTCAAGAAGCGTCGCAGCACAGCGAGCCGTTCCCCATCCTCGGGGACGATCAACAGGCTGTACAACCACGGCTTGGGAATGTCGTAGGTCACGCCGTCGATGTTGTTCACGATGTCGCCGGTGAAGACGTACCCCGTGGCACCCGCCTCCACCGAAGGCAGGATGACCGCCGAAACCATCTGGCTGCCGGGGGTATGTCCCCCTGCGGCGATGACGAAGACGCCGTCGAAGCCGGGCACTGCCATCAAGGGTTTGGCCTGCAGGCGTTCTTCGCGGACACAGCTAGCGCTACGCACCAGCTTGAGCCCCGAACTCGTCGTGTAGTTGGCTCGTTCAGCCTGCGCATCGGTCATGAAGACCCGCACCGGATGATCCAGCCCTGCGCACAGTTCGTTGATGCCGCCGACGTGATCCGCGTGCAGGTGGGTGAACACGATGCCCTGGACGCGTT
>DATKMS010000434.1:0-2020 GCA_035541735.1 Candidatus Margulisiibacteriota bacterium
CGGTGACGAGGTCATCGGTTTCACTGATCGACGCGCGAGCCACGCCGAGTACGTGCGCGTTGAAATGCAGAACCTGACCGCCAAGCCGGCAATGGTGTCCTGGGAAGTCGCCGGCTCGCTGGCCATCGCCGGAAGCACTGCCTATGCCGCGGTACGCGCGGTGAGTCTGAAGCCCGGTGATACCGTCGCAGTGTCGGCCGCGGCGGGGGGAGTCGGTTCAATTGCCGTCCAGTTGGCCAGGCGAACGGGTGCGCGCGTCATCGGCATCGCCAGCCCGGCCAACCACGACTGGCTGGCCAAGCATGGGGTCAAGCCCGTCGCCTACGGGAACGACTTGAGCGACCGCCTTCGCCAGGAAGGCATCGACGCGTTCATCGACACCCACGGCGGAGGATACGTGAAGCTGGCGATCGACCTGGGCGTGGCGCCTTCGCGAATCAACACGATCATCGACTTCAGCGCCGTTGGTGAGTACGGGGTGAAGTTCGAGGGGAGCGAGTCCGCCAAGAACGCCGCGGTTCTCGCGGAACTCGCCGGGCTGGTCGCCTCGGGCGCACTGGAAGTGCCGATCGCGGCGACCTTCCCGCTGGAGAACGTCCGTGCGGCCTTCGAGCTACTTGAGCAAGGCCACACCCAAGGCAAGATCGTCCTTCTTCCCTGAACCGCGGCTGCCCGCGGCCGAAAGCACCCCAACTTTTAATGGAGTGGTCATGCCTCTGTAATGGCGGGCGTGTATCGTCCTCGCCTGGGAAGAACCGCACCGATGCTGGTCTGGCTGCAGAGCACGCTGTTGCGTTGGGCGCTCGAGAGTTTGGCACAACAGCTCGTGGCGCAACTGGTTGCTCGGTCGATGGGCGGGACTGAGCCCGCTCGACAGTTCGCGAGCCAGGGAGGCAAGGGACTGTGTCGTGCGTGTGGCCGGCGCTTGGGAAACGAATCGCCGGGTGGCGGACGCCGGTCGCGATCCGTGAAACGGCCAGCGCGGGGGCTGTCGGCAACGCGCAGGGCGGTTGCCCGGGCTTGAGCGCCGTCGCGGTTCGGTCTTCGCGTCCCTGCTTGCTTCATCCACCGCCCTCGTGTGCGTCTGTCACCCGCGGTACGAACGGCCAGCGCCAGCCTGTGGGCGGACGAAACGGCTTCCACGCACCTTCGGGTTGCGCCAGCCGATCCGCGATCGTGAGGAGGACCACGGGATGATGCGCGATGCCGAGATGGCTGCTGACCACCTCGATACTCTCGCTTTGCGGGCCGGACTCTGCGACACAGCTCCGCCATGAGGAGATGCCGTCGGTCCGGCTGTAGATGGCCGTCAGCGGGACGGAGAGCGGCAACCGCAGGCGTTGGCGAAAAGCGACCTCGTTAGGATGCGGGCGGCGGCGCGCGAGCACGAAGGCAGGCACGTTCACCGCCTCGAGGTTGCGAAACGGCGTGGCGAGGGTGATCACCTGGCGCACCTCCGAGGGGAAGGCGCGTGCGAGCTCGCGGGCGAAAACTCCTCCGAGACTCCACCCAATCAGGCTCACTCGACGCTCGTGTCGCCTGTGCAGCTCGTGAAACCGCTGCACCAGGTACGCCACCGTCTCCGGCGTGGGGCCGGTGTTGCGACCGAGCTTCCAGCCGTGAACTACGTAACCGAGATCGCGCAAGAAGCCCCGGAGCACGCGTGTAGAAAGGTCGCTGGTCATGAAAGCGGGTAGCACGAGAACCGGGTGACCGTCGCCGCGCGGTGCCTGCCGCAAGAGCGGATATGCGGCCAGCGCAGCCGCGACTTCCAGCAGGGCGCGCCCTTCCAGCAGCAACAACCCCCAACCCGGCCGCCGGATTGACTCGTAGTTTAACGTCCGGTCTGACGGCGTCATTGTTGCCTCCGTGCCGTGCGCGCTCGTCCAGTGCGGTGCTGTCGTTTACCCGGAGCCCCGGCGGATCGCGTCGCCGGCAGCTGCTCGACTCGCCGTGCCAACTCCTGCAGCGAGCGCTGCAGGTGGCCTCGCACGATCGGCCAGGCTACGAGGTCGGCAAT
>DATKMS010000435.1:0-3372 GCA_035541735.1 Candidatus Margulisiibacteriota bacterium
CAGGGCCCGTCGCGCTCGGCTGGAGGTGTGGTGAAGGCGGTGTAGAAGGCGGTGGCCACCTCGTCCGGCGCTGGCAGATAGATCGGGTTGGAGGGCGTGCCGCTGGGAGGAGCCTTGCCCTCATTTTTCATTTCCTGCACCGCTTCCTGGAAGGGAGCGCGGTCCATGCGCATGCCGGCTTCCAGATAGTCCACATCGCCGGGATCGGTGATGAGAATCTGCGGATGCCAGACGAAGGGCACGTAGCTGACCACGCTCCAGAGCAGCAGCGGCAGCACGATGGAGCCGATTCCGAAGATGGTGCGCGCCCGTTTGGACAATGGCTTGTGCAGCATTAGCCAGGCGGGAAGTTTCATGCGTAGTCTCCGGAATCGGCCTTCGCTGGTTACTGGACGGCATCGGTCAGCGACGGGTCGATGTAGCTGTCGATGTCCTGGTGCGTCTTGTAGACGCCGTATTTGACGTTGAAATCATCGGCGACCTTGGAGGCATGGCTGTTCAACGCTACGAAATAGCGATGAGTTTGAAGAGGTTGTCGATTCCTGCGAGAGCGGCCCGGTAGCGGTCCTGGCTGAGCGTGTCGGTCTTGTTGGCCTTGAGGATGTTGTAGGCGAAGCTGCGCAGGCGGGCGAACACGCTGGGGTTGGATCGAATGCGCGAGCGGTCTTCGCCCATGGTGACGTCACGGCTGTAATGGGAGATGGTCTCGATTCCCCAGTGGGCGCGGATGGCCTTGGCGGCGCGCTTGGCGGTGACCGGCGTGTTCGAGACGTAGAAGGCAGTATCTGTGGAGAGGCACAGCAGCCCGGTCTTGGCGTTGCGGGTAAAGACGCTGCGCTCGACACGGATGATGGCGGCGACGTGGGGATGCCACTCGGTGTCGGCCAGTTTACCGGCGGGATCGAAGACGGTGACGGTGCGGCTTTCGTCGCGGTTGCGGCCCTTGTCGCGGCTGTAGGCAGACCCGAGCGGCGCCGTAGTCGCGGAGATTTTCTGAATCTGCTGGTGCAGGGTCGGCTGGTTGTCCTTGACCTGGACGATCAGGGCGATGTTGGCTTTCCCAGCGACTTCAAAATGTTTTTTTGGCAGTGCAGCGCATCGAGCGTGACGATAGCGCCGTCAGCGACGCCGAGTTCAGCCAGCAGCGCCTGCGCTGCCGGGATCTCGTTGGACTTCCCGGCGATGTCGACATGGGCGAGCACGAGGGCGGTGTCGGTGGCGAACGCGCTCAGCACCTGAGCGGCGGCACGGTCACGGAAATTGTCGAAGCTGCCACGCAGCGTCTTGCCATCGAGGGCGATGCTGCCCTGTCCCGGCGTCCCGTGCGCCGCCTGCAACAGGGCGGCATGGCGACGGAAGACCGCCTCCACCGCCGCCGGATCGAGCCCCTGAAGGATGTAGCGGACGGCGGTGTGCGCGGGTGCGCGGCGCCAGTTCAGACCGAAGGCCGCGTTCAGCCTGTGGCGATGGACGTCGATGAAGGTAACGATGCCCCGATAGGAGTTGCAGCCGGTCACGATGGCAAGGATGGCGAACAGCAGCACGTGGGGCAGCTTATAGAGTTGCCCCTGCGCCCGACGTGGATCGGCAACTTCTGCCAGCAAGCCCAGCAACGGCGCGAAAGCAGTCACGGCAACCTCCAACACGGTTGTCGACCCGGGAGTCAGATATTCTCCGGTTCGGGAATACCCTTTCGTATCAGCCGCTTCACTTCAGCCCGCAGGTGTTGCAGCGCGGACTCAGTCCAGCCGATCCGGACAGCGTTGAACAGCCATGCCAGGCCCCTGGCCTGTGCGGAGGGCGTTGTCGCGCGCTCCGCATCACTGACTACGCGTGGTCCGCGTGGCGCTGAGGTAGTGTCCGACCCTGTGGTGGAAAATCGTCTCCGACCATGGTGTAGGCTGAGGTGGCCATCGGATCGGCTGGCTAAGGTGGAGTTGCGAGACTTCAACCTGGAGCCGAGAGGACCCGATGACCGAGGACAGACTACCGCTTGCTGAGTTGCTGGCCAAAGCCGGTGACGACGATTTCCTGCGCGGCATCGCGGAGACGGTGATGCAGATGCTGATGGAGGCGGATGTGGACGGCAGGATCGGCGCCGCCCGCCACGAACGCACCGACGAGCGGACCACGTACCGCAACGGCTACCGCGACCGCACGCTCGATACCCGGCTCGGCACGCTGAACCTGCGCATCCCGAAGCTGCGGCAGGGCAGCTACTTCCCGCCCTTCCTGGAGCCGCGTAAGACCAGCGAGAAGGCGCTGGTGGCGGTGATCCAGGAAGCCTGGATCAGCGGCGTCTCGACCCGGCGGGTGGACGATCTGGTGCAGGCCATGGGGCTGTCCGGCATCAGCAAAAGCACCGTCAGCAAGCTGTGCCGCGACATCGACGAGCGCGTCGGCGCCTTTCTCGAACGCCCACTGGACGGCGAATGGCCGTATCTGTGGCTGGACGCCACCTACCTCAAGCAGCGCGAGGGCGGGCGCATCGTCTCGGTCGCGGCGATAATCGCTGTGGCCGTCAACACCGACGGCAAGCGCCAGATCGTCGGGCTGCACATCGGTCCGAGCGAGGCCGAGGTATTCTGGTCGGACTTCCTCAAGAGCCTGCTGCGCCGCGGCCTGCGCGGGGTGAAGCTGGTGATCTCCGATGCTCATGAAGGGCTCAAGGCGGCGATCCGGCGCACCTTCGGGGCCACATGGCAACGCTGCCGCGTGCATTGGATGCGCAACGCCCTGGCCTATGTGCCGAAGGGGCAGCACGCCATGGTCTCGGCGGCACTGCGCCAGGCGTTCCTCCAGCCCGACCGCGTCAACGCCGGTCAGACACTACGCCATGTCGCTGACCAGCTCCGCGCCAAATGGCCAAAGCTCGCCGCCTTCATCGACGACAGCGAAGCCGACGTGCTGGCCTACATGGACTTCCCGGCCCAGCACCGCACCAAACTGCATTCGACCAACACGCTGGAGCGGTTGAACAAAGAGGTGAAGCGCCGGGCCGATGTCGTCGGCATCTTTCCCAACGAAGCCGCCATTATCCGCTTGATCGGCGCCGTGCTGCTGGAAGCCAACGACGAATGGCAGTTGCAGCACCGCTACATGCAGACCGAGGCAATGGCCGAACTCGCCGCACCCGCGAGCGACGCCATCACGCCCCAAATTACCACCGTGGCCGCATGATCCACGGCCGCTTCAGCTACACCGGATTTTCCACCACCTTGACGGACACGACCGCTTATTTGATCGAGATGAATCCGCGCAGCACGCAGCTTGGACATTTGCGGCTCGGGCCTGGGAGTGATCTTGTCGGTGCATTGAATGCGCGCCTGGCTGGCCTCCCGCTACGCGCTTCCCTGCCGGTTACGACGCATG
>DATKMS010000436.1:0-6904 GCA_035541735.1 Candidatus Margulisiibacteriota bacterium
GCTCGACTTCGAGAACAGAGCACCGCCGTGCGGCAACGGGACGACGTTGACCAACACCACGGTGCACGGAATGGCGCCACCGGGTGACTACACCGGCGTGCGCTTTCAGCTTGGCCTGCCGTTCGACCGCAACCACGGCAATCAGGCAATCGCACCGTCGCCGCTCGATCTGACCGGCATGTTCTGGAGCTGGCAAGATGGCTACCGCTTCCTGAAAATCGATACGGCCTTCGACAATGTCCGCGTGCATCTCGGCAGCACCGGGTGCGTGCTCGGGAGCAAGCCGAACATCGTCACGAGCTGTGCGCGCCTCAACGTTGCCGAGGTCGATCTCGACGGCTTCAACCCCGCGACCAACACCATCGTCGCCGATCTCGGGGCCTTGTTGGCGAACTCGGACATCAACTCGAACCAGCCCAATACGCCCCCCGGATGCGAATCCGACCCCGGCGACCAGGACTGCGATCCCATGTTCAGCAATCTCGGCCTGCACTTCAGTGATGGGACGCCGAGTCCGGCGACGCAGAAGTTCTTCCGCGTGGAGTGAACACGGGTGTCGAGCTTTTTTGCAAGAACGGCGTGCATCTTGGTCGCCGTGACCGCGCTCTCGGTCTGTTCGGGGCCGCGCCGTGTCGCTGCCGAGGCCTACCAGTGGAAGCTGCCCGTGGGCTTCCCGCAACCGAGCGTTCCGGACGACAATCCCATGAGCATCGAGAAGGTCGCCCTGGGGCGCTTCATCTTCTACGACACCCGCCTCTCGGGCAACCAGACCTACGCGTGTGCCTCCTGTCACAAGCAGGAGTTGGCGTTCACGGACGGGCTGGAACGGGCCGTCGGCTCCACCGGTCAGCTGCATCCACGCAGCTCGATGACCCTGACCAACGTGGCCTACAACGCGACCTTCGCCTGGGCCAATCCGCTGCTCCTTACGCTCGAGAAGCAGGCGCTGGTACCCATGTTTGGCGACAACCCGGTCGAGCTCGGACTCGGCGGCATGGACCAGGCAACGCTGTTGGAACGCTTCAGCTCAGATACGCGGTATCAACGCCTCTTCACCGAGGCCTATCCCGATGACGCCGATCCGTTCACACTTGACAATCTGGTAAAGGCGCTGACGTCGTTCGTGCGTACGCTGATCTCGGGCAACGCCCCGTACGACCGCTACATCAACGGTCTGGACGACAACGCCATCTCGCTGTCGGCCTATAACGGCGGGCGCCTGTTCTTCTCCGAACGCCTCGAGTGCTTCCACTGCCACGGCGGCTACAACTTCGTCGACTCGGAGACCCACGACGGTAAGCTGACGCCCGAGATCCAGTTCCACAACAACGGCCTCTACAACATCGGCGGGACGGGTGCGTATCCACCGGACAATACCGGCATCTTCGCGTTCACCCAGGTGGCGACCGACATGGGCAGCTTCAAGGCGCCGACGCTGCGCAACATCGAGCTGACCGCGCCGTACATGCACGACGGCTCGATCGCGACGCTCGAGGGCGTCCTGGTCGACCACTATGGCCGTGGCGGACGCTTGATCACCGACGGACCGAACGCCGGCGACGGCAGCAAGAATCCGTACAAGAGCGGCTTCATCCGTGGATTCTCGCTGACGGATCAGGAGAAGGAGGAGGTGCTGAACTTCCTCAAGAGCCTCACGGATACCGACTTCGTTACCAATCCCCACTTCAGCGATCCACTCGCGGGGAAGTTCTGTCCGGGAGATTGTGACCTCGATGGGGCAGTGACGGTGAGCGAGCTGATCACCGCGGTCGACGTCAGCTTCGAACGCGCACCGCTCGCGGACTGTCTCACGGTCGATTCCAACGGCGACGGTGCCGTCGCGATCAACGAACTGGTCGGCGCGGTGCAGGCCGCGTTGAACGGCTGCGGGTCGTAGGAGCGCACCGGCACATGCCGTTACCACGGCGCATTGCCCGTGTGATCATGCTTCTCATGGTGGTGGCTCACGGGGTGAGCGTCAGCCACGTCACGGCTGCGGCGGAGCCTGCGTGCGCCGGGCACTGTCCGGCCAAGTGTCCGATGTACGCGAAACGGATGGGCTGTCATTGCGGTGCGGCAGTGTCTCGGGCCGCACCGCGCGTGCCTCGGGAGCCCGGGCTCTACTGCACCTCCTGCGCGCCGGGTGCGGACAGGGCGGTCGCCTCCGAGCAACCAGCACTTCTGCCGGCACTGCCACAGACCGATCGTGGTCCGTCGCACGCGGACGTCGGCGTGGCTGCGCCGCGGCTGCGCTGCGAGGCGCACGTCGATCCTCCCTTACGTCCCCCAACCTGAACGATTGCAGTGGTCATAGGGTAGCAGTCGACCCTTGTCGGTCGCTGCAGTCACGATCACGCTTCAGCAGAGTCACGTGGGCGACGGATGTCGGCCCACGGGGAGGGACGAATGCAACGCATTCTTTGCAGTTGTGTCGCTGCATTCCTGATGGCGAGCCCGGCAGCAGTGCTCGCGCACGGGAGTGCGGACATGTTGGTTGAATCGACCGCGAGCGGTGGCGGCCAGCTCCGCGTAGAGTTCGACTTCGGAACGGTCGCGCGCGTCGGTTTCAGTACGAGCCTCGGCCCAGTCAGTTTGTACACCGGTATCATCCCGGCATTCGACATGCTCGCAGCGGACGAGCCCGATGAGGGGTCCTTCGTTCTCGCGACGGGAACGGAGCTTACGCTGACGATCACGGCAATCGATGCGGGAAGGACGGCGATGAAGATCGGGACCACATCGCTGGCAGCCGTGGGCGACTCGGTCTCGCTAGGCACGGTGCCCTTTCCGCATACGCATCCGGAATACCAGCTGCAGTTGACGCTGCCCGAGGGCCAGTACGGTGAGGGCACAATCTCGTTCATGCTGACGGCGACCGGACCGGTCACCTACGCACCATCGGACGTCTACACGCTGAAGATTTCCAATGGACCGCTGCCGTTGCCTGACTACGACACCACGGCATACGACAGCAAGAACGTAAAGTGCTTGTCCAAGGCTTCCAAGGAGGGCGCGAAGTTCGCGAGCAAGACGCACGACCTGCTCAGTGCGTGCCTCGACAAGGTACAGGTCTATGAGGCCAGGGCGGCGTTGACGACACCGCCCAGTAATCTCGCGGCGGCGCAGGCAGCGGCGGAAAAGGCGTGTGCCGACGCGAGCGGAACCGGACCCGATTCCGGAACGTTGCTCGGCAAGATTGCGGCCGCACAGGCGACCGCGCTCAAGAACATCCAGAAGGCGTGTGGCTCGGCAGGGTCCGGCTTGGCCACTGACGACGACGTGAATCAACATCTCGGTCTGCTCAGCTGTCGTTCGCAGGAGATGGTCGCCGCAGCCTATGGACTTGGCCGCAAGCAACTGGCGGCGTTTACCGCACGCGCCTCACAGGGCGGGCAGACCCTCGATACCTACTTCCCATGCCTGTTCCTTACTGGCTCAGACTGAAGTCGAAACGTCGGGGTGTGCCATCGGCGCACCCCGACACCGCCCCGCGCTGCAACCTTGCTCGCTATTTGGTGCCGGTGGCGATGAGCATCGCGCTCCCCCTGTTGTCTCCGCAGCAGACGCAGGCGCACGGGCCGGAGATGCTCCTTGGCTCGACGGCAGCCAACGGTGGGGCATTAGGCTTGAGCTACGATTTTTCGACGCTGAATTCTGTCACCCCAACGGTGAGTATCGGTGGGCTGACGCTATCTACGTCTGTCTTCCCGGGCTTCGAGTGGCTGCAGGAAGATGCGCCGGACCTCGACCTCTTCGCTCTGAAAAGCGGTACGCCCTTCAGCATGCAAGTCGTGTCCATCGACGCTGGGCTGTCGATCAAGTTCGGCAGCGTCACGCTCAAGGCGGCGGGTGACTCCACGGTTGTCGGAACGACGACGCGCATCCCTGGCGATCATGTCCACCCGGAATGGCAACTGTTGCTGCCGGATGCCGTGACCGGCACCTACCGGGTGTCGTTCAGAGTCACGACGAGCGCTCGTGGGTTTTCCCAGTCGCCGGTCTACACACTGGCATTTTCGAACGCCCCGGAACCGACCGCGACGGTCACGGCGAGTGCGACCGCCACGCCGAGTGCGACGTTGACCACGGCGCCCTCTCCGTCACCGACCGAGACGGCAACATCCGTTGCCACCGACACGGCGACTCCGACGCCAACGCCAATCCCTCTGTTAGCCGACGCCAACTGCGATGGTATCGCAACGGCAGCTGACTTCACTGCAATGGTGAAGCTTGCATGGGGACAAGCCGGTGCCGTGTGCGGCGCCGACATCGATGGCGACGGCAAGATAACGGATTCGGACCTGACACTGCTGCTCGATGTGCTGTTCCTGGCTCTGTAGCCCGGTCCGTGACCCCGCTAGTGCAGTAGAGCTGATCGTTGCCGTCGGCGGTGCGCTGAACGGCTGCGGATCGTAGCACACCTCTTGCGGGAACCTGGGACGCCCCGCACGTGTTGCCGTGCCTTGTTCGGGAAGCAGGAACATGGCGCCGGCGTGTTGTAGTGCCCGTTCCGGAAGCAGGAACATGCCGCCGACGCGTTGCGTGTCCGTTCGGAAACTGGAACGTGGTCGCACAACTGCGCCAGACCGGGCTCCGGGGACCTGTCGCAGTCTCTGCCAGAAGGCGACAGCGAGGGTGTTAGCCCGGAGTCCGATCATTGAAGAGCTGATATCCAGAATCGATGTGGCGCGGGGGGCGTAATCATGATGTCACCGCCCACAACCCGCGCTTGCAGCGGGCGGCGCGCCGCGCCGCCGCTGAACCGCCAGGGCGTTCGGCTTCAACTCGCAAAGTCGGTATGATGTCGTGCGGTGAAGATCCGCTTCTACATTGATCCGGAAACGGGCGAACCGCACATCTACAATCACTCCGTCGACGAGGAGGAAGTCGAAGATGTCCTCGAAGCGCCCGGTGAAGATCGGGCTGGCCGCGATGATTCACGGGTTGCGATCGGTCAGACGCGGCATGGTCGGTTTCTTCGCGTCATCTACGTGGCCGATCCGGAACCGGCCAGCGTCTTCGTCATCACTGCGTACGAACTGGCAGGCAAAGCGCTGATGGCGTACCGTAGGCGGAGACGAAGGAAGGGAAGGCGATGAAGACGAAATTTCCAGCCGGTTGGGACGAGGCGCGAGTGCGCGGCGTCCTCTCACACTACGAGCAGCAGTCGGAAGACGAAGCTGTCGCTGAGGACGAGGCGACCGCACGAACCTTCATGGAGGTGCCTCGCAAGCTGGTGCCCGCGGTGCGCGAACTGATCGCCAAGGCTGGCCGAACCAACCGTTCCACGCGACGCGCGGAAAAGCCGCGCGCGCGTGAACGTTAGGCGTTAGCGCGGCCTCAACGCTCTTTGTCGCCTTCCCCCCTAGATCTCCGCCAAACGGCGTTGGGAGTCTCGGAAAGGCGTGAGTTTTTCTGGCGGGGGCGAGCAGAGATCCCGTCACGGCGTCTCAATGCTCAGGCTTTGCGACGGGTTTGGTCGCAGGGGCCGGCTACCACTTACGGTGAAGCTCACTGATCCCCCTCTTCGGGCGACGGGTTCAGGTAGATCTGCGTCGTGCTCAAGTGGTCGTGTCCCGGGAGCCGCTGTAAAGCGGGCAGCCATGTCAGCACAGCCGTCGCAAGGTTACAGCTCCGGAGGGGCGACACCCACCAGCCAGGGGTGGAAGCCCCTGGCTGTCAGCCTGCTGGTTCACGTTTCACGACACCTGCGCGTGTTGACCCGGCCTTCGCCGTAGTCCACAAGCCAGGCCATGCGGATGTGGTGGTTCAGGACGAAACGATTGCGGGTGTCGGGTGCGGCCGCCTTGATTGCCTGCGCTTTCTGGGGCTGTCGTTTGGCCAAGGCACCCGTGCCGCCCGCCGTACAGCCGATCACCATGGAAGCGCTTCATCAATCGGGCGGGGTGCCGGCGGGATGGAAGTTCTCCCCTCCGCGGGGCGACGCCGCGGCCGGCCGCCGGGCGTTCGTGGACCTTGGTTGCTACACCTGCCACGCGGTTCGCGATGAGCGCTTTCCCGCACTGGCTGCGGGCGATAAGCGGCCCGGTCCCGAGCTCACCGGCATGGGCAGTCATCACCCGGCGGAGTACTTCGCCGAGTCCATTCTGAACCCGAACGCAGTGCTGGTAGACGGCCCGGGGTACCTGGGACCGGATGGCCGCTCGATCATGCCTGCGTACCCGGACATGACACTGGCGCAACTGGCCAACCTCGTGGCGTATCTGCAGAGCCTCACCGTGGACGGAGATGCGACGCATGTGCATCATTTGATCGCGCCTGCAGCCGCTGGCGCAGCTGCAGCGACGACGCCGGAGGCGGCGGTGTTCCTCGTCGAGGTCAACGAGGTATCGCCACAGCAGCTCAAGGCCTTCGACGATTGGTTCGGTCAAAGTGGCATGGACGATTTGAAGAGCTTCACGGGTTTCGTCAGCTTGCAGACGTTTGTCAATCGTACCGTGGGCCAGCGGCAATTGGTAACCGTCTTCGGGTTTGCCGATGAGGCGGCGCTGCAGGACTTCCTCACGCAGGCACAGGCTGCCGCGGCCCCCCCGGAGATTCGAGCCTTGGTGCGCCGTGGCAAGGGCAGTGTCTTCCATTCCACCTTGCTCTACAAAGCCCCCGGCCTGTCGCTGCCCTGAGCGGTGCTTGCCCACCCTCGTGGGAGGATGAAATTTGCGTCGGTGGGGCAAATCCTTTACGATGCGACAAAATTTCGTGTTCGTGCTGCCGTGAGGAATTTCGCCGAGGTTGGCGGGAGCTTGCAGCGCGGGCGCCAAGCGAGGCCATGGACTCAACAGATTTTCCGCGCATCAAGCGTCTTCCACCCTACGTCTTCAACATCATCGGCGACCTCCGGCAGAAGGCGCGGCGGGCGGGTGAGGACATCATCGACTTCGGCATG
>DATKMS010000437.1:0-11485 GCA_035541735.1 Candidatus Margulisiibacteriota bacterium
CCTCGACTTCCGCGTGGCGGTCCCGGTCAGTGTGCGCTCGGAGGAGGAACGCGGCCTGCCGGGAAACCGGGTGTCGGTGTGGATCATGCCGCTGTGCGTACAGGAGCGCTATCCCGTGCGCCGCCTGCGAGCCGTGCATGCCGCCAGCGAGCGCTTCAAGAAGACCAATCAAGCCGAGGGTGCCGAGGTGCTGGCGCAGGCGGCAGAGTGGACAGCGGTCAACGTGCTGAGCATGGGGCTGGCGGTGGCGAGTCGCAATCCGCCGTTCAACCTCATCGTCACCAACGTCCCAGGCCCACAGGTCCCGCTGTATCTGGCCGGCGCTCCGCTGGTCGCCGCATATCCGCTGGTGCCGCTGTTCAGCAACCAAGGGCTTGGCATTGCCTTGTTCAGCTATGCGGGGAAGTTATTCTGGGGTCTCAATGCAGATTGGGACACGCTACCCGACATTGGCGTGTTTGCTGAAGCTATTCAGGAGTCGTTTGCCGAGCTACTCGATGCCGCACGCCAGCAGGTGGTGATGCCCGACAAGAAGCGGCGGCGGCGCCAACTGCAGGCCCTGCCGCCACGCGGCAGCCGGCACTCCGCTGCTCACGCTGCCAACTGACGTGCCCCGGGGTGCGTGCTGGCGCCGGGTCGATCTCTGCGTGCCGCATACGTTCGGTCCCAAAGGGCGTCGTGCTCCTTCAACGGCCGCATCAGTGCAAGGTGCGTTCAAACGGTTCGGCGCGGCGGCTTGCGGTTGTCGGGAGGCTCAGTGTGAAGACCGCTCCGCCACGCGTGTTGGACTGAGCGGTGAGCGCCGCGCCGATCAACGCGCTGAGACGGAGGGCAATCGCCAGCCCAACACCTTGGCCGGGAGTAGTTGCCGCCGGGTCGTTGCGGAACTGGTATAGCGGATCGAGCACGTTGGGCAGCGCCTCCGGGCTGATGCCAGGCCCCGCATCGGACAGAATGAAGTCGGTGCGTCGGGCGGCGCAATGCACCGTCAGGCGCACTTCACCCGACGAGGTGAACTTGATCGCGTTGGCGAGCAGTTGTGCCAGGATGGCGCGCAGTTTCTCGCCGTCGGTGGCGACAAATGCGCCAGGGAACGAAACGTCCGCGATGAATTGCACAGGTCGCCTGCCGATGTGGCGGCGGCTGACGGTGCGGAGATCCTCGAGCAGCGCATCGATGTCCACCGCTTCTCGACAAACGGTCACGCCGGGTGCGTCGATCCGTGCGAGGTCGAGATAGTCCTGCGTCAGACCGAGGGCCGCGCCGCTGGCGACTTCCAGACGACCGACGATGTCCTCAACCGCGGTGGCCGCCGGATCCGCTCGCAGGATTTCTGAATAGCCGCGAATCACATGCAGGGCGTTACGGAGCTCGTGGCAGAACTTGGCGAGGATGAGAGCACGCAACTCGTGGGCGGCGCGCGCGCTGCGCATGCGCCGGACGCCACTGGCCGCCGACGCCACCAGTTCCAGCAATCCGCTGCTGCCGGTATCCGCATCGTCGCAGATTCCATGCAGGTCGAGCGCCCGCATCAGTCGCAGGCGATCCTCGGCACCAACCGCGCCCGCGCGCAGAATCACGGGCGCCGCGTCGTCGATCCGGCGGGCGCGCCGCAGGAACTCAGGATCTCCCGTTTCGATGACCGACTGTGCGACGACGAGGATATCCACGTGTTCGCGGGCGCAGAGGTCGAGCGCCGCGGCACTGTCCGCCGCGGTCAGGACGCGGTGGCCCTCGCCCGCAAGCTGGCGCGTATCCACCGCTACGCGGTCGTGCTGGCCGCCCACCAGCAGCACGCTGATCTTCGCAATCGGCGCAGCCGGCGCCGCCAGACGGCGGCCGCACCGGGGGAGCCTGCGTTGCTCCTCCCGATCGAGGAGATCCGAGACCGCTACGAGCGTCTCCTGCTGATCATTTCCTGCCAGAGTGCCGTGATCACTCGGGGGAACAGTTGACCGCGGTGCCATACGCCTTCTCTTCGGATGTGTCGAAGCTGGACCCTCCAAGGGCGGACTCACACGCAGGCCGCGCTGCTTGCGTGAAAATCGGAGAGGAGGTCGCCGCGTGAGAGAATGCCGCTGGTGCGGTGGGCGAAGTCAAGCGGGTCGTGACAATTTGCCAGCGCTTCTGCCTGTGTGATGCGGCCCTCCTTGACGAGCGCCAGCAGCGCTTGGTCAAAGCTCTGCATGCCGTAGCTGTCTCCCTGTGCGATCAGGTCGGGGAGGTCTTGCACCCGCTGCTTCGCGATACACTCGCGCACGCGCAGTGTTCCCAGCATAACCTCCACGGCGGGTACCACTCCGGAGCCGTCCGCGGTCGGCAATAAGCGTTGGCTCACGACCCCGCGCAGGACGTTCGCCAGCACCAGGCATATCTGTTCACGCTTGTGCTCGGGAAAGACGGTCACCGTGCGCATGATCGTCTGCGGCGCGTCATCCGTGTGCAGGGTGCTCAGCACCAGGTGGCCGGTCTCGGCCGCCATGATCGCCGTCTCGATGGTTTCGAGATCGCGCATCTCGCCGACCATGATGACGTCGGGATTCTGCCGCAGCGCCGTCCGCAAGGCCGAAGGGAAGTCGTTGACGTCCTCACCGATCTCCCGCTGGCTAATGATGGAACGCTTCTCGTGATGGAGGTACTCGATCGGGTCCTCGATGGTAATGATGTGGTGCGCCCCGGTTTGGTTGATGTGACCGATCATCGCTGCCAGGGTCGTGCTCTTCCCACAGCCAGTGGCGCCGGTGACCAGGATCAACCCACGGCGCTCGCACGCCAGTTGTTCGACGATCGGTGGCAGGTTCAATTCCGCAATGCCCCGGATGCGCGGCAAGATCACGCGGCAGGCGATACCGACCTTGCCACGCTGCCGATACACGTTGACGCGAAAGCGTCCCAAGCCCGGCTCGTCGAAGGCCAAGTCGGCGTGCCGCTCGGCCAAGAAGCGCATGCGCGCCGCGTCATCACGCAGAATGAGGGTCGCCGCGCGTTGGAGCATCTCGCCGGTCAAGGGTGGCGCCCCGGCGCATGCAGCCAGGATGCCATGGATACGGAACATCGGCGGCATGCCGTCCTTCAACACCACGTCAGAGGCGTTCTGCTTCACTGCTGCAGCGAGTATCTCTAAGAGTTCCATGCAAACATCCTCTCGTCGTTCGGTAACATCACGCCGGCTTCGTAGCCCTTCCCGCGGCCATTTGACTGTGCCGGCGTCGACTGGGAATCGGTGCCGTGGAGTTTCCGGAGATTCCACGGTTGTTCGCGTGCATCCCCAGCACCGCTGGCTGCCACATCCCCTTTGGGCGCAGGGGGCAGCCAGACGCGGAAGGTCGATCCCTTCCCCACCTCGCTCTGGACGCTGATCGCGCCACCCAGCAGGTCGACCAGGCGCTGGACGATGTACAAGCCCAACCCAACCCCACCGTACCGGCGTGTCGTCGAACCGTCGCCTTGACGAAACGGCTCGAAGATCGTGGGCAGGACATCCGGTGCGATGCCGATTCCGGTATCGCTCACCGCGATCTCCACGCCACCGTCGCGCGGGCGCGCGCCGACGCTTACCGTTCCCTGTTCAGTGAATTTCACGGCGTTGCGGATCAGGTTGCGCACCACCATCTGCACCTTCGCCGGGTCCGTACGTAACCGCGGCAACGGCGGGATCCTATCCCACACGAAGTGGACGTCCGGGTTCTCCACCAGGTCCTGGGTTTCGGTGCGCACGGCATCGAGGAGCGCGGCGATTTCTACTGCCTGCAGCTCCAGGCGGAGTCGGCCAGCGTCGAGGCGGTTCATATCCAAGGTCGAGTCGATGAGGTCGAGCAGTTCGTGCGCGCGCCGGTCGATGCGGCGCAGGGTGGCGGCCTGTCCCGGGGTGGTGCCGCCGAACTCCCCGTCGAGGAGGAGCTCCGTATAGCCGAGGATGACATTCAGCGGCGTGCGCAGCTCATGCGACATGGTCGCCACGAATTCCGACTTCAGGCGGTTGGCCGCCTGCGCTTGGTGATACATGCGTTGCAGCTCGTCGGTGCGCTCGGCGACCTTGGTTTCCAGCTCGCGCGCCCATGCCAAGCCGCGTGTGGCGCGGAGGCGTTCGTGTCGGATCTGGCTGATGACGTGACCGTAGAAGAGCGCCACGGTGTAGAAGAAGACGACGCGGAGCAGCGGAGCGGAGGTCAGCAGGTGGCGCGGCTCCGGGAGGAAATAGAGGTTCGCGGCGCTGACGAAGGTGCCGGCGAGCAGGCACATCCCGAGGCTTTCGCCGAGCGCCGCCAGGCAGAGCACGAAGAAGTACAGCAGGAAGAACTCCTGGCCGGAAGTCCCGGTCGAGTGCAGAGCCCACGACACCCAGAGCGTGTCGGCGATCAGGACCGGAGCCTCGACGTACCAAGAAAACATCATGTCGGCAGGAATGAGGGACAGCAGCACGTTGCTGCCGAGTGCGAACGCCACCATCAGAGCGTAGGCCGGCGGCACCGGCCAGGTGCGGCTCTCGAAGATGATCAAATACGCAGCTGTTGCAATGAACAGATAGCGCAACACCAGGAAGAGCCCCTTGCGGCCGCCACCCAGATGTCGGAAGCCGTTACCGTCGAACCGCGTCATAGCAACCCTCCACATATCCTTGGCAGCTACTTGAATTGTTCGGTGAACAGCACCTGCTGCACGTAAACGAACCGCGGCGTCAGCGGCGGCAGATTAGCAGCGTTGCCGAACTTGGTTTCGAAGCTCCAGGCTCGCTTCGGTGCCTTGTAGTTCTGATTCTTCCATTTGCCACTGACGTGCAGGGGCGTGCCCAGGCTGACGAACGATCCGCTGTAGGTGAACGTCACGTCGCTGCCCCAGTTCTCGTGGAAGCGAGGATAGTTCTCCAGCCCGCCGTTGTACCCATCGGTTCCTGAACCGGAGATGGTGTCGTCGACGCCCCCGAGATACGCCGCTTTGATTGTTGTACTCTGCGCCTTCGGCGAGGCTGTCGGGCTCTGCGCATCGTTGAGGCCGGCGGGGACATTGGCGCTATAGGAGAACCACGCGTTGGACAGGACATTGATGCTGTCGCCGATGATCGCCGCTGGTTGCCAGGGGTTTGCCGAGTTGAAGTCGCCGAGCACGTACATCGCTTGGTCAGTCGCCACCGTGATTCCGGTGGGATCCGCGCCCATGTCTGGAAATGGCAGCTGGGCGGATCCAAAGATGCGCGCGCCGTAGCGGCTGCCGGTGCCCGGGAGGTTGGGATTTCCCTGGTTGCCAGACTCGCCGCCCTGCACCGAGAGAAAAAGCACGATACCACCATCCGAGCGATCAGTGGGGTCGAACAGGGCGTTGTTGGAGGGCTTCGCCCACTCCGCCTGGTTCCAGGCAAGAAGATCCTGGACGTTTACGTTGAGCAGATAGAGCCATTTGCCTTCGCGCCAGTTGTAGAAGCCGCCACGTCGATAGTCGGCGTCCTGAGCGTTGGCCGTCATGATGCTGGTACCCAAGCCATAGACGCGCAGGTCGCTTGAGAAGGCGGGGTTGTAACAGTTTGCCGTTCCGAAGGTGGCGCAGGCGGGAGCGGTCCCCGGGGTCGTGTCGGTGCACCCGCACGCGCCTCCGCTGAGCGGGACGTCGGTGTAGAAGATCGGCCGTGTCCCGGGCGTTGAGCTGTTGGCGGCGTTCCATGCAGTGTCTGCCATGAAGGCGTGCAGGTGAGCGGTGAGCGTCGGATCGACGTTGCCGCTCGCGTCCTGGACCTCGATGGCGTACTGGATCGGCCCCACCAACGGCGCGGTCGGCGTCCACGTCTTGGTAAGGTTGAGCACGATGCGCAGGTCAGCCTTGGACCAGAACGCACCGGTGCCGCGCGCCGCGATGTCCGGCTGGGGCACAGCGATGCTGTCCAGGTTGTTGATCATGCTTCCCTTCCAGGTGGCGAGTTCGGCAGCACCTATCTCTCGCGTGCCGCCGGACGCGTCGGTTGGCGTCGTGGTGTCAGGCAGATTGCAGTTGAGACCATATGGATCGAGCCTGCCGTCGTGATTGGCGTCTACGAGCGTGGCCACACTGACCTTGCCGCTGTCGCAGGCATTGGCGCGCTTGCGTCCGCGGTAGATCTTCCCGCGAGCCGACACCTGAACCGTGTTGATGCCGTTGGCAGGGTCATCGGGAATGGAAAGCAGTGCACCATCCGCGCTCAGGTAGAGGTCGCCGTTGGTGTGTACCCGCCCGACCAGGGTCATATCGGCGCCGGGCGCGATCTCGAGGTCTTTGCTGTAGAAGGCAACGAATTGGAAAATGGGAATGTTGCCGACCTTGAACTCTGCATTGACGCTTGCCTGCGTGTCACCATTGGCTTGCGCCGACGAGCCCGCGATGTAGTCGTACTCGATCGAGTTGAGGCCGCCGAACAGCTGCCCAGGCGGAATCGTGATCGATGGCGGGTTGTGTTGTCCATCATAGGCGGTCACGTCCGTGATGTTGTAGCTCACGGTGCGATCGCTGATGGTCAGCGCCTTCGTCGCGAAGTCGGAAGCGTTCGGGGTGTTGAAGCTCAAGAAGATGTTGCGGTAGTCGCCCATGGCACGGTTCAGCCCCGACTCGGCGGCATAGAAGCCGCCTGTCGATCGGCTGAAGGCGCCGCGCAAGCCTGAATCCATGTTGATCGACGTGGTCAGCGCACCTGCCAACGCCATCAGCAGCGCCATCAAGAGTAGGACGGCGATCAATGCGACACCGGCTTCGCCACGCCCAACTGAAGGACTCATCGCAGCAGCTCCTGGTCTGGTGCGCTCAATCTCCGGGCAGGAGATTGCGCGGCTTTGCGTGGGCCGTCCGCGTCGCGCGGTAGTACTGCCCATTGCTTCCTACCGTGCGCGAGCGCGCCGCAACGGTAATGTAGAGTTGGTTCACCAAATCCCACTGACTTGAGCTCGGAAGGTCTACGACCGTGCAGCGAGTGTCGCACCCGTCGTTGAGTTGATACTGAATCTGGAGGTCTTCGATCCCGTAAACCAGCGGAACAGAGGGTGCGCCGTTAACGGCCACGGTGAGCACGGGGTTCTTGGGATCAGTCGTGTCGACGGCGTACTCGCGTTCGTCAACCGCGTACAGTCCACTGCCTGCTGGATACGCCGGGCTGCCGCATCCGACTTGGCACGTGAGCGTCGCGCTCTTGTGCAGGACGTTTGCACCGGTGTCGACGCTGGTGACTGTAAAGACCTCTCCCCAGGTGCCGTTGGCCTGCATGATGTACACCCGCATGCCGTCGGCGAATCCCGATGCGGCTTGTACGGGAATGTTTGTGTCCTGCGCGCCAATGTCCGCCGTGGTCACCGTCCGCACGCAGGTTTCGTTGGCGCGGACCACACCGGTGCGCGTGGTGATCCGGTCCGGGCCGTTCGTCGCATTGACGCCGTCGAGGGTGATGAAGTCACCGGAGATGGGCAGGCAGGCGCCGCCGAGCCGCAGGTCGCGCAGCATGCTGTCGGTGGCCGCACGCAACCCCTGAAATGTCTCGACGTGCTGCAGTTGGTCCTGAATCCGGTTGCGGGCGGTGACGAAGAACGACCCGGCAAGACCGAGCGCCGTCAGCATCACCGTGCTGCCAATCAACAGCTCGATCAGCGAGGAGCCGCGTTCAGCGCCTGACGGCGGTATACAGCGCATTGAAAGCATAGGTCTGCAACCTCCCCAGTTCGTTCCAGCTCACCGTTGCGGTGACGTTCTTGATGCCAGGAGCGGGTGAGTCGGGGACCACGGCGGTGGCGATGGTGTACGTCCTGCCGTCGACCACTTGCGCGGTCGTGTTGGACGTGATGTTGGGGTAGTCCATCGCGCGGAAGTCCTCCAGCGCCCACTCAGCCAACACGATCGCGGTCGTCTGGGCATCGTTCGAAACGCTCGTGTGAATGTGCCCGACCAGCAGATTGCCGAAGGCGGAGGCCATCAACGAAAAGAGGCTCAGCGCCACGAGCGATTCGATGAGGGACGAACCATGCTGGTTGGATGTGTGCTTAGAGGTCATAGATTTGCCCCGACGGCCAAACTTGAAGCGATTTGGTCGTCCCGAATGTGTCCTGTGTGTCGATGCGCACGGGACTCTTGAGATCGACGATGTACCCACGGGAATTGAACTCAATCGCGGTGCCGATGAGGGTGGACGCGAACGACGTTGGCACCGGCAGCGCGGTGGTTTGCACGCTGCTCGTGTCGACATACCAGTTTCCCGAATCCGCCGGAGTCTCCACCATGCGCGCGACGCGAATATGCGTCGCATCGGGAAACGCAACCTGGAAATGGACGCTCTTACTGATTGCGTTCGAGCGCGCAAGGCGCAGGCTCGCGATCGCCAGCCGCTGAGCGTTAACGATCTGGATGCGCTGCTGACTGAAGTGCGGCATGGCGATGCCGACGAGTACTCCCAGCAGAGCGATGATCACCACCGCTTCAATCAGCGTGTAGCCCGCCTGCTGGGCGAGGACGGCGATGAATCGGGTATCCGCGGCCGCGGGGAATGATGCCCCGGAGCGGTTGCCATCGCGGCGCGACTGCTCGACGACTGTTTCCTTCTGAGGGGCGGCGTTCATCTCGATAGCGATCTTGCCGCAGCCACCCCTTGGTTGAATAGTCATCAAAAGTAGGATTTTGGGGACCTGCGAGAAGATCTCCTGGGACCTTGGTCGCAAATTGCCCGTGTGGTCGTAGGTCGACTCGGGTGCAACTTCATGGTGGTGTTGCTGCGCGCACAGTTTCACAGAAGGATCAGGCAGTCCGTAGTTCTACGGAGACGCAACTCTTCCGTCGTGCTTGCGAGACGCAAAAAACCGTCGCGGTACTGCGCCCGGCGCGCCAAAGATGTGGCACGACAGTGCAGGCTTCACGAGCCATGCGACCCTCCAACACCTGGTATGTCACTTGCCGATGTGACGCCCGATGCCCGCGCGCCAAGCCACGAAGCAGAGCAAGCCCAACGGCGGCGGCCACCGGTGGGCGCGGGCTCGGCTGGGGCGCGGAAACACAGCCGCGCTGCTGCAGATGGCCCAAGAAGAGGCCCGGATTTCGGCCGCGTTGGTCCGGGTGGGACAGGAGTTGATGGTCTCACTTGACACCCCGGGCTTCCTCGATCGCCTGTGCCGGGTTGCGGCGGAGGTGCTGGGGTGTGAGGCGAGCCACACGCTCCTCTGGCAGGTAGAGGAGGACACGTTCAAGCCCATTGCCGGGTACGGAGCCACAGCAGAGGAGCAGGAGGCCGCACGCATCATGAAGGTGCCGCGCGCGCTGATGTCAGACTTGCTGAGCCGCCTGGAGAGCGATGATGTCGCTCAAGTCGGTACGATTCCCGCGGATCTCTTGTCCAAGTCGGTGCAAGAACGGTTCGGCGTGATGCTTGTGTTATGCATGGCGCTGCGCCGCGGTAAGGAACTCGTCGGTGTGCAGGTGGCGCTGTGGCGTGCTCGCCGGGAGCCGTTTGCAGAGACCGAGCGTCGCATCGCGCGCGGCATAGCCCAGATTGCGTCGCTGGCCTTGGAGCATGCGCGCGTGGTGGGCGAGCTGGAACGCGCCAGTCGCCTGAAGTCCGAATTTGTCGCCACGATGTCCCATGAACTGCGGACGCCGTTGACCGTCATCATTGGTTACACCGATCTTCTGCTCGACGGTGCGTTCGGGTCGCTGACTGCGGCCCAGGATGGCATCGTGCAAAAGGTGCAATTGAGTTCGCATGAGTTGCTCGGTCTCGTCAACACCACTCTCGACCTCAGTCGCTTGGAAGCCGGGCGGATGCCCTTGGAGATCCGAGAAGTGTATATCACCGATATCATCGCCGAGGTTGATCGCGAGACGCGGCGGCTCCAAGAAGAAGCGGGCCTCACCTTCTTCTGGAACAGTCCCTCGGACCTTCAGGTGCGCACGGATACAGCGAAGCTGAAGCTGGTGCTCAAGAATCTGATCGGCAACGCCATCAAGTTCACCGAGCGCGGCACGGTAGCATTGGACGCCCATGCGAGCGACGGTGGAGGTGTCGAGATCGCGGTGAGGGACACCGGCATTGGGATCCCATGCGAGGCGCTGTCGATCATCTTTGAACCCTTCCGCCAGGCCGACGGCTCAGGGACGCGCAGTCATGGTGGCGTCGGCCTCGGGCTGTACATCGTGCAGCGGCTTCTCGACATGTTGGGTGGTACCATCCGTGTGGAGAGTGAGGTCGGTCGTGGTTCCACCTTCCGGGTCTGGTTGCCAGGGCCCGACGACACTGGGACGATACCCTCGCCATAGGCCCACGTGCGGTCTACCGCCCTCTACGAGTAGCGCGCTACGAGTAGCGCGATTCAAACTCGCGCAGGAGCTTTTCTGCCAGCGCCCGCGAAGCGGCGTCCAACATCTGGTCCTCCTGCCAGCGCCGGAGGATAGTGATCATATTCTTACACCGGACCGGGTCTCGTCCCGACTGGAGAAGGCGGCCCATTCCCTCTACGTACTGGCTCACATCGGCTTTCGGTGTGTCCGCCGGTGTCCTCCCCAAGGCATAAGGGAAGAGGAGTCGGACGGCGAGCCCGAGTGCCACAATTAGTCCGGCTGCCGTAGATATGTGTTCCATCTGAAACCTCTCTCGGGAGGAGTATGCGACGTTCTGCACCTCGGGGAAATCGGCCGCAGGTCTGAATCCTTGGACCATTGCCCGGCTTTGTACGACCTTCGTCGGGTGGCCCCAACTACCTCGGCTCGCGTCGACAAAAAGATGACGGTGATTGCCGGCATCGGAAGCGCCGGCGCGAGTCCACAATTGTTAGAAGCTTGACAGGAGGAGGTGCTTGTTGTAACAAGCCATTTTTGCGCCAGACTCCTCTGCACAAAAATGGTGGAAGCTGTAAACGGTCAGCACGGGATGGTGGCGCGGCAATTCGAGCCGATGTAGCTCAAAGGTAGAGCGACTGACTTGTAATCAGTAGGTTGCCAGTTCAATTCTGGCCATCGGCTCCATGTGTGCGGAGAGGTTCCCGAGTGGCCAAAGGGAGCAGACTGTAAATCTGCCGGCGTATGCCTTCGGAGGTTCGAATCCTCCCCTCTCCACCAGGAAGCTATACTATATATGACAGGACATCGATGGGCGGGAGTAGCTCAGTTGGTTAGAGCATCAGCCTTCCAAGCTGAGGGTCGCGGGTTCGAATCCCGTTTCCCGCTTCTTTCGATGGGGTTGGGCAGTAAAGGACACGGCTTGAGGTTGAACAGGTTTTTGGTGGTGAGAGACTGCTGGGCTGGACGCCCAGGTAGCTCAGTCGGTTAGAGCACCTCCTTGGTAAGGAGGAGGTCGGCGGTTCGATTCCGCTCCTGGGCTTCTTTACAACGGGTGCAACTGAAGCGTAGACGAAACAGACATGGCGAAGCAGAAATTCGAGCGCAAGAAGCCGCATGCGAACGTGGGGACGATCGGGCACATCGATCACGGCAAGACGACGTTGACGGCGGCGATCACCAAGGTACTGGCGGCCAAGAAGTTGGCGAACTTCGTGCCGTT
>DATKMS010000438.1:0-11123 GCA_035541735.1 Candidatus Margulisiibacteriota bacterium
CAACTGCTGATGACGCGCGGGTGTCTGACGACCTTCTCCATCGCCAACGATGTTGCCAAGTACTTCGCGATTCTCCCGGCCATGTTCATGGTCGTGTTCCCGGAGATCGCGCCGCTCAACATCATGCACCTGGCGTCGCCGCTGAGCGCCATCTTGTCGGCGGTCATTTTCAACGCCATCATCATCATTCTGCTCATTCCGTTGGCCTTGCGCGGCGTGCAGTACCGCCCGCTTGGTGCGGCGGCGCTGCTGCGGCGGTCGTTGCTGATCTATGGGGTCGGCGGCGTCATCGCTCCGTTCGTCGGCATCAAGCTCATTGACATGGTCCTGGCCGCCGTTGGATTGGTATAGGTGTCCTATGCTGAATGCGACGCTCATTGCGCTTCGAACAACCATCGTGACGCTGGTGCTGACCGGCCTTGCGTATCCGCTTGTGATGACCGGCCTGTCGCAGGCGTTGTTCTCAGACCGCGCCAACGGCAGCCTGGCCAAGGATGAGCGCGGGCAGATTGTCGGCTCGAGCTTGATCGGGCAGAATTTCGCTCAGCCGACCTACTTCTGGCCACGGCCCTCAGCCGCCGGCGACAAGGGCTACGATCCGACGTCCTCAGGCGGGTCCAACTTCGGCGTGACGTCGCAGAAGCTGCACGACCGCATCACCACGGATCTCGCCCGGCTGACCGAGGCCAACCCCGACGCGCGTGGTCCCGTGCCAATCGAGTTGGTCACTGCATCGGCCAGCGGCCTCGACCCGCACCTGTCGCCCGCCGCGGCACTCTGGCAGGTCGCGCGCGTGGCGCGCGCGCGTGCGGTCGCACCCGAGCGCGTCCGCCAGGTCGTTGAAGCTGAAGTCGAAGGGCGCGAGCTTGGATTCTTCGGCGAGCCGCGAGTCAATGTCCTAGCGCTGAACCTGGCACTCGACCGGCGCTTCGGCCGTCCGGATATCCGCGCTCAACAATGAGCCATGTGCCCCGCCGGCGTTGCGGACGTCCGCCCGCGTCCCGAGGACTTTCTCGAGCTGGTCGAGCGCGGGAAGCGGGGACGTCTCAAAGTCTACATCGGCTTCGCCGCAGGTGTGGGCAAGACGTACCGCATGCTCGAAGAAGCGCACGCGCTGAGGAAGCGTGGTGTCGACGTGGTCCTGGGGTTCATCGAGACGCACGGTCGCGCCGAGACCGCGGCGCTGATTGACGGACTCGAATACGTCCCGCGCCGCAAGGTGGAGTACCGCGGCTTGGTCGTTGAGGAGATGGCCCTGGATGCGGTCATCGCCCGCCGGCCGCAAGTGGCGCTGGTCGACGAGGTGGCCCACACCAACACTCCCGACGCGCGCAACCGCAAGCGCTACCAGGACGTGCTCGACATCCTGGCGGCCGGCATCAACGTCATCTGCGCGTTCAACGTCCAGCACCTGGAGAGCTTGAAGGACATCGTCGAGCGCGCCACCAACGTGGTGATTCGCGAAACCGTTCCCGACAGCTTTCTCAAGCAAGCGGACCAAGTCGTCAACCTCGACCTGGCAGCGGAAGATCTGCTCGAGCGCCTGCGCGCCGGCAAGATCTACGACAAGGAGAAGGTCGAGTGGGCGCTGGCGCACTTCTTCAAGGAGGGCAACCTCGCGACCCTGCGGGAGCTGGCGCTGCGGGAAGTCGCGGAGAGCCTCGATCGGACGATCCCGACAGAAGGTGCGGGCGTGTCCGTGCCGCGCGGTGCCAGTGGGCGGCTCATGGTGTGCATCTCGTCGTTCTCGCCGCGCGCCGCCACTTTGCTCCGCCGTGGCTCACGCATGGCCGGCCGGCTGAATACCGACTGGTACGTGGCCTATGTCGAAACGCCGGCAGAGGCGCCGCACCTCATCGATGCGGAAGCGCAACGCCACTTGCTGGCCAACATCGAGAAGGCGCGCGAGCTGGGCGCCGTCGTGGTGCGCTTGCAAGGGGCCGACCCGGTGCCGGCGCTCCTGAACTACGCCCGCACCCATCACGTTGGGCACGTGATGATCGGCCGCTCGCACCGCCCCTGGTGGCAGCAGGTCTTCGGACGCTCGTTCGTCGTGCGCATGGTCAGAGAGGCGGCGCACTTCGATCTGCACATCATTGCCCACGAAGACGAGGAGGAGCGCGCGTGAACCTGCGAGCAAAACTGCTGCTCGCGCAGGCCCCGCTGGCAGTCGCCCTGGTGGCGGTCGGCATCTTTGCCACGGCCACGATGTCCCGGCTGGGGCAAAACGCCGACGCCATTTTGAAGGACAACTATCGCAGCGTCCTGGCGATCCAGCGCATGCAGGAAGCCACCGAGCGCATGCAGGACGGCGCGGCGTTGCTGCTCATCGGTGGCGCCGACGAGTCTGCCGTCGTGCGCGCCGCCAAGCAGCGGCACCTCTTCGAGAGCGAGCTGCGGGTGCAGGAGAACAACATCACCGAGCCGGGCGAGCTGGAGGGCACCCGGCGCCTCCGCCACGCGTGGACGGCGTATCAGGAGGCCTTCGACCGACTGCAACAATTGCACGACCCACCGGCGGCGCGGGCGTTCTTCTTCGCGACGCTCGATCCCGCGTTCACCGCGGTGAAGCAGGCGGCCGAGACCATCCTGTCGATGAACCAGGACGCCATGGTGCAAAAGAGCGAACGCGCCCGCCGCGAAGCGGACCGTATGAACACCGTGATGCTGCTGGGCTCCTTGATCGCGCTGCTCGCCGGTGGGCTGGCGTCGGCGACGATGACGACACGCTTGGTGGAACCGTTGGCGCTGCTGACCCGGACGGTGAACCGGATCGGCGAAGGCGACTTCGAGACGCGCGCCAACGTCACGGGCTCAGACGAGCTGGCGCAGCTCGCCGGCAACATCAACTCGATGGCGGCGCGCCTGAGCCAGTACCGCCGCAGCTCTCTAGGCGAGCTGCTCCTGGCGCAGCAAGCGTCGCAAGCCGCGATCGAGAGCTTACCCGATCCGGTTGTCGTCTTCGACGTGAACGGCGCCATCCTCAACGTCAATCACGCCGCTGAGACGCTTTTGGCGATTGGCGTGGACCCGATGGGCGGTGATCCCCTGGCGGCGGCGGACTCCGAGGTGCGCGCCGTGCTCGAACGCGTGCGCGGCCACGTGCTGGCGGGCAAGGGGTCGTACGTACCGCGCGGCTTCGATGAAGCGTTGTGCATCAAAGCGCCGGAGGGGGAGCGCTACCTCCTACCGCGTGCGACGCCGGTGTATGCCGAGCAAGGAGGGGTAGCGGGCGCCACGGTGGTGTTGCAGGATGTGACGCGGCTTCGACGGGTCGATGAGCTGCGCAATGATCTGGTGGCGACGGTGGCGCATGAGTTCCGTACGCCGCTGACGTCGCTGCGCATGGCCATTCACCTGTGCATCGAGCAGACCGCCGGGCCGTTGACGGAAAAGCAGGCCGATCTCTTGTACGCCGCGCGCGAAGACTGCGAGCGGTTGCAATCCATGGTCGACGAGCTGCTCGACTTGGCGCGCATCCAGGGTGGACGCGTTGAGCTGCAGCAACGACCGACGCCGCCGGATGCTCTCGTCGCTGCCGCAGTGGACGCCTACCGCGGCGCGGCCGACGAAATGAGCGTGACCGTCGAGATGCGCGTGCTCCCGGGGCTGAACGACGTGTCGGTGGATCGCGAACGCATCCAGCTGGTGCTCTCGAACTTGTTGAGCAACGCACTGCGGCACACACCCACGGGCGGGCGGGTCGAGGTCCGGGCGCGGGCGGATGACGGCCGCGTCCGCTTCGAGGTCGCCGACACCGGCCCGGGCATTCCGAAGGAGTTTCAGCAGAGCGTGTTCGAGAAGTTCTTTCGGATTCCCGGCGTGGCCTCGGGCGGGGCGGGCATCGGTCTGTCCATCTCGAAGGAGATCGTCGAAGCCCACGGCGGCGAAATCGGTGTCGAGAGCGAGCCCGGGCACGGGTGTACCTTCTGGTTTACGGTGCCGGTTGCGGCTATGAGTTCGGACCACTGACGGTGGCGGCGCTGCCTCGACAGCGTTCGATAGCGCTGCGCAGGCCATCACCAGCCAATCCCGAGCAGGCCGAACGCGCGCACGGAACGTATCCCGCTGCGCCACCCGTGGCCGAAATTCGGCGCGCTCCGGGCGGATCCGATCACGCTTTCCCACGTTCAGGACCAGGGTGGCCGAGCCGGCAACCTGGAAGCAGCGAGGCAGGCGGGTGCATTTCTTGCTCGCCATGCAGCGGTGAGGAGCCAATGAAAGCCAACATCTTGGTCATCCATCCGTGTGACAACGTGGCGGTCGTTCTCACCGCCCTCGCCGCGGGAGAGACGGCGGTGGCCGCGGGGATCGAGGGACTGACGGCGGTGTCGGACATCCCGGCAAGCCACAAGATTGCGCTCGCGGACATCGCCGCCGGGGGCGCGGTTATCAAGTACGGCGAAACCGTCGCGGTCAGCACCCGCGACATCAACAAGGGCGAGTGGGTGCATACCCACAACCTGGAGAGCAAGCGGTGGAAGCGATGAGTGGGATCACGGGATACTTGCGGCCGAACGGTGGCTTCGGCATCCGCAACCACGTGCTGGTGCTCGCCACGGTGTCGTGCGTGACGGGCGTGATCCAGCGCATCGCCCGCGAGGTCCCCGAAGCCGTGTGTGTGCCACATGCGTGGGGCTGTGGCCGGGGCGGCCTGCGCGACGTGCAGGTGCTGTTGCGCGTTCTCTCCGGGATGGTCCATCACCCCAACGTCGGCGCCGTCGTGCTCATCGGCCTGGGGTGCGAGGTGTCCAACACCAAGACGTTGGCTGCCGTGATCGGCGACGCCGGCAAACCCATCGAGGTCCTCAACGTTCAGGAGGACGGTGGGTCGCTGGCCACTGCCCGAAAGGGGGCGGCTGCCGCGCGCCGCCTGCTGGAGCACCTCAGCACGCAACGGCGCGTGCCGCTGTCATGGGACAAGGTGTTCGCGGGCATGGAGTGTGGTGGTTCCGACGCGATGTCGGGCGTGACGGCCAACGTAGCCATCGGATCAGTGGCGGATTGGCTGGTGGAGCAAGGAGCGACGGTGATCTTCGGCGAGAACACCGAGATGATCGGCACCGCACACGTGCTGGCGCGCCGCGCCAAGAATGAAGCGGTCGCCAGGCAGATCGAGCAGCTGATCGACCGGGCAGAGCGACTCACGCATGACATCATGGGCGACATGGCAAGCCTGGTCATCTCTCCCGGCAACATGGACGGCGGCATGAGCACCATCGCCGAGAAGGCGATGGGTTCGATCTGCAAGGGTGGCACCTCCACGATCAATCAAGTGGTCGACTACGGTGAACCGCCCACGGAGCACGGGCTGATTCTGCAAGACGGTCCAGGATACGACGGGGACTCCATGACTGGCCTGGCGGTGAGTGGGGCGCAGCTGCTGTTCTTTTCCACCGGGCGCGGCACGCCAGCCGGGTTTCCAGGCCTGCCGGTGATCAAGGTGGCGAGCAATTCGCGCGTCTACGCCGCGATGCCCGACGATATGGACGTCAATGCGGGCGCGCTGATCGAGGGCAAGCCCCGCGGAGCGCTGCGCGACGAAATGATCGACCTGATGGTTCGGGTCATCAACGGTGAGCCCACTCAGGCCGAGCGCCACGGGATGGACGTGTTCACCTTCATGACCGTACATCCACCGTTCTGATGGCCGTCCCGTTCGAAGAGACACGACGCCGGCTGCAGGCCCTAGGGCCTGCGGCCGGCGTCCTTTCTACGGCCCGCTCCCGTTGGTCGCTGCGGGCTTCCAAGTCCGCCAGGTTCCTAGCGCGACCGAGTTCCAGGCTCGATAGACCAACGCCAAAAGTAGATGGCAGCGTTGAGCAGGCAGAGGAGGAGGCCCAAGACTATTTGGGCTTCACGCGTGAGCGCGGCCGGGTAGACGATGGGAAGTACGTACTGCTCAACGAAGCCACCCGAGTACCCTGAAGCGCCGCCGGCGCGGCGCAGCCAATTCTCAAGCGGGGTGAGCGGGCAGATCCATCCGCAGAATTCGAGCAGGGCGCTCCACACGAGAGCGGGCAGGTGCACCCAGGCAATCCAGCGCCAGCGCATGGCCAACACGCCGCCGAGAACAACGAAGACGATGAACGCCAGGTGAATGAGGACGACGAGGTCTGCAACGGCTTGGAAGAGCATGCCGAAAGCGGCTGGGAACCGCCGGACCGCAATGGTCTCCGCCGTCCGCTCAGCAACGCGTCTTGAGAACTACGACCGGCGCTGCTGACTCCGCGATCGGCCTCGACGGTGCGGCTCAGCAGGTGACGTGGAAGAGGCCGATCTTTGGCTTGTGACAAGCGTTGAAGGTGTGGACCGCTTCCGGAGTGGGCTGTGCGATGACGCGGCAGCCCTTCTTTTCGAGGAAAGCGGCGGCCTCTGGCGACAATGCGGCATTGCCGTACTGGCCGGTGCCGAAAATCAGCTCCGTGCAGCCCTTTTCGAAAACAAACCGGGCCTCATCCTCGGAGACCGTATGCGAGCTGCCGTAGATCCGCTTGGAGAGCTTCTTCTTGCGCTTCACCACCTGCTCGGAGAGACGGATGACGACATCATGGTCATACGTCTTGCCCGCAATGGTGATCGAGCCAAACTCGGTGCTGTCGATTTTCATGTCACCCTCAGTCGCGTCGACCCTGACCTGCCCACAAAAGATTTCACAACGAAGGACACGAAGGCCGGCGGTTCAGCTTGCCTCTTCGTAACGCTTGCGCTTGCGCCACAACGTTGAGGAATCGATTCCCAGAATGCGCGCCGCATCTTCGAGCGTCGGCGTGCGGGCGATGATCTGGAGGATGTGCTCGCGTTCGATGGCGTCGAGGGTGAAATCACCGCCCAGGCGTGGCGCGGTGGTCGACTGCCCGGCGATGCGTTCCGGCAGGGCGGCCGGTTCGATGACCTGCGCCGGCCACAGGATCACCGCCCGTTCGATGGCGTTGCGCAGTTCGCGGATGTTGCCCGGCCAGCTGTACGCCTGCAGCGCCGCGGCGGCGGCGGGCGACAGCTCCGGTGTGGCGCGGCCCGCAGTGCGTGCAAAGAACGCGAGGAACTTGTTGGCCAACGGCAGCAAGTCCTCCGGCCGTTCGCGCAGCGGTGGGATCTGCAACTCGATGACGTTGAGGCGGTAGAGCAAATCTTCGCGGAAGCGCCCGTTCTTCACGTCATTTTCGAGGTCGCGGTTGGTGGCCGCTACCACCCGCACGTCGGCGTGCCGCGTCAGCGACTCGCCGACACGTTCGAACTCCTTGTCCTGCAGAAAGCGCAGGAGCTTGGCTTGCAACCCCGGGGAGATCTCACCGATCTCGTCGAGGAACAACGTGCCACCCTGGGCGGCCTCCACACGGCCCGGCTGGTCGCGGATGGCGCCGGTGAACGACCCTTTGGCATGGCCGAAGAGCTCGCTGGCCAGTAATTCGTCGGAAAGCGTTGGGCAGTTCACCACGACGAACGGGTGGTCACGCCGCGGGCTCTGCACGTGTAGGGCGCGTGCCAGGACGCCCTTGCCGGTGCCGTTCTCGCCGCGTAGCAGCACAGCAACGTCGGCGGACGCCGCACGTGTGAGCGTCTCGCGGACGGCACGCATGCGCGGCGACTCGGTGGTCAGATCGGCCTCCGGGGCCGCGTCGAGCAGTTGCTGTTCGAGGTCGGCCACGCGCAGCGCAGCGGACCGACGCTCGGAGACTTGCTCGACGACATGTCGAATCTGTGCCGGAGTGAAGGGTTTCGGGAGGTAGTCAGTCGCGCCGCGCTTGATCGCGACGACCGCCGTCTCGATAGTTGCGTAGGCGGTGACGACGACCACGGAGAGCTGTGGGCTTTCAGCGAGCAGCTTCGGAAGCACGTCCAGCCCACTCACGGTGCCCAGCCGCAGGTCAAGAAATGCCAGATCGAAGGGTTGATGGCGGAGAGCGTCGAGCGCCGCTTCGGCAGTGGCGGCAGCGGTCACCGTGCAGCCGGACTCTTCGAGGCACACCGTGAGCATGGTGCGGATGTTCTTCTCGTCGTCGATGACGAGGACGCGCAGTGCAACGCTGGCGGCGCCTTCCGCAGTTGAGGTCATGGTGGACCCGCCTATGTCTAGCCGCAGCCTGCGAAGAACGCCAGCGGCCGGCACGTGCGGAGCAGTTCCAAATGAGTCTTCACCGCCGGCGAGCTAGGGCAACGCCTTGGTTACAGGACGCGCCAATGGCATCGACCTGGTGTGAGCCCAGGTGAATGCTGGGAACTTGCGCGCGGGTGCGAACAATCGAGGGCTGCTAGAGGCCGCCCGCGGTGAGGCGCTCGAAGACGCGTCTCAGCTGCTCGTCGGTGGGCCATCCCGCCTCGACTACTGGGCAGACCGCCAGCACGGCCTCGGTCAGCGCGTCGTCGTTGTACCCGTTGGAATCGAGCCCGAGAATGCCGAGGAGGGCACGGATCTCTGGAAGAATTGGACGGAGTTCCACCATGTCCACGAAGGTGTGCGCCATATGCGCAAAACCTCACGACAAGCCGTAGCGTTTGCGCTTGCGCCAGAGCGTCGCCGGGTCGATGCCCAGTCGGACCGCCGCCTCTTCCAGCGTGCCGCACTGCGCGATGGCGACTCTGATGTGCTGTCGCTCCACTTCCTCGAGCGTAAGGATGGGCGGTGGAGCCTCTGTTGGCGATGTGCCGGGCGCCGGTCTGAGCAGACGCTCCGGGAGGTCGGCAGGGGTAATTGTGTCGCCGGATGTCAGGACGGCGGCGCGCTCGAGGACGCTCACCAACTCCAGCACATTGCCCGGCCAGCGATACTGGGCCAGGATCCGCCGCGTCTCCGAGGCCAGGCGCAGCGCGCCGCGCCGATAGCGGCTGCAGAGTTGTGCCAGCAGATGGTCGCTGAGCGCCGGGAGATCCTCTTCGCGGTCACGCAGCGGCGGCACCGTGATCACGACGTTCAGCCGGAAGAACAGGCTTTCGCGGAAGCGGCCCGATCGGACCTCCGCTTCGAGATCGTGCGTCGTCGCGGCAACCACGCGCGTATCGACTTCCGCGTCTTGGCCGGTCACCCACCAGAAGCGGCGGCTCTCCAGCGAACGCAGCAGCTGGTCTTGGAGGTCAGCGGGGAGATCGGCCACGTCATGCAGGAAGAGCGTCCCGTGGTCGACGTCGAGGTGACAAGCATTGCCAGAGCCGTTCACTGCGGGCCCGATGACTTTGGTGCCGGGTGTTTGTGGCATGCGTGTCGCCGTGAGCTGGTCGGCGAGGGTGGCGCAGCCAACTGTGGCGAAAGGGCCGGCGTGATGCGCGCTCCATGCATGGATCGCGCGCGCCAGCACGCTCTTGCCGGTTCCAGCTTCGCCGGCGAGCAACACGGGGACATCGGCAGTCACCGCCTGCCGCGCCATAGCGACCGTGCGCTTCATGGCTGGGCTGAGCGAGTCGAGAAAGTAGGGGAGTTCGGAGGCTGGCCGCGGTGCCGCAGCATCGGGCTGATCCGGATGAAGGGCGAGCACGCGGTGGAGCAGGTGCTCGACCTGGCGCAGCGTGCGCGGCTTCTCGACGTAGTCGGCCGCCCCCGCGCGCACGGCCTCGACTGCCTCCGCCGGCGTGGGATGTGCCGTCACGAGCACGACCACGGCCTGCGGTACGCGCCGCCGGATCTCGTGCAGGAGGGTCAGGCCACCGGCGCGGATGTCGACAATGATGAGATGAAAGTGCTGTCGCGCCAGCGCGGCGAGGGTCTCACGCACATCACTTGCCGTTTCGACGTTAGAACAGCTGCTCCGCGCATGGGCTGCCAGGTCGGTCCGGGCCGTCTCCTCCGGATCGACGATCAAGACGCTCGCAGCAACGCCACCCACATCGGGCTCAGATTCTCGCGGCTCGGTGCCTTCATGGCGGCCGAGGGGACTGTGCGCTGCCGTGGAGGTCGACATCGGTGGCTCGCGGTCAAAACGATCCGATGGATCCGCCGTGGCGGAAGGTGGGAAGAGGCGTGAGCGCGCGCTGCGCTGTCGGCTGCACTTCGGCAGATGCGGCGCTCTCGGGGACCCGGCGGCATGAGCGCGGGGCGAACTGCTTTCCAAATGGGCTGAACCAGATCCAGGCAACGCATGCGTACCCGACGGCAAGCAGCAGCCAGAGTAGAAGGTCCATGCCCGTGCAGCACGCACCCTCCGTGCCAGCGTGGCGCCGCTCGGGGGTGACGAGGCCAGGCCTCTTCGATTCATGCAGCCGGGCTCGACTGAGGCCACCAGCCCCTGCATTTTCCCCGAATTGCGGCCCGCCGGTCTTGCGTCTCGCACGAGCCCGCCGAGCAACACGTCGGATACTGCCGCAGCCCTGCAAAAGGCGGGATGAAAGCGAACTGGCCCACGCCAAAATGCAAAGTGCGCGACGCGCCCCAGCCGCGTCTGCTGCGCGGCTGTCTGCGGCGAGGCGGTTGGAACGGTTCCTGCGTTCAGGTCCGGTAATGAGGACACGCGAACGAACGTAGTGGTGTGTCCGCGCCAATTCGTTTTCTGGGAATCCGTACCATGAAATGCAACGTCGCTGCACTGCCGTTCGCCCGCAGGTCGAGGGAGCGATGATTGGAACGCTTCCTGCGAATTCGCAAACTGAGGAGGATAGACCAATGAACCTCGTCGTAGGGTTACCAGTGATGTTCTTGCTTGGGATGATCGGTATGGGCTTGTGTTACGCCTTCATCTTCGCCTGTGAGAAAATCTGAGGAACGCATCCATGATCTACCTGACTGCTGTGGTCTCACTGTTTCTCTTCGTGTACCTGTTCGCGGCCCTCATCCGTCCTGAATGGTTCTAGGGACGAGTTGCCGCCAGCTTGATGGAGGATTGATACCATGTGGTTTCTACCGTTTTCGCTGCTCGTCGTGACGATCGGCCTGGCGATCCCGCTGGGTCTTTTCATGAACTGGATCTTCGACGGGCACTACACGCCGCCCGCGTGGCTGCGCCGGGTGGAAGGCTGGTTCGATACCGGGCCGCAGAACTGGAAGGAGTACTGCAAGGCTTTCCTGCTGTTCAACGCCGCCACGTTCGTGGTCGGCTTTGTGGTGATGGCGCTACAGCCCTATCTCCCCCTCAACCCGGACCTGAAGGGCATGCTCTCACCGACGACGATCTTGCACAGCGTCGTCTCCTTCATGA
>DATKMS010000439.1:0-28600 GCA_035541735.1 Candidatus Margulisiibacteriota bacterium
GCTGCGCGTAGCCCACCTGGGCCAGATCGAAGCTCGTGCTAGAGACGGAGGGCACCCCACTACCGCCGGTGATCGGCCCCTCGACGGTCGGACTCGGCACAACGGCAGACGCGATCCGTGCCGCCGCGGGGATCGCAAGCAACGAGGCCAGAACCGCAAGGCGGGGGACGCCGCGCGTGCACCGTGCGATGACTCGCAACAGCCCGTTTAACATGCTGCCTCCCCTTTTCTCTGGCACAGCCCGACAGGAGCCGACTCCACACGGTCCTGCGAATCGCGGTCGTGACTGGTGTGAACGGGTCATCGCTGCCTCCTCTTCTCGGGCCTGGCCTGTATAGTCTCGTCTCGGATCATGCGAGCCAGCCCATTCTGCGGCCACGGTGCCCTCCCAACCGACTGGTCGGACGCCGCGGCGTTGATTGGGTGCTTCCCTTGGACTTTCTCGATGCGACGGATGCTGGCTCGGAGGACAGACTCCGAAGCCGGTGGTGGTGGGCGTGGTCCATGACCGGCCCTCCGTTGGACACATGAGAAGGCAGCATATCCCGCACCCGCGACAGCGTGTCGCGGAGGAGCGGAGTTCAGCTCACGCAAACGGGCGAGATGTCGCGTCGCTGAGAAGGCTTCCGAGGAGTGAGAGAAGACGGCGAGTGCCGCGAACCGAAAAGTACGAGGATCGAGGAGCCGCGGCGAAGCGGTTCCTCACTGACAGTACGCACGCCCGTCTCGTGTTGGAAAAGGCGGCCCCTCGCGTTCGTGCTCAGCCCGGTGGCAGGTTCTCTGCGCGTGCGATCGGGAAATAGCGGTGGTGGTACGCGCCGGTGACCTCGTAGATCGCCGTCCCCGTGCGTCCGTCATCCGTGCGGACGACCATCTGGTTGAGGCCGCCGCCGTAGGGCCCATAAGGCGCAGCCCATGTCCCCTCCGCGTCGATGCCGACGCGTCTGCCGCCTTCGAGGATGAACTCCACGTGGCCGGCGAGGCCATGTACGTCCGTCCCGTCGCGTCCGTAGTCGACCGGCCTGCCGTCCTTGCCGGTCCAGTGCAATGCGTGGCGAAAGTCGATCACCGGAACCGGAGCGCTGCCGTCCGCCGGCGCAAAGCACCCGTCGGTATACACACGCGCACCGTTGGCGTACTCCCAGTGCCACACGCCGTACATCCCGTCGGGCAACTGGATGGCCAGCCACATCCACAGCGGACAGCGGTGGTGGTCGCGGATGCCCCACGAGTGATCGCGCTGCCCCCACCACTCCGCAACCGTGTAGGTCTTGCCTTCGCAGGTGTAGGTGCCGGAATAGGTCCCCGACTGGATCATGTGGCTTTGGTCCCAGATGATTTCGTGGCCGGCCTTCATCGTGCCACGCCGCAGGCCGTAGGCTTGGGTGCGCGCCGTAAACGTGAGATCGAGCCCGACGGGGGCCGCGGCCGCATCGACGTCGAGCTTCACGCTTTTGTACGGCTCGACGATCTTGATGGCGACCGGCCCGATGACCGTGGTGTGCGGGTCGTCGTTGTAGGGACGGACGTGCTGCGCGAAGATCTGCTGCCCGCCGATGCGGCCGAGCTGCAGCGCGTCCATCTCCTCGCGTTTCGGGAAGTGCGCCATGGTGAGGATGATCACGTCGCCGGGAGCAGTGCGCGGATGCACGACGAAGAAGTAGCTTTCGCGCCAATGATCGTGGTGCGTGACGACGTTCGGCAGTGGCTCGGGAATCTGATGGACGAACAGCTCGTCGGCAGCAGTCAGTTTGGGCACACACACCTCCTGCGTTCAGGTGCCGATCGACAGCACCGTACGGATACCGCGGCCCGCTTTCATATCGTCCATTGCGGCATTGATCTCGGTCAACGGGCGGCGGGCGGTGATGAGGCTTTCGAGATCGAGGCGCCCGGCCTGCCAGAGCGCGATGAGGCGCGGGATCTCACGCAGCGAGTTCGAGCTGCCGAGGGCGCAGCCGAGCAGCTTCTTCTCGCTGACGACGAAGAGCGCCGGCATGGCGATGGTGATCGCATCGTCAATGGGCGGCGCGCCCACGCAGACGGTCGTGCCGCCCGTGCGGGTTGCGGCCAATCCTGCCTGGATCAGGCTGCCGCGGCCGACGGCGTCGAACGCGTAGTCCACACCCACGCCCGTCAGCTCCCTGACCTGCGTGACGACGTCTTGCGTCGCCGGATCGATCTGGTCGGTAGCGCCCAAACGAACGGCGGCCGTGCGGCGCTCACCCACCGGGTCGGAGACGATGATGCGCGACGCGCCGGCGATGCGCGCACCTTGCACGATCGACAGGCCGATGCCACCCAACCCCATCACCAGCACTGTGGCACCCTCCTCGACGCGCGCCGTATTGAGCACCGCGCCGACGCCGGTCTGCACGGCGCAACCGATGACGCAGGCAACGTCGAGCGGTACATCGGCGGGGATCTTCACCGCGCCGGTCGCCGGCGCGAGGACATACTGTGCAAATGCGCCGAGGCCGACGCCGCGGTAGACGATCTGCCCGTCGAGCGCGAGACCGGTGGAACCGTCGGGGAAGGTGTTGGTCTGGATCGCCAGGGCGTTCACGCAGACGGTCGGCTCGCCGCGCACGCACCAGTAGCAGGTCCCACACGGCGGACATGGCGTGAGCACGACGTGGTCGCCAGCGCGCAGATCGGTGACGCCCGGACCGACGGCGTCGACCACCCCCGCGGCCTCGTGCCCGAGCACGATCGGCAACGGGCTCGGAAACGTGCCGTCGACGATGCTCAGATCGGAATGGCAGACGCCGCAGTGGTGGACGCGGACGCGCACCTGGCCCGGCTGCGGCGCCGCGATCGTGACCTCACGCACACGCAAGGGTTGGCGCGGCGCTTCGAGCAGCACCGCTCTCATCATGGTACTCACGGCCGCGCTCACGCCGCGAGTCCGTAGAAGCGGCGGGCGTTGGCGCCGGCGATCTTGGCACGCACCGACTCACTAATGTCGCGGCGCTCGCGCAGCGGTTTGGTGCTCTCGGGCCACGCGCCGTCCCAGTGTGGATAATCGCTGGCGTACATGATGAAGTCGGGGCCGAGGATGTCGGCCACCGCGGGCAGAATCGGCTCCTCGGGCTCGCAGCTCACCCAGACGTTGCCGCGCTCGATGTACTCGCGCGGCTCGCGGCGCCAGCCGTTGGGGATCCAGTCGCCGCGCTTCTCGTAGTGCTCGTGCAAGCGGTCGATGAAGTAGGGGACCCAGCCGACCCCCGCTTCGAGGAACGCGACTCGTAGCTTGGGGTGTCGGTCGAAGACGCCGCCGGACACGAGCGCCGTCATCGCCATCATCTGATCGAACGGGAAGCTGATGCAGTGCACCTGGATGTAGTTGTCGAAGCGGTCGACGCCGATCTTGGGCAGATGGATGCCCGGCGCGCCGTGCACGCCGAGCGGCATATCGAGCTCAGCCGCGGCGACGTAGAGCGGATCGAGATCGGCGTGATCGAGGTTGCGTGTCCGGAGCGCCGGCGGAATCATCGCGCAGACCAGGCCAAGACGTTTCGCTTGCCGCAAAATCCGCACGGCATCGTCGACGTACTCGGCGGGAAGCACGGCCACGCCGTGGAAGCGCCCGTTGCCGCGCCGGCACCAATCGGCGATCCATTCGTTGTACAGCTCGGCGAACCCTGACGCGATGGCGCGTGACTCGATACTCGGGGCGCGCAGGCCGAAGCTCGGGAAGAACACCATGTGATCGATGCCGTCGCGATCGGCATCGGCGACGACGCCCTCGGGCGTGAACGGATTGATGCCCGCGGCAGTGCTCAGGCCGTGCTGCGGCGGGCAACCGGCACCGGGCCCCTTGTCCTCGGGGTAACGGCGGCCCTCGGTGCGGATCTCAGGGAGCGCGCCTTGATGCAGGGTGAACGCCTCGGGCCAGCGCCGCAGGCATTCACGGCCGAGCTCCACTTCGACGACGTGCGCGTCGGCGTCAACGAACTCAACGCTCATGTTTGTTTCTCCTCCTTCTGCGCCCCCGGCAATCGCGCCACCTTCATCATGACCGGAGCCTTCTCCATTACCACCACGCCGCCGGCGGCGTCGACCCTGCCCCGGCCGCCGTTGCGCCCAAGCTCTGTAAAACTCTTGTGGCGTAGCACTCCAGATGACGATATATTCAGATACCACTGGAGTTACGTGGTGTTCTCCGCACCCCCGGTTCCGACGTCCACTATATCGGGGGAATCGACCGCGGTGGCGCGCCATCCGACACTCGGACAGCGCGCGCGTAGGTGGCTGGTCCGCGGTTCTGTGTACCTCTTAGTCGTTGGATCTGGGGCGCTTTTGGGCGCCGGCACGCTCTATGAGGTGCGCACATCGGCGCTGCAGGCGCGCTTGTTTTCGGGCTGGTCGTCTCGACTGACCTACGAGGTCGCAGACGGTCCGAGCCCGCGCACGGCTTTCCCGCACAGCGGTCCGTTCGATCGCCAACGCGGCTACTCCGCGCTTCCCGAGTTCCAGTCGCGTTTGCAGGACCGTGGCTTCCGCATCGTGCGTCAGGCGCGGGTGTCACCGGAGCTGGCAGACCTGGCTGCCTGGGGCATCACTCCGCCGTACCCCGAGCCGCCGCTGACGGGTCTGACAATCCACGCCCTCGGCGACCTGTCACTGTACGACCGGACGGGCGGCGGGCGGCTGTTCGAGCGCTTTGAAGGCGTGCCTCCGCTGATCGTACAGGCGCTGCTGTTCATCGAGAATCGCGAGCTGCTCACTCCATTTGATCCGCGCAGCAACCCGGTGATCGAATGGGACCGGCTTGCCAAAGCCACGCTGCTGTACGGCGGCGGGAAGCTCGGGCTGCCGGTGCCGGTGCAAGGCGGCAGCACCCTGGCCACCCAGCTGGAGAAGTACCGCCACTCGCCGCGCGGGCGGACCGGGGGGCCGGCGGAGAAGCTCCGGCAGATGATCGGCGCGAGTCTCAAGGCGTATCACGCGGGGCCGGACACACGCGCGGCACGCCGCCAGATCGTCGTCGACTACCTCAACACGCTGCCGCTGAGTGCGGCGCCCGGCTTCGGCGAGTTGTACGGTCTCGGCGAAGGACTGTACGCCTGGTTCGGTGTGCAGCTCTCCGATGTGATTGCAGCGCTGAGCGCGCCACCCGAACCGCCGCCGGCAGCGACCGTGCACGCCTTCAAGCACGTGTTGGCGTTGCTGGTCGCGGTGCGCGCACCCACCACCTACCTCGTCGAGTCGCGTGGCACGCTGGACACGTTGGTGAATGAATATACGCGCCGCCTGGCCAAGGAAGGCATCATCACCGACGCCTTCGCCACGGCCGTCGTGGCGTCGCCGCTCACCTTCCTGCCGCACGCCCCCGTCTCGCCGCCCATCTCGTTCGTCATGCGGAAGGCACCCAATGCCGTCCGTACGAACCTGATGGAACTGCTGGGCACCAGCAGCTTGTACGACCTCGACCGTTTGCATCTCGATGTCAAGAGCACCGTTGACCTGCGCCTGCAGGAAGACGTCACCGCGCTCTTCGACGACCTCGGCGACCGCGGCTTCGTGGCGGCGCACGGCTTGAAGGGCGAACACCTGCTGCGCCGCGGCGACCCGAGCAAGGTGCTCTACAGTCTCGTCCTCTACGAACGCACGCCGGGCGCCAACCTGCTGCGGGTGCAGGCCGACAGCCTGGATCGCCCCTTCGACATCAACGACGGCATCAAGATGGAGCTGGGCAGCACGGCCAAGCTGCGCACGCTGGCGCACTACCTCGAGCTGGTTGCTGCCCTGCATGCTGAGCTGGCGCCGCTCGACGGGGCCGCGCTGCAGCAACGAGCGAAGGACGCACGTGATCCGATCACGCGCTGGGCCGCAGAGACGCTGCGGGCCGAGCCAGGGCTCGACCTCGATGCGTTCTTGCAGGGCGCTCTCGATCGACGCTACTCGGCGAGCCCCGGCGAGCAGTTCTTCACCGCGGGCGGCATCCACATCTTCGGCAACTTCGACCGCGAGGACAACCACCGCATCATGTCGGTGCGCGAAGGCCTGCAGCGGTCGGTCAATCTGGTGTTCATCCGGCTGATGCGCGATCTCGTACGCTTCCACCAGGCGCGCTTGCCGTACGATGCGGGAGTCGTCCTCGAAGACCGAGACGATCCTGAACGGCAACGGCTGCTCACGTCGATCGCCGACACCGAAGCCAAGCACTCCCTCGCGCAGGCCTACAGAACGTATCGCGGCCACGGGGCGGCCGAGGTGGTCGACATGCTCTTGGGAAGGCGAGCCGGATCGGCGCGGCATCTCGCGATGCTGTTCTTTGCGTGGCATCCGGGTGCGGATGAAGCCGGGTTGCGCGAGTGGCTGACGCGAGCGCAGAAGCGCGTGACGCCGGAGGAAATCAGGCGCCTGTATCGCGCCTACGGCAATCCACGGCTGAGGCTCGCTGATTTCGCGTGGCTGCTCGGACGTCCTCCGCTCGATGTGTGGTGCGCCGGCGAGCTGGTGCGTGATCCGAAAGCGACGTGGAAGGACCTGGTCGAACGCAGCGTCGAGGCGCGACGTGGCGCCTCGGGGTGGCTGTTCAAGACACGCAACCGGCATGCGCAAGACGTGCGGCTGCGCATTCGCATCGAGCAGGATGCCTTCGTGCGCATGACACCCTACTGGAAGCGTTTAGCTTTCCCGTTCGAGCGCCTCGTGCCGTCGTACGCCACCGCGATCGGCAACTCCTCCGATCGTCCGGCGGCGTTGGCCGAGCTCATGGGCATCATCGTCAACGACGGCGTGCGCTTGCCGTCGTTGCGGGTGACGCAGCTGCACTTCGCCGAGGGGACTCCGTACGAGACCGTATTCACACCCGCCTCCGATGCGGGGGAGCGGGTCATGGATGCGGCCGTCGCCAGCGCCTTGCGCGGCGTCCTGGCAAGCGTGGTGCAGAAGGGCACTGCACGACGCGTGGCCGGGGCGTTCGTGAGCGCCGACGGCACGCCGCTGATTGCCGGCGGCAAGACGGGCTCGGGGGACAACCGCTACAAGACCTTTACGAAGCACGGTGGGGTCACGTCGTCGCGTGCCGTCAACCGTACAGCGACGTTCGTGTTCTACATCGGCGATCGCTACTTTGGTGTGCTCACCGCGTTCGTTCCGGGCCGCGACGCCGGCGGCTACGAGTTCACCAGTTCGCTGCCGTTGAGTGTCCTCAAGCTGGCTGCCCCGGCGATCAACAAGCGCCTATAGGCCAACTTGGCGACCACGAAGCTCGCGAAGATCCCGAAGGCTGGAAACAGAGTTCTTCGTGTACTTCGCGTCCTTCGTGGTGACGTTGGCTCAGCGCACCGTCACGATCACACGCCGGTCGCGCGGGCCGTCGAGCTCAACGAGCATGATGGCTTGCCAGGTGCCGAGCACCAGCTTGCCGTCGCGCACGGGAATGGTTTCTCCTGGTCCGAGGATGGCGGACTTGATGTGCGCCGCGGCGTTGCCGTCGACGCGGTCGTGCCGCCACACGCCGGCTGGAATCAGCTTGGCGAGGGCGTCGAGCACGTCTTCACACACGTTCGGGTCGTCGTTTTCGTTGATGACGATCGCCGCGGTCGCGTGCGTGACGTAGACCGAGCAGAGTGCCTCCGGCGGGTTGGCCTTGCGCACGATATCTGCCACCTGCCGGGTGATGTCGAGCATCTCATGCTGGCGATGCGAACGGATGTGAAATTCAGATTGCATGAGAATCAGTTCAAAGCCTCAGTTGAAAGCTGAAAGCTCAAAGCCGCAAGCCAGAGGGCAGGGTCCTGATCTGGCTTTCCACTTTGCACTTTCCGCTTTCAACTGTTTCAGTCACATCCACGCGCCGCCGTCGACGCGCAGGATCTTGCCGGTGACGAAGCTGGCATCGTCGCTTGCCAGATACACGGCGGCCTTGCCGATGTCCTCGGGCTGGCCGGCGCGTCCCAGCGGGATGCTGGCGAGCAGCGCATCGCCGTAGAATTTCATCATGCGGTCACCCATATCGGTTGCCACGAGACCCGGCGCGATGCAGTTCACCCGCACGCCGGCCGGCGCGCACTCCTTGGCCAGCGACTTGGTGAGCGCGTTGACGCCCGCTTTGGCGACGTAATATGGCGCGCCCATCGGGCCGCAGGCGTCGGCACCGATCGACGAAATCAGGATGACGTTGCCGCTCTTGCGCTGCACGAGGTGCCCGACCGTCGCACGGCAGGTGTAGAACACGCCGTGCAGGTTGATGTTGATCACCTTGTGCCAGTGGTCGACGTCGAGGTCCCACACTGGCGCCACACGCGAGGCGATCCCTGAATTGGCGACGACGATGTCGAGGTAGCCGAAGTGCCGCAGGGCTTGCTCGACCATGGCTTGCACGGCGCCCCATTCGCTGACGTCCGCCTGCAGCGCCACGGCCCTGCCGCCGAACTCCTGGATCGCGTGCACCGTGGCGTCGGCCGCGGCCGCGTCGCGGCGATAGTTCACGACGATGTGCGCCCCTTCGCGCGCGAACTCGAGCGCGATGCCGCGGCCGATGCCACGCGACGAACCGGTGATCAACGCGATCCTGCCATCCAGCTTTCCCATGTCGTCCCTCGTGCTCGTGTTCGTGCTCGGTGCGTTCCTCTCCGCCACCGATCACTGGTCACTGGTGACTGTTCCGGCGTGCTCGATCAGCTGCAGGAGGACGCCGTGCGTCGACTTCGGGCTGATGAAGCCGAGGCGTGGGCCGTCGGGAATCTCCTGAATGTTGGCTTTGATGCCTTTCGTCGCCAGGCTGGCGGCGGCGGCGTCGAGGTCGTCGACTTGGAGCGAGAGGATGTACATGCCTTCGCCGCGCTCGGCAATGAACTTGGCCGCCGGATTGGCCTCGCTCGTCGGCTGAAACAGTTCGAGCGATGCGTCACCGATGGTCAGAAAGGCGCGCCGAATGTTGAGCGCCGGTACGTCACCCATGCGCTCTATCGGAAACCCGAAGTTTCCCGTAAACGTCTTGACCGCCGCGTCGAGGTCCTTCACCGCGATGGCAATGTGATCGATCTTCTTGGCGAACGACATGGTTTCTGGTTCCTGATCCTCGGTCCCCGGTTTCTGTTCCGGGGTCCTTGGTTTCTCGTCTTTGGTCGGGTTACTGGTTACTGATCACTGGTCACTTTCTTCAAACGGTTGCGCATACTCGATGAGCACGCCGTTGTTCGCCCTAGGGTGCAGAAAGCAGATCATCCCGGCAAGTCCCTTACGCGGCGCTTGATCGATGAGTGCGATGCCCTTCGCCTTGGTGGCGGCCAACTCGGCGGCGACGTTGTCGGTTTCGAAGCAGATGTGATGGAGTCCCTCGCCGCGGCGTTCGAGGAACTTGGCGACGCCGCCGTTCTCGTTGATCGGTTCGAGCAACTCGATCTCGCTGTTGCCGATGGTGAGCAGCGCGGCTTTCACGCCTTGATCTTCGACGACGGCTTCCTTGTGCACGTGGAGACCGAGGGTGTCGCGGTAGAACGCGTAGGCTGCGTCGAGGTTGCGAACGACGATACCGACGTGGTGGATCTTGCGCAGCATGAGTCTGTGCCTTCCTATGTGGCACCTCTTAGTCAATCGGGTGGGCTGCGACAAGACGGCGCGACCTACTCTTCGAGTCCCGCCGTCCGCACCCCTCGCAGAGTCCCTCAGCCTCTGCGGTCGGAATTCACTCGCGTCACCGTCGCTCCCGTAGAATACGGCGGTTGCCTACCTAGGCCAATGACTCTGCACGAACCGGGTGAGGAAATGAGGCCGATGCCCCCGCTCTTGACATGCGCCTTCCCTCGTGACACACTAGATCAATCATTCTAGAATGCTTGGCCAAGACAGGTGACTTATGCTTGATGAGACATATCTGGAACGGGTTCGCAGGCTCGTGCCAACCATCCGCAACCGTGCCGCAGCATGCGAGGCGCTGCGACGACTGCCGGACGAGACGGCGGAAGAGTACCGAAACGCGGGACTTCTGCGCGCGCTGCAACCGCAGCGCTGGGGAGGGCTCGAGTTGAGTCCGCTGACGTTTTTCTGTGCCGTAACCGACATCGCAGCCGCCTGCCCGTCGAGCGCCTGGTTTCTGAGCGTCGTCGGCATCCATAACTGGCAGCTCGGGCTGTTCCCCGAGCAGGCTCAGGAAGACGTCTGGGGCGACGATACATCCGTCCTGATCAGCTCCTCGTATGCGCCCACCGGGAAGGTGGAGCGCGTGGACGGCGGCTTCCGGCTCTCTGGTCGCTGGTCGTTCTCCAGCGGCTGCGACCATTGCCAGTGGGTGTTCCTCGGCGGCGTCACGCCGAGCGACGGCCCGATCCCGGACATGCGGACGTTCCTGCTGCCGCGATCCGATTATCGGATCATCGACAACTGGCACGTCGCCGGCCTGGCAGGCACGGGCAGCAAGGACATCGTGGTGGAAGGCGCCTTTGTGCCCGAGCACCGCACGCATCGGTTCGTCGACGCGTACATGTTCCAGAACCCCGGCCAAGCGGTGAACACGGGACCGCTGTTTCGCTTGCCGTTCGGTTGTCTCTTCGCGTTCGCGATCGCGGTGCCGGCGATCGGCGCGGCACGGGGAGCACTGGAGGCATACCGCACGTACATGCAGGCGAAGATCGCGGCGTACGACGGCTCCAAGGTCGCCGACGACCCGTTCGCGCAGCGACGCCTCTCCGAAGCGGCGGTCGAGATCTCTGCGGCCGAAGCCGACGTGCAGGACACCTGGAAAGCGATGTGCGCGCAGGCCGACGCCGGAGACGCCATCCCGCTGTCGGCGCGGGCGCGGGCGCGGTGGAGCGCCGCCAACATCGTCCTGCGCGGCGTGCGGGCGGTGGACCTTCTCTTCGAAGCGAGCGGCGGGCGGGCGCTCTTTCTCGACAACCCGATGCAGCGCTACTTCCGCGACGTCCACGCGATGCGCGCCCATGCGCTGAACAATCCGGACAGGGCGTCGCAGGTATTCGGGTACGCCGAACTGCATCCGGGCGGCACGCCGCCCGAGTTCTTCCTCTAGAGGACCTGCGGTCGGTGTCCTTTCTATGCCCGCCTCCCCTCCCTCGACGGGGCCCGGGACAGGGATGGGTCGCTGCAGGCTGGCAAGTCCGATAGGCTGTTAGGCACGAAGGAGACAATCGATGGCGGCAATCTCACGACTAGGATATCTCGGCTTCGAGGTCAGCGACGTCGCGGCCTGGGAGCGATTCGCGGTCGACATGCTCGGGCTGCTCGTATCCGAGCGACGGTCAGACGGCAGCATCGTCTTGCGGATGGACGACCAGGCGCAACGCATCGTCGTCCATCCAGGGCCACGCGACGATCTCGCCTACGCCGGCTTCGAAGTGGACGACGCGGCGACGCTGCGCCGCTTGTCGGAAGGGCTGAACCAGGCCGGCTTCGCGACGGCGGAGCTGGGTGATGACGTCGCGCGCGCGCGCCGCGTGAAGCGCGTCCACCGGGTCGAGGATCCGAACGGCGTGCCGATCGAGCTGTTCCACGGACCCGAGCGGGCGGCACATCCCTTTCGCTCGGCGCTTGTCGCGTCTGGATTCGTCACTGGCAACGAGGGCCTCGGCCACGTGGTGTTCGGCACGATGGACGCGCACGCAACCGAACGGTTCTACTGCGAGCTGCTCGGCATGAAGCTCTCGGATCGCATCGAGACCGAGCTGGCTCCCGGCTTCTCGTTGCTCATCACGTTCCTCCACGCGAATCCACGCCACCACACCGTGGCGTTCGCCGCCGCGCCGCTGCCGAAGCGGGTGCATCACTTCATGCTCGAAGTCGGCGCCATGGACGACGTCGGGCAGGCGTACGACCGCTGTCTCACCGCCGGCATCGAGATCGCGAACACCCTCGGCGTGCACCCCAACGATCGCATGTTCTCGTTCTACGCGCGGACGCCGTCCGGCTTCGATGTCGAGTTTGGCTGGGGCGGCCGCAAGATCGACGACGCGACGTGGAAGGTGGATCGCTACGACCGGATGAGCATCTGGGGCCATCGCCTGCCCGCCACGCTGCCGCCGCGCGGAGCCTGACGTGCGCATCGGCTGGAACGGCGGCGGCCATCACACCCGCCTGCAATCGATCCGCGACGAGGCTCGGCGGGCCGCGGCAGACGGCTTCGCCAGCTTCTGGCTCTCGCAGATCACCGGGCCCGACGCGTTGACGGCGCTCGCCGCTGTGGCGGCCGACGCGCCCGGCATCGAACTCGGCACGTCGATCGTGCCGGTCTATGGACGCCACCCCATCACCCTCGCGGCTCAGGCGCTCACGGCGCAGGCGGCGACCGGCGGCCGCCTTGTTCTCGGCATCGGTGCGTCCCATCAAGTCCTGGTCGAGGGGATGTTCGGCGAAAGCTACGCGCGATCGTTCACCCGCACGAAGGAGACGTTGCGCGCGCTGAAGGGCCTGCTCGCCGGTGAGGCCGTGTCGCTCGACGGCAAGGAGGTCGTCGTCCGCGGCCGCCTTACGATCGAGGCGCCCGCATGCCCGATCCTCGTGGCAGCGCTTGGGGAAAGGATGCTCGATCTCGCCGGGCGGGAGGCAGACGGCGTGACGCTCTGGATGGTCGGACCGAAGACCGTGGCGGACTACGTCGCGCCGCGCCTGCGCGATGCGGCGGCCGGTGCCGGCCGGCCGTCGCCGAGGATTCTGGCCGGAGTTCCCGTATGCGTGACCGGCGCCCCGGATCGGGCGCGCGCCGTGGCCGCGGAGCAGCTCAAGCTGTACGGGCTCCTCCCTGCCTATCGGGCGACCCTCGCGCGCGAGGGCGTCGACGGTCCCGAAGGAATGCTGGCGGCGGGGGCCGAGGACGACGTGCGAGAGCGGATCGCAGCTTTCGAGGCGGCCGGCGTGACCGATCTGCGGGTGAACGCTCTGTGCGCGGCGCCCGCGGAGGTCGAGCGCACGCATGCGTTCCTCAGCGCGCTCTGCGCGGAGAAGAACGGCCCATGACCGTGTGCCGAATCGACGTCCACCATCACATTCTACCGGCGGAGTACGTCTCGGCGCTGGCGCGCCTCGGCATCACCGGTGGTGGCGGTATCCCGTTCCCGAGCTGGAGTGTTGACGATGCGCTCGGCCTGATGGACCGGCACGGCATTCAGGCCGCCGTCACCTCGATCTCGTCGCCCGGGGTCCACTGCGGCGATACGGCTGCTGCGCGCGAACTCGCGCGGCGCTGGAGTCTCCTCGATTTCCTGCCGGGAACGCTCGAGCGTGCGCCGCGCGGGGTCATGCACTACCTGAAAGGTTTCTTCTACGACACGGCGCTCTCGGCGAACCCGCATGCCCTGCGCTCGCTGTGCGAGCTGGTGCCGCCGACACAGATCCTCTTCGGAACGGATTTTCCATTCGCCCCCGAGCCGGTGACGCATCTGACCATCGATGGTCTCACCAAGTACGACGGTTTCGACGCGGCGGCCCGTGGTGCGATCGAGCGGGACAACGCGCTTGCGCTGCTGCCGCGACTGCGCGACCGCATTGGAGGGACAGAGGATGCCTGATCGAAGTGCCGCGCGAAAGCTGTCCCGCAGGGAGGAGCTCGGGGTCGAGTCACGTCGCAGAATTGTCGACGCCGCAGCCGCGCTGATGGCCGAGCACGGCTTCGCGGGAACGAGTATCGCCGCAGTGAGCAAACGGTCGGGCCTACCATCGGGCTCGATCTACTGGCACTTCGAGAGCAAAGAGGCGCTCCTCGGCGCGGTGGTCGAGGAGGGTGCGCGCCGCTGGTTCGACTCGCTACAGGTGAGCGGCAACCTCTCCACCGATCCCGCGGCTCGCGCCGCTACGTTGCTGGAAGCCGCTGCGACCTCGCTGGAAAAGCAGCCGGAGTTCTTGCGTCTCCTGCTGTTGATCGCCTTCGAGCGTCGCGAAGTCGACAAGACGTCGCTCGCAGTCATCCGTCGAGTACGCGCGCTCGCGCTCCGGCAGATCCGTAATCTGGTGGCGGCCCTGCTCACGGCCTTCGATCAGAAACGAGCGAACCGGTTGGCTGACGAGTTCGCACGGTTGGTCCTCTGTGTAGCCGACGGCGCCTTTGTGGCGCATCACCTCGATCCCAAGCAGACCGATATTCGAGGGCTCTTCGACGTCCTGCGACGCGCGCTGACCGCACTGGCACGCGAGATCCTCGAGACATCGACCAACAAGGGGCGATCGTGAACGGCGCCGAAAGCCTGATGCACACCGCGCGCGCCGCGCGTATCGACGTGTGCTTCGCCAACCCCGGCACGACCGAGATGTCGCTCGTCACCGCCTTGGACTCCGTGGCCGGCATCCGACCCGTGCTCGGTCTCTTCGAAGGCGTCTGTACCGGTGCAGCCGACGGCTTCGGCCGCATGGCAGGGCGTCCGGCGATGACACTCCTTCACTTGGGACCAGGCCTCGCCAACGGTTTGGCGAATCTCCACAACGCCCGACGCGCCCGGACACCCGTGGTCAACGTGGTGGGCGATCACTCGACGCGCCACCTCGAGTTCGATTCTCTGCTGAAGAGCGACATCGAGGCGCTGGCTGCGCCGGTCTCGTCGTGGGTGCGGACCAGCACTGATGCCAACTCCGTTGCAGCCGATTTCGCGCAAGCCGTCCGTGCCGCAACAACTCCCCCGGGCGGCGTGGCAACATTGATCATTCCGGCAGACCTGCAAAGCGCCCCAGTGGTTGGTCCCGCACCGCTATCGAAGCCGGCGGCAGCGCCCGCACCCGAGTCGTCGCGTGTGGCGGCCGCAGTTGAGTCGGTCCGCCGCGGACAATCGAGCGCGTTGCTCGTGGGCGGCCCCGCGTGCCATCGCGGCGCCCTTGAGTCCCTGGCGCGAATCGCCGCCGCGACCAACTGCCGTCTGTTCGTCGAGACTTTTCCCGCCCGCATGGACCGCGGCGCGGGCACGCCGCAGGTCGAACGCTTTCCATACTTTCCCGAGCAGAGTGCCGGTCTGCTCGACGGCGTCGAGCGCGTGGTCCTGGTCGGCGCTCCCGACCCGGTGGCGATGTTCGGCTGGCCCGGTGCGCCCAACCGAATGCTTCCGGAACATGTCGAGGTCGTTTCTCTGGCCGGGCCGGAGGAGGATGGCGGCGCTGCACTCGCGGCGGTCGCGGACGAGCTGTCGGCGCCGGCCGGGTCCGGCTCCTTCGCAACGTTCAATCCGCCTCCTCGACCTTCGGGCGCACTCGACGCAAACACCTTGGCCGTCGCGGTCGCTGCGACCCTGCCCGAGCAGGCGATCGTGGTGGATGAAGGTGCGACATCATCCGTGCTGCTGTATCCCGCGCTCGCATGCGCGGCGCCCCACACGTGGCTCACGCTGACCGGTGGTGCGATCGGGCAGGGCTTGCCCTGCGCAACCGGCGCAGCGATCGCCTGCCCCGATCGAAGTGTGATTGCCTTTCAAGCCGACGGCAGCGGGCTCTACACGCTGCAAGCCCTGTGGACCCAGGCGCGCGAGGCACTCGACGTCACCACGATCATTTGCGCGAACCGCTCCTACCGCATCCTGCAGATCGAGTTGATGCGCGCCGGCGTCGGCGAGCCGGGCCCGGCGGCCCGCGCGTTGACCAACCTGGGTGAGCCGGCTCTCGATTGGGTCAAGCTGGCGACGGGCATGGGCGTCCCGGCCGTTCGTGCCGGGGACGCGGAAGCCATGGTGCGCGAGCTGGAGCGCGCTCTGGCCGAGCCAGGCCCGCACCTGATTGAGGCGGTTCTCTAGCGGCGATGCACGCGGAGCGCGTCGAGCAGGTTGGACGCGTGGAAAACGACGGCGATCGCTGCGCGGGTCGGACCGTTCCAACTCCCCGACACGGCGCAGGACTATGGCGCCATCGTCGTCAGGAGACAGCAGGTGCCCCGCCGCTTTCGTCGGCACTCGATGAGCGCCACGCTGACCAGCAGCCACCCTCCCATCCTGCAACGCCTGAGCTTCCTCGATCGCTGCCTGACACTGTGGATCTTCCGCGCCATGGCGGTGGGTGTCGCGAGCGGCTACCTGCTGCCGGGCATTGAGCCCTTCCTCAGGCATTGACACGATTGTTGATTTGGAGCCTAGTGTGGGCGCGACGACCTGGCTTCGGCAATGCCCGTATGCGAAAGGAACACCTCACAGGGCCGTGCTCGACGAAGCCGCGTCGGCTCTCGAAAATTGTGGCGTCGCCGCAGGCAGGTCGCGTGCGACGCCAAACGCAGAGGCGCCCATCCGACATGAGCACACTTTCCTCAAGCGGCGCATTCCTGGCCGAATGAGGCGCCGGCAGGGCGCTGGCTGGCATCCGGCATGAGGAGGAAGGAACGGTGGCCATCCCTGACGACGTGTTCACGGTGTTCATCAGCCACAAACAGGACGATCACGCACTCGCAGTCGAGGTGAAGAAAGCCATGGAAGGCCTCGCCAGCCCGGGGCTCATCAACTGTTTCGTGTCCGGCATCGACATCACGGCGGGCATGGACTGGCGGCGCGAGATTCGGAGCGTCCTCGCCAAGAGCCATCTCCTCGTGCTGCTGTTCACCGCACCGTCGAAAAACTGGGATTGGTGCCTGTACGAGACCGGCCTGTACACCCGCTTCGACAAGGCCGAGGTCGAGTCGGTCGTCTGCCTTTTCAGCCCCGGCCAAGCCGCGCCCAGCCCGCTCGCCGACGTACAGGGCGTACCGGCCGAGCCCGACAAGGTCCGCGCCTTCCTCGACCTCTTCTGCCGCAAGACGTGGAAGATCAGCGACGACTGGCGCCGAGGCGCGCTGGTGCCCGATATCGCGCCCAAGCGGTTGGAGGCAGCGGCGCGCGCCATCGCCGAGGCATTCTGCCGTTCGGGGTCGGCCTCGACGTACTACGCCTGCCATCGCGTGGTGCTGTCGCTGTCCGAGTCCGACGACATCGCCAGCGGGATTCCCGAGAGCGCGCGGGTGATCGAAGGGCCAGGCGACACCTCGGGCTACACGATGTCGCTGTTCGACTTGGCCGGCGCAACCGGCAAGCGCACGTGGGGCGATCTGTTGCGAGCCGTCCAAGGAGCCGAGGCAGACTGGCGCCGCGAGCTCGACTCTCACTTCCTCAAGGCCCTCCACGAGGAGCTCTTCCCGCCGATCGAGAGCTGCATGCGGGCCGCCGGCGCGAGCCGGGTCGGGGAGCGGTTCTACCGTCCGATCCTCTACAGCATCGTTCGTGGACCTGTGGTCGGGCCGGTGAAGAACGACGCCGCCGCGCCCGACCGGTGGCCGCGCACCGTGACCATCGTCCTCACCCCCGAGCCGCTGGCACCGCGCGACAAGCTGACCGGCTGAGCCGCCATCGCCGTGTCGGTCATCTGGGCGGGGTCACAGGGAGGAACCGCCAACCAGACCGTGACAAGCTGCTGGATATCTTGACCATGTATTGCGTATAGGCGTCCGTTCTGCTGCCTCGAGCCACGCTCTTGCGCCCAAAAGTCCGCCTGAGGAACGGATTCAAAGGATTTCTCTGGAGAATTGAACGACTATTCGCCGGACGCAGGGCCTTTCCGCCGGGCGTGCTGCTCGAGATCGCGCACCGCGCCGCGGGAGGCGCTGGTAGTGAGAAAGGCATATGCCTGCAACGCCAGCGACACCTGGCGATTCCGGCCGATCGGCCTCCACGCGTCGGCACCGCGTTCCAGCATCGCGACGCGGCGGCGCTTGAGTTGGGGGGCATCGACGAGCACGTCGAGGCGGCGGCTGGGAATGTCGATGCGGATGCGGTCACCTTCTTCAATGAGGGCGAGGCTCCCGCCGTCTGCAGCCTCGGGGGAGATGTGACCAACGCTCAACCCCGAGGTGCCGCCGCTAAAGCGCCCGTCGGTGATCAGGGCACACACTTTCCCGAGGTTCTTCGACTTGATGTAGGACGTCGGGTACAGCATCTCCTGCATGCCGGGTCCACCCTTCGGACCTTCGTACCGGATCACGACGACGTCGCCAGGCTTGATGCGGTCGTTGAGGATGGCGTTGCAGGCGTCCTCCTGCGAGTGGAAGACGCGCGCTGGGCCTTCGAAGCGCCAGATGGACTCGTCAACGCCGGCCGTTTTCACGATGCAGCCGTCCTCGGCGAGGTTGCCGTAGAGCACCGCCAGCCCGCCGTCCTTGCTGTAGGCGTGCGGCACTTCACGGATGCAGCCGTGCACCCCGTCGGTGTCGAGGGCCGCGTAGTACTTGTCTTGCGAGAAGCCGACATTGGTCGGTACGCCGCCCGGCGCGGCAAGGCTGCGCTGGCGTGCGGCGTCCGTCGTCTGCGGCCGGCGGACGTCGTTCAGATCGATGGCGTCGCCCATGGTCTTCGCGTGCACCGTACCGACCTCGCGGTGTACCAAGCCGGCGCGGTCGAGGGCACCGAGGATGGTGAAGATGCCGCCGGCGCGGTTGACGTCTTCGACGTGATAGTGCGACGAGGGCGCCACCTTGCAGATGTTGGGCACGCGATGCGACAGTCGGTCGATGTCGCGCATGGTGAACGGCACGCCCGCCTCATGCGCGATCGCCAGGAGGTGCAGCACCGTGTTCGTCGACCCGCCCATGGCGATGTCGAGCGTCATGGCGTTCTCGAACGCCTCGAAGGTCGCGATGCTGCGCGGCAGCACGCTGGTGTCGCCGTTTGCGTAGTAGCGCCGCGCCAACTCGACGATGCGCCGCCCGGCATCTTCGAAGAGCTGCCAGCGCGCCTTGTGCGTGGCCAGCAGCGTCCCGTTGCCCGGCAGCCCGAGGCCGAGGGCTTCGTTCAAGCAGTTCATGCTGTTGGCGGTGAACATACCGGAGCACGAACCGCACGTCGGGCACGCCGAACGTTCCATCTCCAGCAGCGCCGCGTCGCTGACCGTGTCGTCACCGGCGGCGACCATGGCGTCGATGAGGTCGATCTTTTGCAGCGGCTTGCCCTCGGCATCGTGGGTGCCGACTGAGGTGCCGGCTTCCATCGGACCGCCGGACACGAAGATAGTCGGGATGTTGAGGCGCATCGCGGCCATGAGCATGCCGGGGGTGATCTTGTCGCAGTTGGAGATGCACAGCAGCGCGTCAGCGACGTGTGCCTGCACCATGTACTCGACGCTGTCGGCGATGAGGTCGCGGCTCGGCAGCGAGTACAGCATGCCGCCGTGGCCCATGGCGATGCCGTCGTCGACGGCGATGGTATTGAACTCGACGCCGACGCCGCCGGCGGCGTCGATCACCTGCTTCAGGCGCTGCCCGACGTCGTGCAGGTGGACGTGTCCGGGCACGAACTGCGTGAAGCTGTTGGCGATGGCGATGATCGGCTTCTCGAAGTCGGCGTCCTTCATGCCGGTGGCGCGCCACAGCGCCCGTGCACCGGCCATGTTACGGCCCTGAGTGGTGGTCCGACTGCGGTATGGGTTCATGAGGCAGAGTCTATCCGCGGCGCCACGGGGTCGCAACCAAACTGCCTGCAGGGCTTTTGGCGGCGCAGGCGCCTGCGGGCCGCGTCTGTTGCCGGTCGGTGAGCGAGTGCGAGAGGGAATCCAACACCCCCGCCGCCGATGGTGCTAAGGGGGAGTCGCGACAGGATCTGGACCGTTAGGCTGCCAGGCGCTCGTCGTGGTCGAAGGGGACCGGATGATGGGACGAGGTTCGTTCTCGTTCGAGCCACAATGCCACGACGCACAGCACCAGCATGGCATTGGTGATCGCGGTCATCACCCCAAAGTGGGCAAGGACCAATGGGATGGAAGGAATCGCACTGGCTGCAAGCGCCAAAGTCAATACGGTCATCTCAACACCTCGACCGGCTCCATACGCCGTCTTCCAGTTCACATCTTAACACTGCGAACCTACCTTGGCCAGCCAAGGGCAACAAAAGACTGTGGGCCCTGGGCAGGAGCTCCCTGGCCGAACGCCGCAATGGCCGCGCGCCGGGCCGGCGCGTCAGCAGCTGAAGCGCTCGCGCACCCAGGCGAGCGCCTGGTCGCGCGTCGCCAACGCGCCGTCGAGCTGCGCTTCGTTGACCGCTGCGAGGATGCGGCTGAACTGCGGGCCTGGGACGAACCCCATCTCCAACAGGTCGCGACCACGCAGCAGGGGTGCGGGTTTCAGGCGCTCGGCACCCAGCTCGCCGAGCTTCTGCCGGCAGAATTCGTAGTAGGTAAGGTCCTTGTTCGAGGCCAGCGCATCAAGGCGCGCCAGTTCGAGCAGTTCTTCGATGCCGTCTTGCGCCAGGAAGCGCTTCAACGTACTCAGGCGCATCTCCGGCGCGTGCAGCAGACGCAGATGGTCGCGCACCAAGAAGGCGACGCGCTCCCACGTCTCGCGGCTGCGCCGCAGCCGCTGGCAGATCTCGACCGCCATTTCAGCGCCCTGCGCGCAGTGGCCGTAGAACGTAATGCGCTTGTCCGTTCGCTGCGCACAGCGCGGCTTGGCAATGTCGTGCAACAGCGCACCCAACGCCAGCGTCTCCGTGTGATGATCGAGCTGTCCGAGCAGGCCGAGCGTGTGTACGAAGACGTCGCCTTCCGGATGATACTCGGGCGACTGTTCGACCCCCTTGAGCGCGGCGACCTCCGGCAGGATGGGGGCGAGCAAGCCAGTGCCGTCGAGCAGCTCGAAGCCGCGCCGCGCACTGCCGGCCTGGGCAGCGGTGAGAATGCGCACGATCTCGTCGCCGATGCGTTCCCATGCGATGTCTGTGACCGAAGCCGCAGCGGCCTGAATCGCGGCATAGGTGGCCGGCTCGATCGCAAAACCGAGACGCGCCGCGAAGCGCACCGCCCGCAGCATGCGCAAGCGGTCTTCGCTGATACGGGCCTGCGGATCGCCGATGGCACGAATGATTCCGGCACGCAGGTCATCTTGTCCGCCGACGTAGTCGATCACCGCGTCGGTGACCGGGTCGAGGAACATGCCGTTGATGGTGAGGTCGCGGCGCTGTGCGTCTTCAACCGGCGAGCCGAAATGCACGCGCGCTGGATGCCGGCCGTCGAGGTAGATCGAGTCGGCGCGAAACGTCGCCACCTCGATCGGCGCCGCGTCCATGAGGACGAGCACGACGCCGAACTGCACGCCGACCGGAACGGTCTTCGGAAACAGTTGCTGCACGGCGCTGGCCGGTGCGTCGGTGGCTACGTCGAAGTCCTCCGGCTCGCGGCCGAGCAAGCGGTCGCGCACGCAGCCGCCGGCGAAATACGCCGTGTAGCCGGCGTCCCGCAGCCGCAGAGCAATGGCACGTGCCGCCGACTCTTTGTGGGTCATGGCCGGCATGGTTTCAGGCAGGATTCGGGCGGTCAAGGTCGGCGCCAGGGGAAGGCGCACGGCCGTGCGCCGCCACGCTGGTTGCTCTCACCGGACGCGGCGGTGTACACCGCCGGCATGACGCCGTTGGCCCGGATCACCGTCTTGCTCTTGCTGTTTGCCGCGCTGGGCTGTGGCGGCGAGGTGAACTTGCAGCCGCCGCCGCAGAACGCCCTGATCGTCGTCTCGCCGCACCCGGACGACGAGTCGATCTTCGGCGGTGCCACGATCCATCGCCTCGCCGCCGACTCCAGCTGGTACGTGCATGCCATCTACATCTCGGGCGGCGATCGTGCGACCGTGCCCGGCGACTGCAAGGGGATCCCCGAGGCGCAGAAGGTCCAGATGATCGTCGAACTGCGCGAACGCGAGACGCGTGCGGCCTGGTCGGTGCTGGCACCGACGCGCGACGTGCCGATCGACTTCCTGCGCGCTCCGGACATGGGACTGGTGGCATCGTCCACGGTTGTCGACGGCGTGCGGCAAGACGTCTTGTCGCCGGCCGGTGCCGACGTGGTAGCCCGGGCGCTGCCGCTGGCCACACAGTTGCCGCCGTCAGTGCGCTCGGTCCTGTTGCTGACGACGTCGCTCTACGATGGCCACCCCGACCATCGCACCGCGTATCACGCCGCGCGCGCGGCGGCCGAGAACCTCCGGCAGCGACAGCTCGACGTGCGTATCTGGAGCTGGATCGTGCATGACGAGACCACGGTGCTCGACACCACGTCGTGCTGTGCCGGCGATCTTCACTGGCCGGCGCCTGGGCCGCACAACAACTACCTGGCGCTCACCGACGTTCCGGATCGACCCCGCCCGCCGCACTGGAATCGCGTCGAGGACGTCAGCGACCTCACCAACATTCGCCACGATGCACTGGCGCAGCACGTCAGCCAAGTCGTCGGCTACCCGCCGCTGTGCATGCCGGTGTACATCCCCAGTTTCTACACGCGCTGGAACCAGAAGGTGGAAGAGCCGTTCTACGAAGAAACGCTCTGAGGAGGACGCAGCTGTTCAGGCGGGCCGCAGCACGACCACCATCTGATAGAACCTGAAGACATTGGGCTCGTTGCCGATGCGGGCGTAGTTGTCGAGCACGTCGTTGATGAAGGCGATGTGCTGATCATGGGGGATGCAGCGGGTCCATTCGACGAAGGTGGTTTCGGCGAAGCTGACGAAGGCCTCGCGCGTTTCCAAGTTCCACGCCGTGTCCTCGATGTCGAGTTTGCTTGCCGCCGCCATCTGCCGGTACGCCTGCGGCGTGTAATGCACGTAGGGCGCCACGTAGCCCTCGAAGTAGCGTACCCATCGCACGGACTTTCGCGTGCGGGCCGGCCTCCGGTCGCCGGTCGAGCTGCTCAGCGCGCCGCTCGCTTCATCCCCCACAGCCCAACGCCGCTGCCGGCCGCTTCGCTCACGACGAGTAGGAGCGCGGTGAGGCGAAACAATCCCTGCAGGTTGCCGGCGGGGAGATGCGCGACGTGATCGGGGGAGATCACGGCGTAGTGATGGTAGGCGCCGAAGAGCAGTGAGCCCGCCATGGAGACGGCGAGCAGGATCGCTCCGGCACGCATGAATCTCGTCCACAGTGCCATCGCGGCAACCACCGGCGCTGCCACGATGACGACGTTGATGAATGCGTTCTCCGCGGCGGTCATCTGAATCCCCAGATCGGTGTGCGCCGCGCCGTGAAGTACGGCGATGACGCCGTGGACCAGCACCGCCGTGGTGCCGGCGATGGCCACGCTGCGGTCGCGCATGACGGGCTCAACTCCACGGGAACTTGTCGAAGGGATAGTCGGCGCAGCCACGGCGTCCGGCGCGGGCGTATTCCTTCTCGGTGAATCCCCTGGACCAGGCCGCCAGGCTGCGGAAGATGGTGCACTTGTCGCGTTGGGTCGGCAGACGCGGGTCGTCGTCGACGGCGGCGAGGACGCTCTCGCGGGTCACGGCGTCTCCCGACATCCGCAACCCGCCCCCGGCGGGCGTATCGAAGACGATGAACTTCGGGCCCGTGGGGTTGCTGTCCCACGCGGTCCACTCGAGCAGATCGCCACTGCGACCGCGGCCCGGCGCACCGCTGTATGCGAACTGCGCCCAGTACGACATCATCTGTGCGGCGAGCGCTTGCCGGCCAGGCTCGTTTTCGTTGGTGAAGATCCGGTTCCCCTCGCGGCCCAGATCGAAGTGACCAAACACGAACGGGATCTCGAACCCGTGCGCTGCGCCCAGCATGACGGAGAGATCGGCACCCAGGACGGTGGGCTCCTCATCCCAGTCGAAGCGATAGACGTACACGTTCGGCCCCGGTGTCGTACGCATTGCCGCTGCGGGTTCGTCAGCGCCATTGGCCTTCCACATTTTCGCCAAATACTCCGCAGTCAGGTTGTACTGCTGCGGGTCACGTAGCCGCGGGATGACCCAAAGAATGCGCCGGACAGCAGCCGGATCACCGAACATGAACAGCTTGTTCTCGTCGCGATTGGTTCCCAGCATCACCGGCACGCGATTGTAGCCGTCGGTACGTGCCAGTCGCTGCAGCGGCTCTTCTTCGGGCACCACGACACCTTCGCGGAAGACCATCGGCATGCGGATCATGCCAGCGCGCGGCATGGGCGTGTACCCCTTGAGGATCTCGACGTTCGATTTGCTGCGCAAGTACCGTGCGACCTCGGCGGGTGCCATCGCGGCCAGACGCTGCTTTGCACCGGCGCGGTCATGGGCGTTCCCATCGCTCATCAGCAAGCGCAGCAGCATCTCGCTGGAGCTGTTGATATCACCAGGTTGCGCGTCGTCCGTGAAGTTCTCCGCCTGCGGCACTTCGGCCATGTAGAAGCCGCCGCTTTCGACGATGGCGCGATGGAACAGGCCATGCGCCTGCGGCGACAACAGCAGCGAGTTGACGTTGGTACCGCCGGCCGACTCGCCGAAGATGGTCACGTTGCCTGGATCGCCGCCGAACGCCGCAACATTATCGCGCACCCATTCGAGCGCGCGCACGAGATCGAGCGTGCCGAAGTTGCCGGAACGATCCAGTTCGCTGGAGCTCTCGCCGCGCAGCGCCGTGTGGCGTAGCCATCCAAGGGGCCCGAGCCGGTAGTTCAGCGTGATGACGACGAGGTTGTGCGTCGCGGCCAGATTGCCCCCGTCGTAGAAGCCGCCGTGACCGATGCTGTTGCCGCCGCCGTGGATCCACACCATTACCGGCAAGCGCGCCGGGCCGGTGGGCACCTGACCCGGGGCGAAGCGCGGCGCCCAGATGTTGAGGTAGAGACAGTCCTCGTTGCCTGTTGGTTCGTTGGCGCGTTTCCCGGCGACGCCTGCGAAGGGACTGGTGTATTGCGTGCACGGAGAGCCGAATGCGACCGCCTCGCGCGTGCCGCTCCACGCCGCAGGGGGCTGCGACGCACGCCAGCGCAACGGCCCCACCGGAGGGGCGGCGTACGGGATGCCGAGCCACGCGTCGCTGTTGTAGCGCGCCTGTATACCCACCAACTCGCCGGACTGCGTCGCGCGCTTCGTGCTGGGATCCGGAATGGCCCGCGGTGCCTCGCCGCGCGTACAGCCTGTCGCGCCCAAACCGCTCAGGGCGAGCAGCAGCGTCGCCAAAGAACTGGCGGTAGGAATGTGGAGTCGCATTGCTTCCTTCTCGACTGCTGCGCAGGATACCGCAGGGCTGCGCCTGTTCAAAGCAGGGCACGACGATCGTGGAAGGCACTTCTGGCGCACGCCGATGTACCCGTTCGCCGACTCCACGCAACACGCGAGGGCAAAGCGTGGCGTCGCCCTGCGTATGGCAGACGGCTGCATGCGAGGCCCATAGTCAGCATTCCACTAATTCTTCTAGTCGGATGAAGCACCGCTCATGGCCTGCTGCCGTGCGCGCCGCTCACTGCACGCAGGTTTAATTGGGCCGTCGACGGCCCAATTAAACCACTCCGCGCAGGCCAAAACCTCAATATGGCAAGGCAAAAAAGGCCATTCCGCCGCCCGCCCGCATGGCACGTGCGCTGCACTGCTTGCCGGGCATGGAAGCACACAACACACACCTCGCCTACGATGTCGCCGCTCATCGCAACGATGATGCGCTGGATGTCTTACAACTCGATCATCTCGCCGGCGGCGAGCCGCGCACGACCCATCTGACGGGCACCAAAGCGTTGATGCTCGCGGTGTTCGAAGACGGTATTCGCTGCTACCTCGGCGGCCGCAAGCTCGTTGCGGCGGAAGCCGAGGATTGGCTCAACTCGGGCCGGCGGTACTCGCCGTTCGCCTTTGTGGTGCTGTGCGAGACCTTCGGCCTGGATCCGCAGGCGGTACGCGACACCATGCAGCGGATGAAACGCGAAAATCGCTCGGCGGATGAGGTCATCCCGCGCGTGCGCAACAACGTGCGCGTCCCCGGCCGTGTCTGCCTCCGCAAGCGGCGCCGGCACCGGCGCAGCACCAGCGCCACTCCCCGGCGTTCACCGAGCCGTGTGGTGGGCCTGTAAAGGAAGCGGCAGCTGCAGACAAAGCGCCCAACACCGCTGCACACCGCGATGAAATCGGCGCCGTGCGGTGCGACCGCGTAACGCTACCGCGTCGATGCGCTCGCTGTATCACGCAACAGGCGGCCGGCAGCGACACCCGTTTCACGGTCGTTCTCGATCGTCACCTGGCCGTTGACCAGCACCCAACGGTACCCCGCGGCGCGTTGCACACGCCGCCACTCCCCCGCCGGGAAGTCGTGCACCTTCTGCACCGGCGTGATGGCGAGGCGCTCGAAGTCGTAGACGACGACATCGGCCGCCTTGGCCACCTCGAGCGTGCCGCGGTCGGTGAAGCCGGCGCAGTACGCCGGCAGGGCGGACAGCTTCCAGTGGACGTCTTCGAGCGACAGGATGTCGTTCTCGCGCGTCGCACGAATGATGGTCTCCGTCGGGTAACGTCCCGCGGTCAGGAAGCGCGTGTGCGCCCCGCCGTCGGAGACGCCGGGGATAACGTACGGGTCGAGCATGAGGTCGCGAAAGCCATCGAGGCTGGCATTCGCCGGCAACGAGAAGAAGGTCGCCTGGAGGCCGTCGGCGACGGCGATGTCCAGCAGCACATCGATCGGGTCCTTGCCCAGTTGCTCGGCGATGTCACCGATCGTTTCGTTGACGAAGGGTTGGGTGGACTCGCAGAAGGTCTCGGCGACGACGATTTTCTCCATGGCGTTCAGCGCGATCCACGGGCGGTTGGCACGCAGCGCCGGGCGGCGCCCCGGATCGGAGAGCTTCTGCAAGCGCTCGGCGACCGTGCCGGTCGTCGCCTCGCGCCAGCATTCCACTTCGTCGAACAGGTTCCACTCATCAAACGAGAACGTAAAGCCGGCGTCGGTGGTGACGCCCTGGCCGTAGATGGGTAGTCCGCGGGCGCGCACGCCGCGCAGCCAATCGAGCTGGGAACGGTGGATGTTGGGATTGTGATCGAAGGCGAGCACGACGTTCCACAGGAGGGGCCGGCCGCTGACCTCGGCGAGCTGTGCCAAGTGATCGAGCGTCGAGCCGTCGGCTTTGGCCAGCGTCATCTGCACGAAGCCTTGGTTGCGCTCGGCGAGCACGGCAGCGAGCTGCAGGCACGTCTCGTCGCGCATCACGTCGCTGACCATCGGCGAGCCGTCGAAGTCGCGTTGCACCTCGACGCCGCTGCCGGGTTCGAGCCGTTGCGCCGACCAGCCGCCGGCGCCATGGTCCATCGCCTCGTGCAAGAGGCGGCGCATCTCGGCGTGCTCGGCATCGGTGGGCATGACGCCGGCCTTGGCGCGTTCGAGGCCCAGCACCCACACCAGCAGCGCGCCCACCGGCATGAACGGCCGCAGGTTGACCGACTTCGGCGTGCGCTCGAGGCTGTCGAGGAACTCCGGGTAGGTGACCCAGTTCCACGGCATGCCGGCTTGCATCGCATTGTAGGGAATCGCTTCGACGCGCGTCATCGAGCGCATGGCGCGTTCGCGGTCCTGCAGGCGAACCGGGGCGAAGCCGAAGCCGCAGTTGCCGATGACCACCGACGTCACACCGTGCCATCCCGACAACGTGCAGTACGGATCCCAGAACACTTGCGCGTCGTAGTGGGTGTGCAAATCGACGAAGCCGGGCGCGACGATCATGCCGTCGGCATCGAGCACCACCGCTGCATCCGCAGGATCGATGCGACCGAGCTTGGCGATGCACCCATTGAGAATCGCCACGTCGCAGCGCCGCCGCGGCATGCGAGTGCCGTCCACCACCATCCCTCCGCGGATCAGTGTGTCGTAGCGCGCCATGCCGTCCCTCCTTTGCCGGGGGTGCCGTCTTACTTGAACTGCCTCTCCGCCCACCACGGGTAGAAGGGCGGTAAGTCCGTGCTCGGCTTCATCGTGTAACGGGCGGGACGTTTCTGCAAGAACGATGACACGCCTTCATAGGCGTCGGGCGAGCGGCCCATCCAGAAGATACACTGCGAGTCGACCTTGTGCGCTTCCATCGGATGATCGGCGCCGAGCATGCGCCAGAGCAGCTGGCGCGACAAGGTGACCGAGACAGCGGACGTGTTGTCGGCGATTTCGCCGGCCAGCGCGGTGGCCGTGGGCAGGAGTTGATCTGGATCGACCAACTTGCTGATGAGGCGCTTCTCCAGTGCTTCCTCAGCGGTGAAGACACGGCCCGTGTACACCCACTCCGCCGCGGTGCTGATGCCGACGACGCGCGGCAGGAACCAGCTACTGCAGGCTTCGGGAACGATGCCGCGGCGCGCGAACACGAACCCCATGCGGGCAGCGGTCGAAGCGATGCGAATGTCCATCGGCAAGGTCATGGTGATGCCGACGCCGACCGCCGGGCCGTTGATCGCCGCGATCACCGGCTTCTTCGACTCGAAGATGCGCAACGCCACCAGGCCACCGCCGTCGCGATGGGTTTCGAGCGTGTCTGCATACCCCTGCGCGGTCGCGTCGAAAGTGTCGCCACCCGTGCTGAGATCGGCGCCGGCGCAGAACCCGCGACCCGCACCGGTGACGATGACCACCCGCACCCGGTCGTCGGCGTCCGCCTGATCGAAGGCGGCGATCATCTCCCGGCACATCTGCGCGGTAAAGGCGTTGAGCTTCTCCGGCCGGTTCAACGTGATGGTCAGGATACCGTCTGTCACCTCGTACTTGATTGCTTCGTAGTCCATCCAGAACTCCGCGGCTCTTGTCGCCGGTGTGTCGTCTTCTCAGCCGCCCGTACCGCTCTGTTTCATGTAGGTCTGCATGTCGAAGTAGTCACGCCACGCAGCGATCTTTCCGTTGCGCACCTCGAAGACGCCGGCGACCGGCAGGCTGATGGTCTTGCCCATCATCTTGAAATGGTCGACGCGCTCGGTGAAGACGGTGTCTCCCGACGACGCGATGGCGCGCAT
>DATKMS010000440.1:0-23733 GCA_035541735.1 Candidatus Margulisiibacteriota bacterium
ATACGTGCCGCCAGGCCTTCCGCGGTTACTCCCTCGCGCAACCTGTCGTCATCGGTGAGAGCGTCCGCCAGGATTTTGAACACCTGCCGGTGTCGGTCTTCGTCCTCGGCGACGCGCCGGAACTCGGCCACCTGTCCACCCGAGAGCGCCGGCGCATGCGGCGCCAGTTCTGTCAGCCGCCGCCAGCACAGCCATGCGGTTCCTTCCGTATCGACGTTGTAACGGCAGAAGCTGCGGAAGGAGCAGTAATCAATGTGGGGCCACACTTCCCGTGGCACGCGACCCGTCGCGCCGCCAGCCCACAGCAGGAGCGTGGCTACCGCCCGCGTGAACGGCGCCTCTGACCAGCGTACGTGCTGCCGCACGGACACCGTCCAGCCCCCCGTGGCGCCTGCCACCTGCTGCACGCGCGTGCGCGCCCAGACGAGCGGGCTGCCGAGCTTGAGCAGCGCTGCGCGCATGTAGACGGCGTGCATCTCCTCGTCCTTCCAGACCCACCGGAGTGCACACCGGATCAGTTCGCGCACGTCGTCGGGAAGCGGCATGGCCGCGAGGCGGCGGCCCAGGACGCCTGCGTTGTAGGCGACCGCCACATTCTGCTCGCGTTCCAGCGACAGCAGGCAGAGACGCAGCATCTCACGATCGGGCCGGCCTGCGTAGCGCGTCTGCCAGCCTGCGAGTTGACGCTCGAAGGCCCGACAAATGTCGCTCGTCGCGCTCCTCACCACTCACCCCAGGCCCATCCGCCGCGCGATGATGACCTTCATGATTTCGTTGGTGCCGGCGTAGATGCTTTGCACTGCGGCGTCGGCGTAGTCGGTGGCGATCGGGTACTCGAGCATGAAGCCGTAGCCACCGTGCAGCTGCACGCACTCGCCGGTGAGGCGCTTCTGTAGCTCGGTGGTCCACCACTTCGCCATACTCACCTCTTTGACGATCTCCTCGCCGGCGACGTGTGCTACCAGCAGCGCGTCGATGAACGCCTGACCCAGTTCCACTTCGGTAGCCAGCTCGGCGAGCTTGAACTGCGTGTTTTGAAACGCCGCGATGGGCTGTCCGAAGGCGTGCCGCTGCTGCGTGTAGGTAATGGTATCTTCGAGGGCGCGACGACACGATACGATCGACTGCACCGCGATGCACAACCGCTCCTGCTGCAGCTTCTCCATGAGCATCTTGAAGCCCTGACCTTCTTGGCCGAGCAGATTCGCTGCCGGTACCAGGCAATCCTCGAAGGCCAGCTCACTGGTGTCCTGCCCGCGCAAGCCGAGCTTGTCGAGCTTGCGCCCGCGCACGAAACCCGCTGTGTCGGCCTCGACGAGCAGGAGACTGATCCCCCTGTGCGGTGGGTCGGCGTTTGGGTCGGTCTTGGCAACGACAATGAACAGGTCGCCGATCTGACCGTTCGAGATGAAGGTTTTGGATCCGTTGAGCACGTAGTGGTCGCCCGTGCGGACGGCCCGCGTTTGCACGTTCGCCAGGTCCGAGCCCGTGCTGGGTTCGGTCATGGCAATGCCGAGCAGGATATCGCCCGAGATGCAGCCGGGAACGTACTTCTGCCTTTGCTCCGCAGAGCCGTAGGTCAGGATGTACGGTAGGACAATGTCGGAGTGCAGCGAGATCATCATGGCATGCGCCCGAATCCACGCCATTTCCTCCATGAGGATGGCGTCGTAGAGGAAATCGCCGCCGGCGCCGCCGTACTCGGCAGGTGCCGCGGCGCCAAGGAAGCCCGCCGCGCCGGCGCGGCGCCAGGTCTCCTTGTCGCTCATGCCGCGCGCATTCCAGTCGGCGATCTTCGGTTCGATTTCCTTCTGCGCGAAGCGGCGGAACTGCTCGCGAAACTGCTCGTGCTCTTCGGCGAAAATACGACGTCGCATACGCTTGCTCCAGATCCCGATTCGATCGCCGATTCTGTTACGGAACGCCTCGCGAATCCAGGGGGGGACATTGAGCGCGGAGTGCCGTGGGTGTAGACAGTGGGCGCATGATCGCTGTGGGTGAAAAGGCTCCAGAGGTCGAGGGAACATTGGGGAGCGGGAAACAGCTGCGCTTGCGCGACTTCCGCGGACGGCGCCATGTCATCCTCTATTTCTTTCCGAAGGACTTCACACCCGGCTGCACGCGCGAGGCCTGTAGCTTCCGTGATCGACGCGCGGAGATTGCAGCGCTGGACGCCGAGATCGTGGGTGTGAGTCTCGACACGGTGGAGAAGCATGCCGCGTTCGCCGAGAAGTACGAGCTGCCGTACCCGCTGATCAGCGATCGCAGTGGTGTGATTGCGGGCGCCTTCGGTGTTGCCCGCCTCGGCGGCTGGCTGCCGACGAAGCGCGTCACCTTCGTCATCGACAAGCAAGGAGTCGTACAGAAGGTGATCCAGAGCGAGTTCAACATCAACATGCACATCGACGAAGCACTCGAGACGCTGCGGCGACTGCAGCAGAATGCCTGAAGGCTGGAGCATGAAGCGCGGGAGAAGCTCCTGCGCATACGCGTGTGGGCGCCGTTGGCTACCAGGTGCTCCCGATTCGTACGTTTCACGGTCCATGACATCTGACAAGTAGATTGCCGAGCGGAGTGCCGGTTTCCTCGAATTCCGGCGCGACCTGCGCGAGCCGCCGGCGATCGTTGTCAAGCCCGTCTTGCATCGCCAAATCGGCGTAAAGCGCCACTTCTATGCCGACGCGGGCAGATACGCCCGCGGACGGGGGCAGGCGAGAGGCCCACCTAAACACGGTGGCACAGACATTGTTCGACATCGACCGTCATGAAGAGAATGCTCATCGGGAACACCAACATGGGGAAGCGACAGACGGTGGTCTTGTTGCGCTGGGTGCTGATCATCGCGTTCTCGTACTTGCTGTTGCTCGATGCGGCGGCGACCGCCGTGCAATCACGTCTCGTTCTCCTCATCGCACTCGCGTTGGCCTCGAATCTGGTGATTGGTCGGATGCCTGATCACTGGGCGGAGCGGCGGGCCTTTGATTTTGGCGTCGTGTTGTTCGACGCCGCGTGGGTGACGCTGGGGTTGATCTGGGCGCCGTACGTCTCGGGGGATCTGTTCCTGCTCTACTTCCTGGTGATGTTCGTGGCGGCCATGGGTGAGTCGCTGGAGACGATCGTCGGCAGCGCCTTCGTGGTCAGCGTCGTGTACGGCGCAACCATGTCACTTCAACAGGGGCAGGACTTTCGGCTGACGTCGGCAGCCCTCCTGCGCGTGCCGTTCCTGTTCGTCGTGGCGTTGTTCTACGGCTATTTCGTCACCGAGATCCGCGGGCGGCGCAGCGAAGCGGCCGAGGCCCGGCTGCGCGAGCAGGCCAAGAGCGAGTTGTTGGCGGCGGTTAGTCACGACCTGCGCGGCCCACTCGGCAACGCCGAAAGTCTCCTGGCGCTCGTCCTTGACACGGACTCCAGGGGTGGGGCGGACGAGCGCATGCTGCTGTTGCGTGTGCAGGTGAACGTGCGGCGCGTCAGCTCGCTGGTGGTCAATCTCCTGCAGGCGTCATGCATCGAGAAGGGGCAGGTGGCGCTGCAGTGGGCGCCCGTGCAGCTCAACGATGTCGTTGATGACGTGTTCGGCCCCGAGGCCGGTGCCGCCTTGCTCAAGGACGTCACGCTGCGCGCGGACACCCACCCCGATTTGCCCATGGTCACGGCCGACTTCGTCCAGATGGGTCGCATCGTCACAAACCTGGTGAACAACGCCATCAAGTACTGCGGCGCCGGCGGGACCGTGACGGTGCGCACGTGGTTCGGCGCGGAGCACGTCTACCTCAGCGTCGAGGACAACGGGCCGGGGATGAGTCCGGAGCAGTGCCAGGCGCTGTTTGCGCCGTACCGTCGCGTCCATCTGGGCGGCTACACGCCCGGCATGGGGTTGGGCCTCTACATCGTCAAGCGACTCATCGAGGCACAGGGCGGCACGGTGTGTGTCAGCAGCCAGCCGGGCGTGGGCTCAACCTTCGTAGTTTCGCTGCCGCGCACGCCGCGGCTGCCCGGGGAGGCGGGACGCCGCGTGCGCCGCAAGGGCAGTGTCGGAGCGCCCCGGGTGCGTCCACGGCCGGCAACGGCGGTGGACGCCGCGGCCGCGTGAGACAGGCGGCGTCCGGCGGCGAACGCGGTGCAACCGCCCGCCAGTCAGATCTTGTGCCGCTGTAACAACTGCCGCGCGATCACCAGGCGCTGGATCTCGTTGGTGCCCTCGCCGATGATCATCAGCGGTGCGTCGCGGTAGTAGCGCTCGACCGGAAACTCCTTGGTGTAGCCGTAGCCGCCGAGGATGCGCATCGCTTCGGTGGCGACTTCCAGGCAGGTCTCCGATGAGAACAGCTTGGCCATCCCGGCTTCGATATCGCAGCGCTCGCCGCGATCCTTCTTCTCCGCCGCTTGGTAGGTGAGCAGCCGCGCCGCCTCAATCTTGGTCGCCATTTCCGCGAGCTTCAATTGAATGGCTTGATGCTCGCAAATCGGCTTTCCGAAGGTCTCGCGCTGCTGGGCGTACCGGATGGCTTGCTCGAAGGCCGCCTTGGCGACGCCGACGGCGCGCGCCGCAATGTTGATGCGGCCGACCTCCAACCCGCTCATCACGTGGAAGAAGCCTTGCCCTTCCTTGCCGCCGATGAGGTTGCCGGCCGGTACCGCGTAGTCTTCCAGGTTCACCTCGCAGGTCTCGATGCCCTTGTAGCCGAGCTTGTCGATGTCGCGGCTCACCGTCAGCCCCGGGCCCTTTTCGCCGACGAACATCGAGATGCCCTTGTAGGGCGGATCGGCGTCCTTGTCGGTCTTGGTGGCGAGGGCGTACAGGGTTCCGTAGCGCGCGTTGGTGATGAACATCTTGCTGCCGTTGAGGAGGTACATGTCGCCGCGGCGCACGGCGGTGGTGCGGATGCGCTGCACATCGCTGCCGGCGTGCGGCTCGGTGAGGCACAGGGCGCCGCGGTGCTCGCCGCGCGCCATCGCCGGAAGGTAGCGCCGCTTCTGCTCATCGGTGCCGTGCATGCGCAACATGTAGGCGAGCATCAGGTGCGTGTTGAGCACGCCGCTCAAGCTCATCCAGCCGCGACACAGCTCCTCGACCACCATCGCATAGGTGGTGACATCGAGGCCGAGGCCGCCATACTCCTGCGGGATGGTGGCGCCGAACAGGCCGAGTTCCTTCATGCGGTCAACCAGGGCCTGCGGATACTCGTTGCGATGCTCCAGCTCGCTGGCGACCGGGAGCACCTCGCGGTCGACAAATCGCCTGACGGTGGAGAGAACCTCTTCGCGGACCTCGGTTGCCAGACTCACATTACCCTCCATTGCCGATCAAATGGGGTAGGTTAAACACGTTTATTCCAACCGATCAATTCGCCCAGGCCACATTCCTTGATCCCTTTGGGAGCCGCTGTTACAGGGGGGTGCGCATGCGCACCGTCGTCCTTCTCGGCTTGCTGCTGCACGCATGCATCACGGTGGCGCAGGAGACGCCGGCCCCCACCCGCGGCACCGAGGTGTTCACCGGCGGCGACGAGGCCCTGCGACCGCGCGAGAAACCCGCGCAGCCGGTGACGACGTACTGGCGCGTCCAACTCTTCCTGAAGATCCTCAATGCGAGCGCCGGGGCGCACACGCAAGTGTTGCTGCCGCTTTCGGATGCGCATCAGGAAATCCTCACCCGCCAGCTCGAGGCTGCCGGCTTTACCTATCGTGAAGAGCCTGACGCGCCCAATCTGTGGGGGCACTGGGTGCGCACCGCGACCGGCAGCGGGCCGGCACAGATCGAGTACGAGATGAGCGTCGCGGTCACGGATACGGGCGCCGCCATCCCACCGATCGCCCTGGCCGATCTCAACGTCACGGAGGACCAGCGCGCCTACCTGCGGCCGTCGGCATTGGTGCAAAGCGCCGACCCGGATGTGAAACGCCGCGCGCACGACTTGGTGAAGGAGGCGCGCACCGTCGACGATGCCGCATGGGCGCTCTTCCAGTACACCGCGGCATTCGTGCGCACCGGCGGCAGCGAAGCGAAGGAGGACGCGCTCACGGTCTTGCATCAGGAGCGCGGCAACAGCGCGGGGAAAGCGCGCCTGTTGGCGGCGCTGCTGCGCAGCCTCGGCGTCCCCGCCCGCGTGGTCGGCGGGTTGAAACTGGAAGACGCGACCAAGAAACGCGCGACCATCTCCTGGGTGGAAGCGTCCTTCAACGGCACGTGGGTACCACTCGATCCCGGTGGCGGCTACTTCGGCTGGTTGCCGAATCAGTACCTCGCACTCTACCGCGGTGATCTGCCGTTGATCGTGCACACCTCCGGTCTGCCCCTGGAGTATGACTTCCTGGTGCACCGCACCAGCCGCGAGGCGATCGCCAAGCGTCCACCTCCGACGCCCGCGTCCGTAGCCGGGCGGGCGGAGACGCAGGTCGGTGCCGAGCAGGTGCGGACCGCGGCCAGCTACGTCGAGCGACCGGTGGCCTCGGTGGTGGTGATTGCCGACCAGAGCGTGCCCGACGCCGTCAGCGACCGCATGCTGCGCGAGGCGCAAGCCGACGAGATCAACATGGTCATCCTGCACGCGCGCTTCGAATCGCGTTACTTCCGCCAGCACTACCTGCAGCGTTTGGTGAACAACAACCTCACCCTCATCCGCGGCGCGCACGTGCTGTTGGTTGCGACGCGCGACGATGCCGGGCTGTATGCGCTGATGACGTTGGGTGAGAAGGATATTGCCCTCGGCGACATGCGCATCGTGGTGTGCGGCGATTTTCCGCGCGCCGTCGGGCGCGTGCTCGGCGCGGTCCTGTACCGGCTGGTGACGGCAGGCGAGATCGTGCTGGTAAATCGCCCAGCGGAGTTGCTCGGCCTGTGGGAAATGGTGCGGGCCAACGTCATCAACGGTGTGCCGATGGCCGAGGAAGCGCGCAAGTGGGAGCTCGAGCCGCTGGTGCTGAACCAGAGTGTCTATGACGACCTGGGGTGGTGGCGGCACGGGGTCGTTGCGGCGTGGGCCCGCGGCGTGCGTGCCCAGGTGCCGCTGCAAGCGCTCAATCTCATCCTCGTGCTACCGGTGATTGCTGCGATCATCGTGGTGGTCCGCACGCTCATCGGCGTGGAGACCTTCGGGACGTTTTCTCCGGTGATCGTCTCGCTGGCGTTTCTGACGACGGGCTTGCGCTGGGGCGCGGCGATCTTCGCGGTGATCGTCGGTGTGGGCGCCTTCGTGCGCGCGCTGCTGCAGCACGTGCGGCTGCAGCTCGTGGCCCGTCTGGCGATCCTCATCGCTGTGGTGGCGGGCATCATGGCCGGGCTCACCGTGATCGGCGCGTCCTTCGGTATCGGCGCCCTGATGAACGTCAGCATCTTTCCCATGGTCATCATGTCGAACGTCATCGAGAACTTCACCACCTCGCAGGCCGAGTTCGGCACGCGCGAGGCCGTGCGCTTGACGATCAACACGCTCGGGCTGGCGGCGCTGTGCTACGTGGCCATCGAGCCCACGGGCCTGCAATCCCTGTTGCTCGCATTTCCCGAGTTGTTGCTGGCGGCCATCGGCGTCGACATCGTGCTGGGCAAGTGGCGCGGCCTGCGGCTGCTCGAATACCTGCGCTTCTTCGATCTCACCAGACGTTCCGACCGATGGGCGCCGTGATCGAGCGCCTGCGGTGGGTGCGGCGCGAGGCGTTGGGCCTGAATCGCCGCAACCAGCAGTTCTTGCTGCAGCTCAATCCGGCGCGGCTGGTTGGGCTGGTTGACCACAAAGTGCAGACCAAGGAGGTGCTGGCACGGCATGGCTTGCCAGTGCCCGACACCTTTGGCCGCTACGTGCGGCAACGCGAGATCGATCTGCTGGCCCGTGAGATCGAGCGCCGCGTCGAGTTCGCCCTCAAGCCGGCGCGCGGCGCCGGCGGGGAAGGGGTGGTCGTGATTGCCGGGCGCATGCGCGATCGCCTGGTCAAGGCCAGTGGAGAGCAGTTGCGGTTCGGCGACCTGCTGGCGCACGCGGCGGACATCATCGCCGGGGCGTTCTCGTTGAGTCAGGCGCGCGACGAAGCCATCCTCGAGCGTCGCCTCGCACCCGAACCGCTTCTGGCCCGCTACAGCAGCGGGGGCATTCCGGACGTGCGCGTCCTGGTGGTCCGCGGCGTGCCGGTCATGGCGATGCTGCGTCTGCCGACGCGTGCCTCGGATGGGCGCGCCAACCTGCACGTCGGTGGCGTCGGTGTCGGCATCGATCTTGCCAGTGGGCGTGCTGTGCATGCCATCTGCCGCGATCGCAGCATCGTCCTGCACCCCGATACGCAGCTGCCGCTCGCGGCCGTTCAGGTGCCTTGCTGGGACGATATCTTGCTGCTGGCCGCACGCAGCCATGACGCCATCCCGCTGGGGTACTTCGGCATCGACATCGTGATCGACGTGCGATTGGGGCCGGTGATTCTCGAGCTCAACGCGCGGCCCGGCTTGAGCATCCAGTTGGCGAACCACCGCGGGCTGCGGCGTGTGCTCGATGAACTGGGGCAACAGCCGGTCGACCAACGCGCGGCGTCGCAGCGCGTCGCGTTGGGAAGGGAGATCGTGAAACGTGTTGGTGAGTCGTGGTCGTGAAGGATTCTGGCCGAGCACGAGCTACGGTGGGCGCTTGACCACCCGCACTATTCCCTGTTTGCTGGGTGCGTGTGGCGCCTGCAGCTTTCCTTTCTGTTGTCTCTTGCAGCGATGGCGCTGCTGGCGCTGACCCGGCGTCGGCCGTACGTTGACGAGTTCGGGCGACGCTGGCGGCAGACCGTTGCAGCCTTCCTGCTGATCGCCATCCTGGCGGTGGCCGTCTTCTTTCCGGTCACGTCGTTCGGCGAGGCGGAGGACATCGACGTCGAGCTCTTGTGGTTCCCTTCGCTCTTCCTCGGGCACTTCCTGCTTGCGGGCTTCCTGTTGTCGTGGTGGTGGCTGCGCCATGACCTTCGCTTCGGGGCGTTCCTTCATTTGTCGTCAGGCGACCTGTGGGGCAAGGTGCGGCACGGGCTGCGCGTCGGGTGCGGCGGCTGGTTGGTGACGGTGATGGTGACGAGCCTCGCCGCCGGTGCGACGGCGGCAACCGGTAAGATGTCGGCACCCGCGGAGGCGCCGCCGATCATCGTCTGGCTGGTGGAGTTGCCGCTCGTCTACCGGCTGATCATCGTCGCGGTTGCGATGACGGTCGAGGAGGCCTTCTTCCGCGGCTTCCTTCAACCGCGCTTCGGTCTCGTGGTGTCGAGCATCATGTTCGCCCTCAGCCACTTCAGCTACGGGCTGCCCTTCATGATCGTGGGTGTCTTCACCATCTCTCTGGTGATTGGCCGGACCTTCCAACGCAGCGGCGACCTCCTCCCATGCATCGTCGCCCACGGCATCTTCGACGCGGTGCAGTTGCTCGTCGTCCTTCCGTGGGCGGTGCACGTCTGGGGGACGGGGGTGGTGGGGTAGCCATGCGCGTCGCGCTCATTTCCGATCTGCACGCCAACGAGGTCGCCCTGCAGGCGGTGCTGGATGACATCCAGCGGGTGGGCGTCGATCAGCTCGTCTGCCTCGGGGACGTTGCGACACTGGGGCCGCGACCCGGGGCGATCATGCAGAGGCTGCGCGACCTGAAATGCCCGTGCATCATGGGCAACCACGATGCATTCCTGCTCGATCCGGACTTGATTCACACGTACACCGAGGCGCCCATCGTTGTGGAGGCAGTGGACTGGTGCCGCAGCGCGCTGTCCCCGGACGAGCTGCATTTCCTCCGCACCTTTGAACCGAACCTACGAATTGCGCTGGACGCGCAAACCGCATTGCTCCTCTTTCACGGGTCGCCGCGCTCCCACATGCAGGACCTGCTCGCCACGACGCCGCCGGATGAGCTCGACTGCATGCTGGAGGGCCACGAAGCGACCGTAATGGCCGGCGGACACACGCACATTCAGATGCTGCGCCAGCACCGCGGAACGCTGATCGTGAATCCGGGCAGCGTGGGCCTGCCGTTCAAGGAGTACGTCGCCGGACGGACACCGACAGTGCTGGACCATGCCGAGTACGCGACCATCGAGGCCGCCCGTGGTGTCGCCAGTGTGACCCTGCGTCGCGTCGCTCTCGACAGGAGAGCGTTGCGCACAGCAGCGGCTGCGTCCAACAACCCGCTACGTAGCGTGCTGCTGCAGCAATACGCGTGAGAGGCCGCGCGCCGGCTACGGCGATAGCAGCGAGCATGGGACGGTCGCCTCGATGCGGCTCCCGCTTCTCGGTTCTCGGTGTAGCGAGTCAATGGAAGGGTACGATCTCGCGCCGCGCCACGAAGGCCTTTCCTGATGCGACGGACAGAAGCAAGCCGACGAAGCGCCACAGGGCGTCAACCCAGCGGTGCGGGGACATCTCCGGAAGAAGCTGAATGGCGCTGGCCAATTCGGGAAAGTCCGGACCGTTGCGGACATGGCGGGTTTGCAGACAGAGCGCAGGCAGCAGTTGCCTGATTCGGAGGGCCCTGAACAGCGACGGCACATCGAACAGCATGTGGTCCACGGGCCGTGGCGGGCGCATCCCATGTTTCACCAGCACCGTCGCGGCCCGGCGGTTCAGAATGTATCCGGCGGCACCGTAGTGCGTCGAGAGCAGCAGGGTAACCCACCGGTTGCGCACGGGCAGGCGGCAGCGCTTCTTGATGAGGAGGGGTTGCAGGAAGGTCTCGATCTTGAGGACGTCACAATCCGCCGGGATCCACGCCGCGTCCGCAACGAAGGCCGGAAAATCCGGACTCAGTATCACGTCGTCCTCCAGGATGCAGCCGTGGCTCGCGCCACTGTCGAGGAGACGTTGCCATGCCGCCGCGTGACTCCGGGTGCAGGCGCGTTCGTAGCGCGTCAATCCTTCAAACCGTCTGGGGGCACTGCCATAGCGCACCTCCGGACCTGCAAGGTCCTTCCCATCAGTGGCACATACCCGCTCGAAGTCCACACCGCACAGCAGGCTGCTCATGCGTGCCATGCGCTGCGGATGCCGATCGAGGTTGATCACATAGACTCGCACGGACGGACGATCGCGCTGGTCGTGCCCTGCGGTGAAACAGGCCCGGGCGAGACCTCACCTGCCGACGCCTCGGTCGCGGCACGCGTGCTGCTCTCACGCCGGACGCTGTGGCTGATGCCACACAGTCGGTTGCAGCCGCGCATGCGTGCGCGAACATCCTCGCTCGTCTCCCAGAATCGCCGGAGGTCGCCGTAGTGCTTCAGCTGCATGCCGCGAAAGGCATGAGAAAAGCAGAGGCGTGCCATTCCGTAGCGGTCGATCATGATGTTGCGCTCGTATGTGTTGCAGATGTGTTCGCGCGTGCGGACGGGTGACCACCAACCACGTTGCATCTGGCGCCCGGCGTTCAGCGAACGGAAATACATACCGACCTGCTGCAGCCACACGGGGTTCAGACCGAGGCCGTACTTGGCGGCACACGCCATGATGAGCCGCGTCAATTCCTCGGGATCGACTCGGTGGTGCGCGGCGAAGAACGCGTCACCCCCGTCGCTGCCGCCGAAAGACGGCTGCAGGAAATTGAGCTTCAGCTTGTCGGCGCCAATGTCGTTCAGCACGAGATCGTAGAAGCGGTCGAGGTCACGGTAGCTCTCGTCAAAAATGAGGCCCATGACGAAAATACGATTCTGGCGGCGCGGCTGACGGCGGCGCGCGGCCACCAGCAGGCGCAGTGCCGCGACCGCTTTGGCGAATGAACCCGGGACGCCGCGCGCCCGGTCGTGCACCGCCGGGTCGGGGCTGTCGAGCGAGATGGAGATTTCGTCCGGACCTTCGAGGATCATGCGGTCGGCCATCTCTTCCGAGCGGATCCGGGTGCCATTCACTACCGAGAGGCAGCACAGTTCGAGGAGCAAGCACTGGCGCGTCACACGGAAATAGGTCTCCAGGTCGAGCATCGGCTCGCCGCCGCAAATGACCACCTTGCCCGCAGGGTTCATGTCGCGGAATTCGCTCAACACCTCCTGGATCCGTGGCCCCGACAGGTAGTCGGGTCTGTCGTCATCGTTCTCCGTCCAGTAGAAGCAGTGCCCGCACTTCAGGTTGCAGCTGCGGTTGATCTCCAGGAAGACGAACCGTGGCGGCGGCAGAGTTCCTCCCTGCATCGCGGTCGCGCGCTGAGCCGCGCCCCACAAGCTAAGCATGTGTCACCCCACAGTCACGCATAGATGCCCAGATCGCTTACGGCGCGCACAGAGGACTGTCAAGACGCTCTGGGCCACATCCGCTCTCCTTGACGGCACACCCGGAGCGTACAAGACCATGCAGATGGAGGACTGGCGGCACCTGCAGGAAGGGGAATGAGCAAGGCACCAAGTCCGGTGTGCGGGCACCAAATCCGAAGCGCGCGCCCCTTTACGTCGGCGAACAGTACGGTCAGTGCAGCGGTGCCGGGAGCGCGCCCAGCAATGAGTGTCCATGACTCGGGTAAAACAGGAAGCGGCGGGGCCGAGCGGACACGAGCGGTGCCACAGAATTGGCGTTTGGCGCAGCCTCAGAACAGCGACGTCACCAGCGTCCCCAGCACCGAGATGGGACCCGCATCTTCGATCGCGTGGCGCTCGACAAGGCGGAGTTGCGCGCCGCCGCGGCGGCATCCAGCAACCCGTTGCGCGGCATGCTGCTGCAACAGTACGCGTAACTCGCCCCGCTGTCTTCCCTCTCTCGGCCACCGCCACGTGACAGCGCCGATGGGGACGAGACCTGCGGTCGTCCCAAGGCGCCTGTCGCATCCCCGATCCCACCTTCCTAAAACCAGGACCAGCGGATCAGAGCAATTGCCTGATTCAAGAAGTGCAAAGGCGGATGTTTTGGGGTGAAGGAGAAGTTGTTTCCGGCATGCTGATTGCTCGCTCGTGGTTCTTTACCAGAGTAGCGTTCGGGAGGTCCCCATGGATGGCCACGGTCCTGTCCTAATTGTGGACGATGATCCCGTCATCTGCAGCGCGGTTGGCGAGCTGTTCGAGTTGACTGGCCACGCGGTCGTCACGGCCGGGGACGGCGAGGAAGCTCTCCGCCGTCTGCGCGAAGGGCTCGTGCCCTGTCTCATTCTCCTCGACGTCGAGATGCCCCTGAAAGACGGCATAAACTTTCGTCGCGAGCAACTGGCAGACCCAGGGCTTGCCGCAATTCCCGTGGTTCTCCACACGAGCCGTTCGGATGCGGCGAGGATCGCAGCGCAGCTCCAGGCAGTTGCCCACGTTCCCAAGCCCGTGAACTTCGACACCTTGCTGCCGCTTATCGCCGCTCACTGTTACCGACGCACCGTTTGAGCGTCCGCTGCAGCTGCGTGTACTTCTACCGCACAGAGGGGCGGGCTGTCCGCGCCGGCGACAGCCTCATTGTGCGCTCTCGTATCGCGACTCGGCATGATGCGCCGCGAGGCCGCAGAGCGCGGCGCTCGCGCCGGGCGGCGTGAGTCGCGCGCGGCGATCGCGGCGGCGTAGAGATCCTGGAAGCCCCGCTCGACGGCGTCGACGAAGTCGTGCACGTCTGGCAGCGCATCCCAGTCGGCATTGATGCCCCAGTAGAGCCCGTTCGCATAGCTGAACAGGGCGATCCCGAGCGCCTGGTTACTGAACAGCGGCACCATTGGGTACGAGTGCAGCAGACGGGCACCCAGCAGATAGAGCGGCACCGGCGGCCCGGGGACGTTTGTGACCACGAGGTTGTACGGCCGGCGCTTCGCGGCGAAGCGGACGAGCTGTGTGAGCACCGCCGTCGCCGTCCAGTCGCTGAACTCTTCGATCATCTCGGTCGCTTCGACTTGATGCGAGTGCTTGATCGCCTGGGTCGTTTCTACCACTCGTTGATGGATGCGGCGCGGCTGGTCTTCGCCGAGCGGTAGAGGAGCCACCATCTGGGCCACTCGGTTGCCGAGTGCCCCCTGCTGGTCTTGCGAGCGAATGTTGACTGGGATGAGGACGCGGAAGTCGAGCGGGCTAGGAGAGACGCCGCGCCCCGCGAGGTAGCGTCGCATCGCACCGACTACCGACGCCAGGATGACGTCGTTGATGGTCCCCCCGAGTTGGTTCTTGACCTCCTTTACGCGACCGAGATCCAGCCGGACCCAATCGAACCGACGGTGTGGTCCGATCTGCGGTGGGTTGATGGGCATCTCCGGTGCCGAGACCGCCGCCTCACTGAAGAACTCCGCAAACACGTCGACCTTCTCACGGATCGTCTCCCAAGCCGTTTCCGGGTCGGCGAGCGAGCGACGCACCGAACGCAGCACCGTGAACGGCATGTCGGCACGGCGGCGCAGCTCGCCGGCGAACAACTCGGCGCGGTTCGGAGCCCGGCGCGGCTCCCAGGGTGGTGATGGTTCCACGGTCGCAGTTTCAGTCGGCGTGAGCAGCAGGGTCAGCAAATCAATGCCGGAGACGCCGTCGACCATGCAGTGATGCACTTTCGCCACCAAGGCAAAGCGGTTGTCGCTCAAACCTTCGACCACCCAGATTTCCCAGAGCGGCTTGGTGAGATCGAGCTTCTGCGACAGAATGCGTCCGCACAGACGCTTGAGTTGACGCTCACTACCGGGCCGCGGCAGGCTCGTGTGCCGTACGTGGTAGAACAAATTGAAGCGATCATCGTCGATCCAGACCGGATGGCGCTCCAACGGTGTGTATGCCAGCCGCTGACGATAACGTTGAATGAGATGCAAGCGCGATCCGATGTATGAGCGGATACGCTCCATATCGAGACCGCCTTCGACGGTCCCCAGCGGACCGGCGTCGAAGATCAGCGCCGCCGCCACATGCATGTGGGTGTTGACGTCTTCGATCGCGACAAACGACGCGTCGAGGGCCGACAATCGTTCGTAGAACATCCGCCACACCTCCGCGTTGATTAAAATTGGGAGAAGCACAAACTACGACACCTCCGGTTACGATGGCAAGTGAAAATCATCACCGTCGCCCTCGAGGACTGCAGGCCGCCTACCGGATGGTAGGGTGATCGACGCGTCGCCAGCGTGCTTCTCCGGCAATATGTCAGCCACCACCAGACTGACACGCCGGGCAAAGGAGGCTCGATAGACCCGACTGGTTCTGCTTTCCGGCCCAACGTGACGGCTAGTCAATCGACAGAAGGGTACGATCTCGTCGTGCCGCGCCACGAAGGCCCTTCCTGATACAATGGACAGAAACAGGCTGGCGACGCGCGACAGGGAGTCAGCCCAGCGGTGTCACGCCTCACGGGCCGCTTGCGAGTGCGCGGTGGATACTGCAGACGGCGGCTGGAGATCAGAACAGCGATGTCACCAGCGTGCCCAGCACGGAGATTGGCCCGGCATCTTCGATACCGGCGGTGGCGCGGTCGAGGCCGTGCACGGCGTCGCGCGCTTCTTGATAGAGCTGGTCGTCGGTGACGATGCGGCCGAGTGTGCCTTCGCCGTTGCGCACCTGGTCGGAGATGGCTTCGAGGTTGGTCGCCGTCTTGTTGAGGCTGGCGACGGTCTCGCGCACTTCGTCGTAGAGCGCGCCGTCACCATTCACCAGCCGTCCCAGGTCGCCCTGACCGTTGGCCAAGCGGTTGGTCACCCTCTGCAAATCGCCCATGGCGGCGTTGGCGCGGTCGTATAGACCGGGATCGTTGAGCAGCTTGGCCAGCGTGCCGTTGCCGCGGTCGAGTTTGGAGCTGATCGAATCGAGGTTGGTCAGCGCCGCTTGCAGCGCCGCACGGTTCTCCTCCAGCATCGCGTCCACCGTTTTCAGGACGCGGTCTTGATTCTCGTTGAGCGACTCCGCGAGGCTCTGGACACTGTGGGCGACCCCCTGCAGTTCGTCGACCATCTGCGTGATGCCCGGCGGAACGTCGCCTTCGATCGTCTCGCCGTCCTGCAGCACCGGCGCCTTCGGCGTGCCCAACGAGATGGCGATGAAACGGGTGCCGCTGAGGGCTTGATAGTCCAGACGCGCGATCGAGTCGCGATGCACCACGGCTTCACGGCGCAGGCGCAGGGTCACGCGCACGCCGTCCGGCATGAGGGTGATGGCGTCGACGCGGCCGAGCTTCAAGCCGGCGACCTGCACCTCGTCGCCGGTGCGTAGCCCCTCCACGCTGCGATAGTTCACGAAGAGGTGGTAGCCCGACGTGAAGAGACTCGTGCCTACGGTCACCTCGATCGCGAAGACGACGAGCACGATCCCTACCAGAAAGAAGAGCCCGACCTTCTGTTCATTCGTCATCTCAGCACCTCCTGACGATCAGAGCTTCAAGTTTGCGGCGCGTAGGAACTCCTGCGTGTGCGGATGCGTGCTCTGGGCGAGTGCGTTGGCAGGCTGGTAGTCGACGATCCGCCCCTCATGCAAGACGGCGATGTGCGTGCCGATCTCGCTGGCCAGCGCCAGGTTGTGCGCGACGACGACTTGTGTGGCGCCGCGCGTTTTCTGGATGCGCAGGATCAGCTCGCCGATCTGTTGCGTGAGCAAGGGGTCAAGGTCCGCCGTTGGCTCGTCGTAGAGTATGATCTGTGGCTCGACCGCCAGTGCCCGCGCAATCGCCACGCGCTTGCGCATCCCGCCGCTCAACTCGCTCGGCAGCTTCGCCTCGGTGCCGGCGAGGTCGACCTGCTCGAGACACGTCGACACGATGCGCGCAATCTCGGCGGCGGCATGCGTGCGATGCTCCTTGAGGCGCAGGCTGACGTTCTCGGCAACCGTCATGGAGTTGAGCAACGCGCTGCCCTGAAAGACCATGGACAGGCGAAACGGCTTCTCGGCCGGCGGCAGGCGCAGGTATTCGCGCAACTCCAGACTGTTGAGGCGAATCGACCCGGCATCAGGCGTCTCGAGGCCGGCGATGTGGCGCAGCAGCACCGACTTGCCCTCGCCGCTGCCCCCGACGATGACCATGATCTCGCCGGCGTCGATGTGCAGATCAACGCCCCTCAGGACCGGTGTGCCGTTGAAGGACTTCCGCACGCCGGTGATCGCGATGTTGACGCCGGTGGGAGTGGTCATCTCAGAACAGAATCGCCAAGCGGACGATGAAGTAGTCGAAGATGATGATCAGCACGAAGCTCCACACGACGGCCGCGGTCGTCGACGCGGCGACGCCTTCCGAGCCGCCCTTGGTTCGCAGTCCGAAGGTGCAGGCGATGGTCGAGACGATCATGCCGAACACGAAGCCCTTGACCAGGCCGACGACGACATCCTTGGTGTTGATCCATCCGGTCAGGTTGTCGATGTACTGCTGCACGCCGATCTTTACCGTCGGGTCGAACCCCACCACGAGCGCCCCTCCGGCGATGCCGATGACGTCGGCGTAGAGCACCAGCATCGGCAGCGCCAACGTCATGGCGACGAAGCGCGGCACTGACAGGAACTCGATCGGATCGATGTCCATGGTCTTCAACGCGTTGATCTCGTCGTTGACGTTCATCGACCCGATCTCCGCTGCGATGGCGGAGCCGGCCCGCCCGGCAATCAGGAAGGCCATGATGACCGGGCCCAGTTCCTTGGTCATCGCCAGCCCCACGATCGAACCCAAAATGACCTGCGTGTACTGCTCCAGCTGTGCCGCCGCCTGCACGACGAGCACCATGCCGACGAAGAGCGAGACGAGAAACGCCAGCGGCACGGTATCGGTGCCGATGCGCACCAATTGCGCCATGAGGCGGCCCCAGGTGCGGCCGGTGAAACGCACGCGCGCCAGTGTTGCGAAGAACAGGAACACGCTCTCGCCCAAGATCTGGAGAACGTAGAGGACGCCACCACCCACGCTTCCCACAAACCCCGCGCGCCGTGGCGCGGCTGGAATGGGTCGGTCGAGCGAGTCGCTGGCGGTGGCCATTGCTCAAGACAATGAAAAACCGGAAACCGGAAACCGGAAACCGGAAACGGGCAAACGGGGAGGGGCAATGGCCGGTTTTGAATGTCCGGTTTCCGGTTTCCTGTTTTCCATTCTCCTCTCCGTGAATCCCGACACGCACCTAGCGCGAAAAATCCAGATACACGGGGTAGCGCACCTGCTTGCCGTCGGAAGATACCAGATCCCACAGCACGCTCCAGCGGGACGGCAGGTCGGCATCGCGTTCGCGGCTGTACACGTTCCACAAGGGCACATAGAGCCGCTCGATGTCCGGGTTGCGCGGAAACAGCGCATCGAGCAGCGCGAGTGTGCCCATGTGCTCGTGATCATCGTCCGCCACCTCCCGGAACAGAGGGAACAGGGCACGGACATGGCGGCGATGCCGTGTTTGTGGCTGCTCCTCGTCGATGTTGCGGTACACAACCCACAGGACGTCGCTGCGCGAGTAGACGTAGTCGTCCGTTTCCTGGGTGCGCCAACGGTAGAGAGGCCAGAGCAGGAAGCGAGAATGGAGGTTGGCGAACTGGGAGTCGCCGTAGAAGGGCGCCAGCCGCAGGCTGGTACGCTTGTGGCTGGTCAAGTCGTATTGCGCTAGCCACAAGGGCCACGGGAATCCCCAGGCCTCGGTGCCAGCCTTGCGGTCGATGGTGTGGGTCAGCAGGCCGTACGCGCGGCTGCGCGTCGTTGGCGAGTCGATGCTGAAGTAGAAAGGGAACAGGACCAGCTGCTGCTCGCGCTCCGGTCGGGTGAAATGGATCTCGCGCGAGATGTAGAACGGCCACAGGATGTACCGGTAGCGCTCCGTCTCGCCGTCCTGGTTCCACCCGTACAGCGGCCAGATGCGGAAGCCCTGTCCGAGCTTGCCGCCCGCCCACGAGACGAACGGAAACGGCAGCCAGGTGTGCGTCTCCAGAGCCTCCTCGAGGCGGAGGTAGAGCGGGAACAGGAACATCTGGAAGCGCTGGTAGCCGAAGATGTCGTCAACGTCTGCATAGAACGGCAACACCGACAGTCGTGCTCCGCGCAGGTGGCTGTAGCGGTAGAAGACGAATGGGAAGATGGTGAAGCGTCGGTCCCACTCCTCGGGCTGCGGCGCGGTCTCGATGGTGTAGGTAATGAGGCCGAAGAGACGAAAGTCGTTGAGTGCCGCGCCCCAACGGGAGACGAAGAGCGGATAGAGCACGGACAGCTGGTGCTGCGATCGGTGCGAACTGTGGGTGTACGAGAAGAGCGGGCGGAGTGTGAACTCGGTGTCCTCGTCGCCGCTGCGGTACGAGAGCAGCGGACCCAGCAGGTTCAGCTCACGGTGTCCGTCGGTATCGCTGTGATAGTCGATGAGCGGCCACAGCTTGAGGTCGAAGGCGTGCACGGGTCCCGGCAAAAGCGTCGCCGCCGCCAGGAAGGCGGAGACGGTCCGTGCCCGCCGCCACCACGCTCTCAGACGCCGCGACCGCTCCACTCCCGGTCACGATTTAAAGGTGATGCTGCGCAGGTCGCGCGCACGGATTTGATAGATGCCGACCTTCGTCTGGCCGTAGATCATCAGCGAGTTGCGCACGCGCATGTTGACCGCCTCGCCGTTCTTCAGGTGCACGGTGGTTTGGCTGTACTCGTGCGACTCGGAGGTGAATTCCACACTGGCAATGTTGTCGAACTGAATGCGCAAGTTGCCGCGGCCCATGTCGCCTTCGAGCTGTACGTCGCCGCCGATGTTCAGCCGATTGACGTCGACGCTGACGCCGTCCTTGTCGACCAGCGTCGCCTGGAAGTCGACGGCAGGATGGATGACGTCGCGCCCACCCGTCGAACCCAGCGCCAGCAGGAAGGGCGTGGTTGTGGCTAGCAACAGGAGGGAAGCGGTTCCGAGGCGTCGCGGCTGCATAGTGCCTTCACTGTAACAGTAAATTGCGGTCAAGCGTGAACGGGGGGGCGACGGTCACGCCAGGGGCAGGCCTGCTCCAGCTGAGCTGCCAGACGGATGAGGACATCCTCCCGCCCATAGGCAGAGATCAGCTGGACGCCGATGGGTAAGCCCTCTCGGTTCCAGTACAGCGGCAGTGACATAGCGGGCTGGCCGGTGATGTTGAACTGCGCCGTGAACGGAATCAGCTCAAAGGCCTTTTCGCCGCCGGCGAAGGGATTACCTGGCGGGGGCACCAGTTCGCCCAGCCGCGGCGGTGGGGCAGCCAGCGTCGGGGTCAGCAGCACGTCGAAGCCACTCGCCCACCAACTGGCCATCCGCCGTGTGAATGCATGCAGCCAATCGACGGTCTGGATGTACTGTGCCGCTGTCACGGCACGACCCATCGTGGCATACGCCCAGGTGATCTCTTCGAATCCCTCAGGGCCCACGGTCTTCCCAGTGTTGTCGCCGATTTCGTCGAGCGTCGCGGCCACCCAGCTCATCAGCAGTGTTGAGAACTGGGCGACGCACTCCTGGGTCTCGTCGAAGGCGGCTGGATACGATTGCTCGACGTGGTGACCGAGCGACTCGAGCAGCCGGGCCGTGTGCTGTGCGGCCGCAGCGCAATCCGGATGCAACTGGCCTCCTCCGGGAACGCACTGCATGACACCAATGCGCAGGCGGCCGGGGTCGGCTCCGACCTCCGCCACGAATGGGCGTTGGGCCGGTGGAGCCGTGTATGGATCACCCGGCATCGCCCCGGCGACGACGTCGAGGATGGCCGCCGTGTCGCGCACCGAACGGGTCACGGCGTGCGAGATCACCAGGCCATGCCAGAATTCGCCGTAGTCCGGACCGAGCGACACGCGTCCCCGCGACGGCTTGAGGCCAACCAGACCGCACTCACTGGCCGGGATACGGATGGATCCGCCGCCGTCACTGGCGTGCGCGGCAGGTACCATGCCGGCAGCGACAGCGGCAGCCGATCCGCCGCTCGAACCACCGGTGGAATGTTCGGGATTCCATGGATTGCAAGTGGCGCCGTAGGATTTCGGCTCGGTCGTGACGTTGAGCCCAAGCTCCGGTGTGTTGGTCTTGCCGAGGATGAGGAAGCCGGCGGCACGCAGCTTGGCGACGAGGTAGGTATCGTGATCGGCGAACCAGCGGAGTTCGCGCAGGAACCGCGTTCCGGCATGGTACGGATCACCGGCGGAAAGGGCGTCCAGATCCTTTAGAAGGAAGGGCACGCCGCGGAACGGGCCGTCGGGCAGTTCGTGTGTTGCCTGCTGGAGCGCCTTCTCGAAGATCGGGATGATGACCGCGTTCAGCTGCGGATTGACCTTCTCGATGCGTGAAATTGCAGCGTTTGTCAGCTCGAGCGGTGACGCCTGCCGCCGACGTACCAGGTCGGCCTGTGCAATGGCGTCGAGACAGGCGAGGTCTTCAGACATGACGGGAACGGATACGCTGGAACCGGCACAAAGTCTAGGCCTGCGGCCAGCGTCAGTTCTATGGCCCGCTCCCGCTGGTTGCTGCGGACTTCCAAGTCCGAGAGGCTGCTAGCTTTCCGGTGGTGCGGCGTTGCGACACTTGGGCAGCCGGTTCTTCTGGTTGAAATAGTATGCTATAGGTTTGCTCAAATCATTGTGGGTGCTCCCAGGACGCTCAGGCGGAACGGCCAGGACCTTCCGATGCCGAGGGAATGCCCTGCATAAGCGGGAGAACGAACGAGGACACGCGGAATGACGCTGCTTGCGGACACGAAACTCGCCACCAAACAACACCCCCTTGCCGGCAAGACGATGAGCCGCGCCGACATGATCGTGCAGGCGCTCGCCGACGAAGGAGTGGATACCATTTTCGGCTACAGCGGCGGCGCGATTCTACCCACCTACGATGCGGTGTTCCGCTACAACGAGAGCCATTCAAAGGAAGAAGAGATTCGGCTGATCGTGCCGGCCAACGAGCAGGGCGCGGGGTTCATGGCTGCCGGCTATGCCCGCTCGAGTGGCCGGGTAGGAGTGTGCTTGGTGACCTCAGGTCCGGGTGCCACCAATACGGTCACACCCATTCGTGATTGCCACGCCGATTCGATCCCCGTCGTCCTGATTTGCGGCCAGGTCCCGCGTGCCGCCATGGGCACTGATGCGTTCCAGGAAGCGCCGGTTTTCAACATCATGGCTGCCTGTGCCAAGCACGTCTTTCTGGTGACCGACGAGAGCAAGCTCGAGGTGACCGTGCGCACCGCATTCGAGATCGCCCGCAGCGGGCGTCCGGGGCCGGTGGTCATCGACGTGCCGAAGGACGTGCAGAACTCCGAGGGCCCGTTTCAAGGCGGCGGCCTGCTGCAATTACGCGGCTACGAGGAGCGCCTGGAGGCGTTGAAGCGCACCACGCTCTCGGAGGAAGACGCCCAGGCGTTCTACCGCTTGCTCGCGCAGGCCGAGCGGCCACTGATCTATTGCGGCGGCGGTGTCATCAACGGCAACGCCGCGCCGGAATTGCGCGCTTTCGCCGAGCGCTTCCGTATCCCCGTGGTCACGACGTTGATGGGCATCGGTGCGGTCGACACCAAGAGCGAGCTGTCGCTCCACATGCTGGGCATGCACGGCACGGCGTACGCGAACTATGCGGTCGAGGATTGCGACTTCCTGTTCGCGGTGGGCGCGCGCTTCGATGACCGCGTCGCCGGCAAGGTCAAGGAGTTCGCGCCGCACGCCAAGATCGCCCACCTCGACGTCGATGCGTCCGAGATCGGCAAGGTGAAGAACGTCGATTGGTCGTACGTCTGCGATGCCAAGCGCGGCTTGTCGCAACTGCTGAAGGTGGGCAAGAGCTTCAAGCGCGACTTCGGCCGCTGGCTGGCGCACGTCAAGCAGATGAAGCTCGACCATGCGCTCAACTACAACCGCGGGTCCAACCTGATCCAAGCGGAGGAAGTGCTGCACACGTTGAATGAGATCACCCAGGGCGAGGCCATCGTCACCACCGGCGTCGGCCAGCACCAAATGTGGGCAGCGCAATACCTCGACTTCGCCCACCCGCGCAGCTTCCTGACCTCCGGCAGCATGGGTACCATGGGCTTCGGCCTGCCCGCCGCAATCGGCGCACAGATTGCCAATCCTGGCAAGTTGGTCATTGATGTCGACGGCGACGGCAGTATCCGGATGAACCTCGGTGAGCTGGAGACGCTGACCACGTACGATATCCCGGTGAAGGTCCTCCTGCTCAACAACTTCGGTGACGGCATGGTGCGGCAGTGGCAGGATCTGTTCTTCGCCAACCGCTACTCCGGCACCGACAAGACCTTGCACAAGAAGGACTTCATCAAGGCGGTCGAAGCGGACGGCTTCGAGTTCGCGAAGCGCGTCACCGACCGTGCGGAGATTCGGGCGAGCCTGGAAGCCTTCGTCAACTTTCCCGGCCCAGCATTCATCGAGGTGCTGATCGATCAGAGCGCGCACGTCTATCCAATGGTCGGCCCGGGTATGGGGTACAAGGACATGATCACCGGCAAGTACATCACGCCACGCGGGGCGCAGACGGGACGAGTGGACCGCTCCGAGAGTTTCTAACGGAGCAATGAGAAACCTGAAACGGGAAACCGGAAAAAGGAAATGGGCAAACGGGAGGGGCGGGCATTGACCGGTTTTGAATCTCCGGTTCCCTGTTTCCTGTTTTACATTCTCGCTTCTTGCTCGGAAAGCCCGACGAGCTGCTAGGCTTCCGACACCCCGGGGTCGGCGGCGTCCGGCTGAGTGGACAACTGGTGCCGCTGTTTGTTACTGCACAGACCCATGGCGCGGCCGCATCCCATCACGACGAAGCCCGGACGCAAGTCCGGCGAGCTTGTCGTTCAGCTTCCACCCGGATGGGAGCTGCGGCTGCGGCGTGTGCTCCGCCACCTCGTTGCCGATACGCTGCCCGATCCGCACGAGAAGGGCCTGAGCGAAAGCCAACGCGCGGCGCGCATCAGCGCGCGGCGGCGTCACCTGCAGGCGGCCATGTG
>DATKMS010000441.1:0-5086 GCA_035541735.1 Candidatus Margulisiibacteriota bacterium
AACGGCAACCGCAGCTTTACGCCCGGCAGTCCCGCAAGCATCAACACGCGCAGCGCCGGCGGGACCGCCATCACGACTGGGTTGTTCAACGGCGACGGCTTCCCCGATCTGGCAATCAGCAACATCGACGCCGACAACGTCAGTGTCTTCCTGGGGAACGGGAACGGCACCTTCAAGGCAGCCAGCTTGCAGAACGTGGGCAGCGGACCAGATGGCATTGTCACTGGCGATTGGAACGGTGACTCGAAAATCGACATCGCCGTCGTCGACTCCAGCGAGATCGCCGACCTGAACGTCTCGCTGCTGTTCGGCAACGGCGACGGAACCTTTCAGAACGACGTGCGGACAACCGCGGAGGTCGAGCCGGTGACGGTTGCCGATGCGGACTTCGATGGGAACGGCAGACTCGATCTCGCCGTGACCAACGTTTCCGGCCTGGACAATTCGGTCAACGTGCTGCTCTACGATCCGGCTGCGCCCAACGCGGAAAATGGATTCGCCCTGCAAGACCTGATCACCGGTCTGTCCCTGGGGCAGGGGCAGGTGGCTGTGAAGGCCGCCGACCTGAACGCCGACGGGCGCCCGGATCTGGTCGCGTTGGGGCAGGACACCGCGACCATCGGCGTCTTCATCAACACGACCGGGAAACCGATCACCGCGACGCCGAGCGTGACGCCCACAGGCACGCCCACCCCGTCGCCACGGCCGGGAACTTGTCCGGAGCAGGACCTTGGGAGCATGGTGCCACAAACGGTGACCGGCACGACGCAGGGTGGCGCGCGCCATTCGGACGGAAAGTGCGGCGGCGCCGCGGCGCCCGAGCGCACTTTCTTGTTCACTGCTGCGTCCAACGGGACCTACGTCTTCGATACGACGGGCTCTGCCCTCGATACCGTGCTGTCGGTGCGTGCCGACGCCTGCGGCGGCCCCGAATTGGGATGCAACGACGACGCCGGTAGCGGCAGCCACAGCTCCCGGATCACCTTGCCGCTGCTCGCCGGCCAACACGTTATCCTCGTCGTCGACGGGTTCGCCGGCGACAGCGGGCTGTTTACGCTTCATGTCTCTCGCCTTGGAGGTCCGCCATCGGGCCCGGTCGGCGGTTGTCCGGAGCAAGACCTCGGTCGCACGGTACCGCAGAGCGTGACCGGATCTACGCTAGGTGGGGCAGAGGACCTGGGCGGCTCGTGTGGGGGCAGCGGTGCACCCACGCGAACCTTCCTCTTCACGGCGCCGGCTGCCGGCACGTACACCATCGACACCAACGGTTCGGATTTCGACACCGTGCTCATCGCCCGAGCGGACACCTGCAACGGTCTGGAGCTGGCCTGCAGTGACGACTTCGGCGGCCCAACGTCGCAGCTGACGCTGGCGCTTACAGCGGGCCAGCGCGTCGTCGTCGTGGTCAGCGGCTTTGCAGGAAGCAGTGGCGACTTTGTACTCAACATTTCAACCGCCACACCCCCAATGCCTGATTGTCCGGAGTACGACTTGGGTAGCGCTGTACCACTGACCATCAGCGGGTCCACGGCAGGCGGATCGCGGCTGTCGGGCGGCGCCTGTGGTGGTGGCGCCGCACCGGAACGCACCTTTTTGTATACCGCCCCCTCCAGTGGCACGTACGTCTTCGACACAGCCGGATCGGAGCTCGACACGGTGCTGTCGCTGCGCGCCGACGTGTGCCGCGGCGCGGAATTGGCGTGCAACGACGATGCACAATCCGGCGAGCATTCCTCGCGGGTGACGCTACCGCTGATTGCGGGCCAACATATCGTTGTCGTGGTGGATGGGTCTGCGGGACAGAGCGGCAATTTCAGACTCCACATTTCCCGGCTCACCACGCCGGTTCCCTATTGCCAGGCGCGAGTCTTGCCCAGCACGGTGCCGCAGACGATCAGCGGCTCGACTGTCGGCGGTGCGAATAGTCTCGGCGCTTCCTGCGGGGGTCTGGGCGCACCGGAACAGACCTTTGTCTATACGACACCGGTCGACGGCACCTACACGTTCGATACCCTGGGTTCGGACTTTGACACGGTGCTGGCGATCCGCGCCGACACCTGTGGCGGCACGGAGTTGGGCTGCAACGACGATTTCTCTGGCACCGCGTCGCGCCTCACACTGCCGCTCAGTGCCGGGCAGCGCATCGTCATCGTGGTTGACGGCTTCACCGGTCCGTCGGGAGCGAGCGCAGGGAACTTCACTCTGCATATCACGGCCTCGCAGGAAACGGGGCTGATGAACACCAGCTTCGAGGACAACGGCGGCGTCGGCACGGATGCTTTCGCCTTTTGGACAGTGAATAACGACGCGGCATTGCTTGGCTCATGGTTCGTACAAAGCGGACCCGCGAGCCCGATCAGTAGCTTTACGGTCCCGGAGCCACCCGACGGGAGCTTTGCTGCGATGAGCGATCAGTTTGGGCCCGGACGACACCTGCTGTATCAAGACTTCACGGTTCCAAACGCGGGTGGGAGACTCAGCTGTCTGGCGTTTGTCCGGAGCGATGCGGAGTTTGCCGTGCCGCAACCCGAGACCCTGGATCCGTCCGGAATCGTCTCGAATCAACACGTGCGCGTCGACATCATGGACCCGACCGCTCCAGCGGACGATGTCGGGGCAGGGGTATGGCAGAATCTCTTCCTCACCCGTCCGGGAGATCCGGGCAGCCCCGTGAACCCTATGCTTGGCTACACGACCATTGCGACATCGCTGGACGCGTTTGCGGGCCGGCGCGTACGCCTGCGTTTCGCCGAAGTGGATACGCTCAACTATCTCAATTTTGGTGTCGACAACTGCGCCGTCTCCCCCACCCTCGCCTGCGTCGGTGACTGCAACGGTGATGGTGTGGTTGCAATCGACGATATCCTCACCATGGTCAAGGTCGCCTTGGGCACAGGGGATGTCGGGCAGTGTCCGTCTGGGGACGCTAACGGGACGGGTAGCATCAGCGTCTCTACGGTAATCCAAGGCGTCAACAGCGCGTTGAACGGCTGCACACCGCCCAGCTTGGCGATGCACTGATGCTCCTCGGAATAAACCCGTCGGTGGATCAGATCAGTTACAGCCCCTCAGGGCGTCGTTCACCGCAATGAGAATCTCATTGACCGTGATCTGACGATCTTGGTTGGCGTCGCCGCTTCGCAACTCGATCGAGCCGGTGCAGTTTGGGCCCTTCGTGCTTGTGGCAACGATCGTGTTGGTGAACGTCAGCATGCCGTTGTTGGCGATGCCGCTGGCACCGAATCTGCTCCCGGTATTTCCGGAGAAGGTGCAGTCGGTGATGGCGAGGGTGCCGGTGCTGCCGATGGCGCTGCCGCTGCTGCCGGAGCAGGTGCACTGAGCGCCGCCGGCGTGCAAACTGTCGGGCGTGCCCGTGCCGACCACACCGCCCGCCCGCGTGGCCTGAGCGCCGGCGATCAGAAGCGCGGCGGACATGAGTGCCACCAACGGGGCAACAGCAACAAGCTCCTGTGACGTCCGCTTCCCGTTCGCCAGCGGTGGAACCTGCCCGGTGCCGACGGGCCAGCACCACGATGCCCCGTGGGCACCACTGCGTACTCACCTCGCAGCACGACCTCCGCGCTGGTCGTTGTTGCGCTTGACGTGCCCCCCGGGTCGAGTTGAGCGGACCGCCGGACGTTTTGTTGAGAACCATTTCTCCGGGCAGCGGAGCGACGTGCCCGTCGATTTGCCAACTCGAGTCATGCGTCCTCCGGTGTCGGTGGACAACTTGGCGTGTACCTCATTCGGGCAGGATCTCCACGACCCCCGGCGTACTCGCTTCGAGGCGCACGAATGCCGCATGCACACGATTCATCCGGCGAAGCCAGCTTTCCGGATCTGTGTCGAGGATGCGCAAGCGGGCCGGGCGCCATGCGCCGCGCAGGTGAATCCTGAGGCGACCGTCGTTCGCGAGCGCGTTGCGCACCCAGTCGGCGCGCACGCCGTCCTCCACGACGACGATGATGCGCCCGCCGTCGTCGAAAAACCCCACGGGGATGCGCCGGCGCTTACCCGAGCGCCGGCCGACGGTCTCGATGATGAGGGCGTTTTCTCGGGTGTACGGAGGCCGCGGGATGCCGAGAAGAAGAGCGAGCTTGGTGACCGCGTTCGCGATACGTACGACCGGCTTCGGAAGGCGCATCAGATCCCCCTCACGTCGCCGAAATGCAATGAGGCTGCCGAAGGGAATCAGCAAACCACGCCAGCCTTGGCGGCCGAACACATCGGCAGCGGCATGCCTTTCATACAACAAAAGCAGTGTACGCCCAAAGGCTTCCGCAGGGCGCCTCACCCATCGTCCCAGGTGTGTTAGGCAGAGATCGAGACTCCGTCGCCCCTGGGAGCAGGTGTAGAAGCTACCGCCCGGCCCTCGCGTTTCAGACCAATGAACCTGCGCACGGTGGCGCTCTGTATGTGCCGCAGCAAGGAGTATCTACTGCATCCCATCCATCAGACCGAAGACAGGATGCGCCACACGGGCCACCCCACCGGCGCGCGCTTCAGTGTCGGCGCCCGCCAGCACTCCTGCTCAATTTCTGGCCGCCACCGGTCGTGACCTCCAACGCCGCTGTGCGCATGCAGCAGCATATGCCTTGGGGCCGGCTTTTCTCCTCCTGCGCCAATAGAGTTTGAATTGCGTATGCCGGCGCCAGCGCCGGGGAAGCGAGAAGGAATCAGCTGCATCCGTGCAGCGCGTGCTGCACCGCAGAGACGATTTCGTCGATCGTGATCACGCCGTCGTGCTTGGTGTCGCCGTTTCCACATGCGCCGGCGCCTGCCTTATCCAACGCGATGTCAACCATCATGACGAGTTCGCTGACCGCCCATCTGCCGCGACGACGACAGTTCATTCGCGGACGGATTCATCGTGTCGGTCTGCAGGATCTACCACTCGATTTCCGTCACGGCATGCGGATTGCGCACCGCGCCCAGGTTGCCGGGAACCGCCACATCATCGGAAACCAGGTGATCCAACTCTGCTTTGCTTGGCGACTCGGTTTCGAACACCTTTGCCCACACCGCGACACCGAACTCTGCGTTGGGGAGGTAGGGGACGGGAACGACCGCCGGCGGCGGGGGAACC
>DATKMS010000442.1:0-10582 GCA_035541735.1 Candidatus Margulisiibacteriota bacterium
GCGTGATACGCCGGCTTGCCGGTCTCGAGCTGCTCGAGCTCCGCCAGCGCCGCCGCCTGTGCGCGAATGGCCCCTGCGACATCGAGCAGGATGCGTCCGCGCTCGATCGGCTTGCGATCCCGCCACGCCGGGAAGGCTGCCTGCGCGGCCGCCACGGCCGCTGCGACGTCATCGCGGTCGCCGAGGGCGATCGCGGTGAGCTGCTCACCGGTCGCGGGATTCGTGGATGGAAAATAGCGACCGCCTCGGGGAGGACGCGGCGCACCGCCGATCCATAGTTCGTAACGTGCTTCCATCGAATCTTCCTCCGTCGTTCCGCTCTAACCCGGCGGAGCAGGGAGCAAAGAAAAAGAAAATGACAAACAGGAAACTGAAAACCGGAAATGAAAAACCGGCCAATTCGCCGGTTTCCTGTTGCCAGTTTCCTGTTTCCGGTTTTCCATTTCTTTCGGTTCTGCTCACCGCAAGAGACTAGCCCCGGCCCGTCAGCCGGGCGCGCTCGAGGACGGCCTCGAAGATCCGCGTGGTTGCCGCATCGAGCAAGACACCCCCAGCTGCCTGGGCACCCTCGCCACCACGCTCCGCCGCGCGCTGCGCCTCGATCATCTGGCGCGCCGTCTCGATCTCCTTCTCGGTTGGGGCGAAGACGTCGTTGGCCAGCTCGACCTGGTTCGGGTGGATGGCCCATTTGCCGACGCAGCCGAGGGTGCTGGCCCACATGGCCTCGCGGCGGTAGCCGTCGGCATCGTGGAAATTGGCGAAGGGCCCGTCGATCGGGTCGAGTCCGTTGGCGCGTGCGGCGACGACCAGCCGCGTGCGGGCGTAGTGCCACAGGTCCCCGGGGTAGCGGTGCTCCGGCTCGGCCGCCCGCCCGAAGCGGATGCCTTGACTCGCGGCGAGATCGCCGAAGCCGAGAATGAGCGCTTCGAGGCGCGGCGAGCACGCGGCGATCTCCTCGATGCGCGCGAGCCCCTCGGTTTCCTCGATCAGCACCTCGAGGCCGATCCGCTTCTCCAGCCGCAGTTGGCGTTCGAGCTGAGTCAACAATGTCTCGAAGAACCACACGTCACGCGGCGCTTTCACCTTGGGAAGAATCACGATGTCCAAGTACTTTCCGGCGCCTTCCACCACCGCGATCGTGTCGGCGTACGCCCATTCGGTGTGCGCGCCGTTGACACGCACGGCGCGCAACTTTCGCCCCCAGTCGAGTTCGTTCAGCGCCTGGATGACGTTGTCACGCGCGGCGACTTTCTGCGCCGGCGCGACGGCGTCTTCCAGGTCGAGGAAGACGAGATCGGCCGCGCTGGCAGCGGCCTTTTGAATCATCCGTACATTCGACGCGGGCGTCGCCAGCTCGGAGCGGCGTAGGCGTATCGTCATGACGTCTCCTTCTTCGGGGAGAGGCCGGCTTCGGCCAGAACTTCGTCCGTGTGCTCGCCGACGCGCGGCGGTCTCCGGTAGATGCCGGTCGGCGTGCCCGTGAGCTTGATCGGCGGTCCGGCCAGCGTGAGCGGCCGGTTCTCGCCCGGCTGCTCCACCTCGACCAGCATGCCGCGAATCTTGACGTGCGGGTCGGCGAAGATATCCGCCGCGGTGTTGACCGGACCGACCGGTACCTGGCGCGCCAGCGCCGCGACCACCTCGCGCGTGGTGCGGCACCGCGTCCAGCTCAGGATGGCCTCGTTCACGAAGTCACGGTGCGCCACACGCTCGAAGACGTTGCAGCAACGTTCGTCTTCGACGAGATCGGGACGGCCGATGATCTCGCACAGGAGTTTCCACTGTGGGTCGATGGGCGCCGCGATGGCCGCGGCCCCATCCTGGGTCTCGTAGATGTCGAACGGGCACAGGGCCGGATGGCCGAAGCCCTTTGGGTGCTCGACACGGCCTTCGCCGGCGTACTTGTAGACGATGTTCTCGCACAAGCTGAGGACCGCATCGTACATCGCGACGTCGACGAACTGACCGGCGCCCGTCCGCCGCGCCGCGTGCACCGCGGAGACCATGCCGAGCGCGGCGAGTGTGCCCGGAAACAGATCGCCGACGCTCGCCCCGCACGGCATGCCGCGGCTGCCCAGCGGACCCGTCGTGGCGACCAGGCCGCCCATCGATTGCGCCACAATGTCAAACGCCGGCCAGTCAGCGTACGGGCTCTCGCCGGTGCGCGGGTCGCCGAAGCCGCGGATGGCGGCGTACACCAAACGTGGCTGGCGCGCATGCAGCACTTCGTAGCCGACGCCGAGGCGGTCCATGACGCCGACGCGGGCGTTCTCGACCACCGCATCGACGGTGTCGACGAGGCGTAGGAACGTATCGCGATCCGTCTCGGTCTTGAGATCGAGGACGATGCTGCGCTTGTTGCGATTGATGCTGGCGAAGTAGCCCCCGTAGTCACAGCCCTGGCGATCCTCCGGATGGGGACCGAGAAAGCGCGCCATGTCGCCGCGTGGAGGTTCCACCTTGATGACGTCTGCTCCCAGGTCGGCGAGCAGCATGGTGCAGAACGGCCCGGCGAGCGCCTGTGTGAGATCGAGGATGCGCAGATCGGAGAGCGGACCGGTCCGTTCGCTCATCGCTCACCCCAGTGGCTGCGGCGCTTGATCAGCACCTCGCGCTCGCCTTCGAAGACGATGGTGTCGTCCTGCTTCACGCCCCAGTGCTTGAAGCGCACGATGCCGGCGTCCGCGCGATCGGCGTCGCGCTTTCCCAACACTTCCGTGTAAGCAGTGAGCGTGTCGCCGTGGAACACGGGCGCGCGGAATTTGAGGCCGTCGAGGCGCAGCTCGGCGAGCGCGTTCTCCGCCGTATCCTGCGTCGCAAGCCCGATGACGATCGAGCCGGTAACCAGGCCGAACACCAAGCGTTGCCCGTACGGCAACGCCTTCATCCTCTGCTCGTTGTAGTGGGCGTCGGCGGTATTCATGACCAGCTTCGTGAGCAGCTGGTTCTCGACCTCGCCGACCGTGGTGCCGCGCGCGTGGCGCATTTTCGCACCGATCTCGAAGTCTTCGAAGTACGTGCCGTTGCCGGTCAGCCGGCTCACGTGGTCTCTTGATGTGTTGCTCATCCCTTGCCCGGCCGCGGCAGGTGACCGTCGGAGATGATGCGCATCTGGATCTCCGACGTCCCTTCGAAGATCTTCGTCAGGCGCGCATCGCGCCAGTAGCGCTCCAGCGGGTACTCGCTGGTGTAGCCGGCACCGCCGTGAATCTGGATGCCGTCGCTGGTGACGCGTTCGGACATTTCGCTGGCAAACAACTTCACCATCGAGGCTTGGACATCATTGAGTCGGTCGTGGTCGATGTCATTGGCGACAGCATACATCAGCTGCCGTGCGGCTTCGATCTCGGTGGCCATCTGCGCGATCTTGAAACGCAGGTATTGGAAGTCGCCGATCGGGCGCCCGAACTGCACGCGTTGCTGTGCGTAGACGATCGAGTCTTCGAGCGCGCCGCGCGCCAGTCCGATCGAACGCGCCGCGGTGTGCACGCGCGCGATCGACAGACCACGCATGGCGCGTTTGAATCCTTCGTGCGCATCCTTCCCGGCGCGCTGCGGTAGCAGGATGTTGTCGGCCGGGATACGAAAGTCCTGGAACGACAGCTCCCACGTCTTCCAGCCGTGATAGCCGACCTTGCGCATCGGCGTGCCGCTGATGCCCGCTGGGAACGCGCCCCGTTCCTTCTCGATCAGGAACTGGGCGATGCCGGCGTGGCGGTTGGCGGGATCGTACGGCGTCGCACGCGCTACCAGGACGATGAAGTCTGCACCGTCGGCGAACGTGCACCACATCTTCTGGCCGTTGATGACCCACTCGTCGCCGTCGCGCTCGGCGCGGCAACGGATGGAGGCGACGTCCGACCCGGCGTCGGGTTCAGACAGCGCGAAGGCGCCGAGGTATTCACCCCGCGCCATCTTCGGAAGCATGCGCTTGCGATGCTCTTCGCGGAAGCCCGCTCCCAGGCCATTGCCGCGTGCGATCAGACTGGCGACGCTCATCCAGGCGCGTGCCAGCTCCTCGGTGACCAGGACGTACTCGAACACCCCGAGCCCGAGGCCGCCGTACTCTTGGGGAATGAGGATGCCGAAGTACCCCAGCTCGCCGAGCCGCTGGCGCAGCTCGAGCGGGATCTCGCCCTGCACCGGATCGAGCTTGTTGGCGATGGGCAGCACCTCCTTCATCGCGATCTCGCGTGCGGCGTCGCGGATGGCCAGTCGCTCTTCGGTCAAGTACGCCGCCGGAAGACTCTCGCTGGCCCCGGTCAGCAGCTTCATGCTCCCCTCCGCTTGGCGACCAGGTTGGTGCGCCGGTAGCTCACGACCAGCTGGTCCTTCTGGTTGCGGCCCTCCGTGCGCCAGGTGACGATCCCGAAGTGCGGACGCGTATCGGATTCGCGTTTCGACGCGACCGCGCTGCGCGCCGTCACTGTATCGCCGGGGTAGACGGGACAATGGAACTCCACCGCATCGACGCCGAGGAACGGACCGCCTGCCTCGGAGAGGTCCTCCACCGACAACCCGACCACCGTGCACAACACCAGCAGCGGGTCGATGACAATTCCCGGATGGCCGTGGGCACGCGCATATTCAGCATTGAAGTACAGCGGCGTGAAGCGCAGGGCCACGGTGGCGAACAGGGAGTTGTCGCCTTCATTGAAGGTGCGGCCCCAGTGATGGTCGAAGACCTGACCTTCTTGGAAGTCTTCGAACTGCCGTCCTTTGGGCCGCAAGGGGAACGCGGAGAAATCCGGATCGGACATTGATCCTCTGATGACTGCAACGCAGTACCAGAAACATATTGTTGTATTCAATGAAATTGTGATAGCCGTCCGTCGAATGAACGAGATTTTCCTGCTTGCCGCGACGCACGGTGGAGAGAGCGCGGGCTGACCCGAGGGTGGCGCGTCTGCGATGATCAACTGGGAATCGCTCGCACAGCAACTCGATACAGACGGGGAGTTCCGCCTCGCAGCGCGGCAGTGGACGGCAACGCTGCGGCTCGATGTCGGCGACGAGAGCCACGCCATTCGGATCGAGGACGGGCGCCTGCGCAGCGTCACGCCATGTGAAGCAGCTCGCGACTGTGACGTGTTCATCACCGCTGACCGCGGCATTTGGGAACAGATGCTGGAGCCGCGGCCGCGCCCGTTCTACCAGGACCTCCTCGCGGCAGCGGCACATCATGGTGTCGTGCTGAATTCAGACCTGCTCGAGATCGCCCCATACTATCCGGCGCTGCGCCGGCTGTTGGAGATCCTCCGCGAATCGCGGGAGCTGTGATGGCGCGCTTCGACAACGCCATCGGCCGCTACCTGTACCTGACGCTGAACGGCATTGATCATCGCGTCTATTTCGAGGAGAGCGGAACGGGAATCCCGCTGCTGCTGCAGCACACGGCTGGCGCCGATGGCAGGCAGTGGCGGCATCTCCTCGAGGACGAGGGCATCACGCGGCACTTCCGCTGTATCGCGTACGATCTGCCGTATCACGGGAAAAGCCTGCCGCCGGTTGGTTTGGAATGGTGGGCGCAGGAATACCGCCTGACACGGGAGTTCCTCATGCAGGTTACGGTGTCGCTCGTCGAAGCGCTTGGCTTGAAGCGTCCCGTCTTCATGGGCAGCTCCATCGGCGGGCATCTGGCGCTCGATCTGGCGCGTTACCACCCGGAGGTGTTCCGCGCCGTCATCGCTCTGGAGGGTGCGGCCGCCACACCCGGCAGCTACTTGGATGTGTGGAACCACCCACGTGTGAGCAACGCATTCAAGGCCAATGTCATGTACGGGCTCATGAGTCCCGGCAGCCCCAAGGCGTACCGCCACGAAACCATCTGGGTGTACAGCCAGGGCGCTCCGCCCGTGTTCAAGGGCGACCTGTACTATCACGGCGTCGATCACGACCTGCGCGAGGAGCTTGCACACATCGACACCGCGCGAGTCGCCGTCTTCCTGCTCACCGGCGAGTACGACTGGAACACGACGCCGGAGCTGTCGCGCCAGGCTGCCGACCAGATTCCCGGTGCGGTGTATCAGACGATGTTCGGGCTGGGGCACTTCCCGATGTGTGAGGATCCGGAGCGCTTCCGCAGCTACTTGCTTCCCGTGCTCGATGTCATCCGAGCGCAGGGTGAATGATCCGGCTCCGTCAACCGGCCAGAGAGGAAACCGCCTGCCCTTCTGAAAGAAGGATGGCGAAGTCGTTGCAACTGTCTTGGATCCAAGAGAAGGTCAAATCGAATGAATACCTGTATACCTTCCATGCCGACACGGAGCGACGCGACGACGGCCTCAGCACCGCGGATGTCCAAGACGCTTTGCTGAGCGGGGCCATCCTGGAAGATTATCCGAACGACCCGCGCGGCCCTTGCCTATTGTATGGGAGAGCTGCGAACCGACCGATTCATGTCGTATGCGGACAAAATCGCTCGGGATGGTTGGTGCTAATCACTGTGTACGTGCCTGCGATCGGCATCAATTCGTCGGGATGTGTGCTACGACCCCTGCATCACAAGCAGTCCACGGTCGGGCCGAGACAGAACTGGAACTCGTAGAACGCGCGGGCGGACCTTCCGCGCAGTGCGTTGCGTCAACGCAGCTCGAGCAGCGGGCTCGCACAACCCGTTCGCGCAGATGTCACTGACGCAATCCGTGTTCGTGGCGCAGTGTTCGCCGTCGTCACGGGGATCGCAGATGCCACCGCAGTCGATGTCCGTTTCGTTACCATCTTGCTGGCCATCCGCACAGGTCGACGGCGGTTCACACACCACTGGTGCACGTGCCGCTCAGACAGTCACGATCAACGGCACAACCGTCTCCACTCGGACAGGGGACGCAACTCCCGCCGCAATCGACGTCGGTCTCGTTGCCGTCCTGCTCGCCATCATCACAGGCAGCCAGGTTGCACTCTGGGGGATAGGCGGAAAACTGCGGCACTTGGGCCCGGTCGGTGCATTCCGACTCGAACTCCGCGACGCACTGCATGCAGGTAGCGAGATCTTTTGGCGTCGCGACCGCTCCACCACAGGCAGCCCCGCCGGGAATCGTGACGTCCGGGCACGTGTCCGCAAAGCTGATATGTCCCGGAATGAAGTCGTCGTTGCCGTGCGCTCGACTTGGCCACCACAAACTTGGCAGCGGCTTTGCCGATTGCCCGCGGAATCCGGGTTGGCCACCAGCGAACCCTGGCACTTGGACAGAAGATTCGCCCGCGTCCGAACAAACTTGGCCCCTTGCTTGGCAATGGCACGCTGGCAACTGACGACGTCCGCCTGTGCGGCTGCGGTCAGCGCGAACCATCATATGACGACCTGAGGTTCGTACCCCTCCAGCACACGACCCTGCGCCCTGGCTTTCGCTGGCCCTGCTCATCCTCACGCTTGTAAACACTCGGATGCGGCGGTACGCTCCGCCACATGCCCAGTTCGGCTGCCCGCAGCCGGTCATCCGATCCGACCATCTATCCCGAGGAGGAGCGCGTGGGAGAGGACATGCTGCAGCGCTGGATCCTCGAGGTGCTGCGGCCGTTGCTGCAGTCGTGGCTGACGCGCCGCGGAACCAAGGCGTTCGTCGGTGCCGACCAGTTCATCTACTGGCGCCAGCACGATCCGCACGCGCGCATTGCACCCGACCTCTACGTCTTGCCCGGCGTCGATCCGCATACCCGGGTGCGCACGTGGAAGCTCTGGCAAGACCGGGTGGTGCCGAGCTTCACGCTGGAAGTGGCGTCGCAGGACTGGGAGAAGGATTACACCGACGCGCCGGAGCGCTATCGCGAGCTCGGCGTGCCAGAGGTGGTGATCTTCGATCCCGGCTGCGACGAGCATGCCGACGGCGTGCGCTGGCAGGTATTTCGCCGCGTCGGCAAACGCGGGCTGGTGCGCGTCGAGGCCAGCCGAGGCGATTGCGTACGCTCGAAGGCGCTCCGCTGCTGGCTGCGCGCCGTGGGCGAGGGGCACGACACGCGGCTGCGGATCGCGGTGGGGCCGCGGGGCGAGGAGCTGGTGCCAACGGTTGAGGAAGAGAAAGAAGCCGAACGTACCGCCAAGGAAGCCGAACGTGCCGCCAAGGAAGCCGCGCTGGCGCAGGTTCGGACGCTGGAGGCGGAGCTGCACCGCCTGAGGCAGCGGCGACCTCGCCGCTGAATGGACGAGAATTCGTAGGGTCTCTCCGTTGGGTCGCCAAAGGCAGCGTCCCCCCTCTGGACATCTCGGTACCAGACTTGACCCATGAACGAGGAGCCCCGGACAGCAAGTGCTGCAAGCGTGACTCGGGCGCTGGTCGATGCGGTGCGCGGCCTGCGCTACGACGCGATTCCCGAAGACGCGCGCGAAGTCGCCCGGCACTGTCTGCTGGATTTCCTGGGGACCACGTTGGCCGGTGCGCGCGAGCCGCTGGCCGACATCCTGGTCGAGCAGATCGTACGCGCTGAGGGAGCGACCGAGGCCGGGTTGATCGGGCGGCGTGAGCGCGCCACGCGACTCACTGCGGCGCTGGTGAATGGCGCCGCCGGACATGCGCTGGACTTCGATGATACGCACACCACGATGAGCGGCCACCCGAGCGTTCCCGTCCTGCCGGCGCTCCTGGCTCTCGGCGAGACGGAGGGCGCGGGCGGGCGCGCGCTGCTCGCGGCGCTGGTCGCCGGCATCGAACTCGAATGCCGTCTCGGTGCACTGCTGGGCTTCGGGCATTACGCCGCCGGGTTTCACTCCACAGGAACCGTCGGAACGTTTGGCGCGGCCGCAGCCTGCGCGCATTTGCTCGGGCTCGACGAGAACGGGTGGCTGAATGCGCTTGGACTGGCGGGCACGCAGGCCGCCGGCCTCAAGTCGGGGTTCGGGACCATGGCGAAGCCACTGCACGCCGGCCGCGCGGCTTCGGCTGGGCTGCTTTCGGCGGTGCTTGCGCGCGCTGGGTTCACCGCGCAACCCGCGGTCATAGAAGTGCCACAAGGCTTCGCAGCAACGCACGCCGGTGCCGAGCCGTCCATCAGCGCCCTGGGTCGCTATGCCGGCCGCTTCCTGATTCGCGAGACCTTGTTCAAGTATCACGCTGCCTGCTACCTCACGCACGCCGCAATCGAGGCCGCGGTGCAATTGCGCGATCAGCACGGATTCGAATGCGAGACCATCAGCAGTGTCGAGGTCCATGTGTCGCCCGCGCTGCTCGGCGTCTGCAATATCGAGAGCCCGACAACCGGTCTCGAAGGCAAGTTCAGCTTGCGTGCCACCACCGCACTGGCTCTGCTGGGCGAGGACACCGGCGATCCGGCGACGTACAGCGACGACAAAATGGCCGCACCTGACCTGATGGCGCTGCGTGACCGCGTGCACGTGGTGCCGACGGATGAACTCGCGCCGACGCAGGCGCGCGTGGCCGTTGAAAGCAAGCAGCAGCGAGTTGAAGCGGCCGCCGATGCCGGTCTGCCGTCTGCGGATCTCGGCCGGCAGCGTGAGCAACTGCGCCGCAAGTTTCTCGGCCTCGCCACGCCGGTACTGGGCGGCAGCCAGGCCGCGCGTCTCGCTGCTGCGGCGTTGTCAGCGCAGGAGATGGAGTCTATCGAGGATCTGATACATCTCGCACGCCCGCAGTGAGCGGCGTTTCGATATCGTGGGAGGTTTCATATGCTTCGCTGGAAGATCGGCAACGTCAGTGTGACTCGCGTCGTGGACGACGAGATCAATTCGATCGGCCACCTTCTCCTGCCGCAGGCGACCCCCGAAGCCATGCGGCCGATCCCATGGCTGTCGCCGTTTCTCGACGGCGAGGGCAAGCTGGTGCTCAGCATTCACACGCTCGTCGTCGAATCATGCGGCCGGCGCATCCTCGTCGACACGTGTCTCGGCAACGACAAGGAGCGCCCGCCGGTGCCGCAATGGCACCTGCGATCCACGCCCTTCCTCACCGACCTGGCGAATGCCGGCAGCCCGCGCGAGTCGATCGATGTCGTCCTCTGTACGCACTTGCATCTTGATCACGTCGGCTGGAACACGATGCGTGTGGATGGCCGCTGGGTGCCGACCTTTCCGAACGCCCGCTATCTGTTCGCGCGCGCCGAATGGGAGTATTGGAAAGATCAGCCGGAGGAGTTTGGCCCCGTGATTACCGACTCCGTGCGTCCGATCATCGATGCAGGTCTGGCCGATTTGGTCGAAATGGATCACCAGCTAACCGACGAGGTGCGGCTCGAGCCAACGCCGGGGCACACCCCCGGGCACGTGAGCGTGCACATCCGTTCGGCCGGCGAGGAGGCCATGATCACCGGCGACATGATGCACCACCCCTGCCAGATCGCGCGCCCGGACTGGTCGACCGTCCTCGACCACGACGCGGAGCAGAGCCGCCGTAGCCGGCGCGGATTCCTGGAGCGTTGCGCGCAAGGACCCGTGCTCGTCATCGGGACGCATTTCATGCCACCGACGGCGGGCCGCATCGTCCGCGACGGCGATACATATCGATTCGACTACTGACCGCTGGAGAAGATCTTCGAACGAGGAAGGCCCATGAACCGCCAGCGCAAGATCCGCGTCCTTGTCGCCAAACCCGGCCTCGACGGCCACGACCGCGGCGCGCGCGTCGTCGCCTAC
>DATKMS010000443.1:0-9068 GCA_035541735.1 Candidatus Margulisiibacteriota bacterium
CTCGACGGGCTCGTCTTCGCCAACTCGGTGGCCTGCAGCCCCTTCTTGCCGGCGGTGTCGCTGTGCACGGAGCGCGTCATCGGGAAGACGGTGCGCTGCTTGAAGTCACGCGTGATGTCATGGGCGGCATACGTATTGACCAGGGGCGTCAACCCGAGCGCCGGTCCTTGGAACAAGCGGATCACCTGATCGACGACCACGTCGTTGCCGAGTTTCACGCCCCACTTGGCAAGCAACGGCTGGAACTCGTTGCCTTGGCGCGGCCCGATCAGGAAGAGGGCGCGGCCGCCATTGTCGAGGTAGGTGCCGAGCGCCGTCAATTCGTTGTCGAGGTACGGCTTCTGCGGACCGGCAACGACGACGACCGAGCAGTCATCCGGCACACTCGCGATCGAGGCCAGCAAGACTTTCTTCACCTCGTAGTTCTCGTTTTCGAGCGCCTGCTTGATGCTCGAGAAGCCGTGCGGGTCCTCGACGTCATCGATCGCCGGCTCGCCGTGGCCCTCGATCATGCACACCGTCTTGCGCGTAGCGCGCGTCACCTTGATGATGGCGTTGGTGACGCTCTGCTCGGTCGGCTGTGTCACCGTGGTCGATTCCTTGCCGTACTCCAGCCGTACGGTGTTGTAGGCGCTGATCTTGTACTTCTCCGCGAGCTCTGGCTGGCGATCGGGATCGATCATCTCGAACTTGAACTTCGGCGATGCGTACGAATAGCTCTCCAGCAAGTCGTGCAGCTGCGGGTTCGTGCCGCCCTCCACGAAGGCTTGGACCTCGAGGTCGTTCTGCAGGTTCTTGACGATGTTCGCGGACTGCGGTGACAGGCTGAACACCCCTTGCTCGGTGAGATCGAAGCGGTGACTGTGCCGAGCCGAAATGTAGTTGAGCAAGACGAGCACGGCGACGAACACCAGCGATCCGAGCAGCACGTTCGCGCCGTAGCGGGTCGAGCGTTCGCTGACGACCGAGCGCAGCTGTTCGAGGCCGGCGCTCAGGTACGCGATCAGGGCGAAGAGGCCGAAGAGGGCATTGAGGAAGACGTAGAGCACATCGTAGCCGGAGCGCACGCCCGTGAAGAGCGCCGCTACACCCGCGAACAGCAGCAGGACCAGGCCAATCAGCCCAAGCAGTGAGGTATTGCGGCGCACGCCCTATCTCCAACGTACCGATTCGACCGAGCGCTGTGTCAAGAACAGCGCCAGCGCAATCACACTGCCGAAGTAGACGAGGTCCTTGGTCTCGATGACCCCCTTGACCATTTCGGCGAAATGCTCGGTGAGCGACAAATATTTGAGCACCGCACCCATCGTCGGACCTGCCGTCTCGGCGGGCCAGGCGATCACGTAGAGCAGCAGCAGTACGACGAGACAGCTCACCGCGGCGATGATCTGGTTCTCCGTGAGCGACGAGGTCAGCAGGCCCACCGTGGCGAAGGCGATCGCCAGCAGCAGCAACCCCAGGTAGCCGGCGGCGATGATACCCATCTCCGGGTTGCCGTAGAGCAGCAAGATGGCGGGATAGATCGCCGTCAGACCGATCATGATCAGCAGGAAGCTGAGTACGCCGAGAAACTTGCCGGCGACGATTTCGCCGATCGACAGCGGCGAGGTCATCAGGAGTTCATAGGTGCCGCTGCGCTTCTCTTCGGCGAAACTACGCATGGTGATCATCGGGATGATGATGACGAGGACGACCGACAGATTGTGCAGCAACGGCGCAATGACGAACTCGTTCAAGTTGAGGCGCATCTGTGCCTCGGGGTTGCGCATTGCAGAGTAGATCGAGAGCAGGAAGTTGAAGCGCTGCAGCAGATTGAAAAAGAACCATCCCCCCAGCAGCAGAAAGCCGGTGAGCACGACGTACGCGATCGGCGAAACGAAATACGACCGCAGCTCCTTGCCTGCGATCGCCAGCGCATTTCTCACGGGGCGGCCTCCGCCGTGGCGCCCGCCGGCACGCCGGTGTCCTTGGCGATGTATCGCAAGAAAACCTGCTCCAGGCTGACACCCTGGGTCAGGTTACTGAGGGCGTCCTCGACGGCGATGCGCCCTTCGTTGATGATCACCACTTTTTCGCACAACTGCGACACCTCGGGCAGTATGTGTGTCGACAAGATCACCGTCCGGTCGCCCGCCAGTTCGCGGATCAACGTGCGGATATCGATGATCTGCCGCGGATCGAGCCCGATGGTCGGCTCATCCAACACCAGCACGCTGGGATTGTGAATCAACGCCTGGGCCAGCCCGACACGCTGGCGAAACCCCTTCGACAGATGGCCGACGACACGGTCGGTGACTTCGCCCAACCCGCAAGTGTGCAGTACCTTGTCCACCGCGTCATTCAGTTCCGCTTTGGCGATGCCGCGGATGCGCCCGACGAAACGGAGGTAGGTCGTAACGGTCATATCGGCGTACAAAGGCGGGTTCTCCGGCAGGTAGCCGATGCGTTTACGCACCTCGTAGGAGTCGTCGAAGATGTCGTAGCCGGCGACCTTCACGGTGCCCGACGTGGCCGGCATGAAGCCAGTGATGATGCGCATGGTCGTGGTCTTCCCGGCACCATTGGGCCCGAGAAACCCCAGCACCTGGCCGGTGGCGGCCGTGAAGCTGACGTCGCGGATGGCGACCAGATCACCGTACCGCTTGGTAAGGTTCCGTACTTCGATCATTGCGCATTCAGACGAGTTCGCACGCCCGAGATTCAAAGCGCCGAAGCATAAACGGGGGGGTGTTTATCCACGGCATCCGGCTTTGTCAATATGGGCCGGGAGCATTCGCGCGCCGCCAAGAGCGCCGCACCGAGCACTCGCGGTGCACGCCGCGCACAAGTTGGACTTGCACCGGTTCATTTGTTAGCGTCCGTGCGTGCTTGCCGGCGGCCGCGCCGGCGGGCGCATGCCCCCGTGGCGTGACCCATGCCCGCAGCCCGACCCGTCCTGTACCTCATCGACGCCAGCTCGTACGTCTACCGCGCCTTCTTTGCGCTGCCGCCGCTCACCAGCCCCAATGGCATGCCCACCCATGCGGTCTACGGCTTCACCACCATGCTGCTGAAGCTGCTGCGTGAGACGCGGCCGCAGTACGTCGGGGTCGTTTTCGACGCTCCGGGTCCGACCTTTCGCGACGACCTGTTCGAGCCCTACAAGGCCAACCGGCCGTCGATGCCGGACGATCTGAGTGCCCAGTTCCCGTTGGTGCACGAAGTGGTCGCGGCCTTCGGGCTGCACGCCCTGGCCATCCCCGGCGTCGAGGCAGATGACGTCATTGCGACATTGGCAGCGCAGATGCCTGCCCATGGGGTGGACACCGTCATCATCACTGGAGACAAAGATCTGATGCAGGTGGTGGATGAGCACGTGCGCTTGTGGGACACCATGCGTGACCGCTGGTGTGATGCGACAACGGTGCGCGAACGCTTCGGGGTCAGCCCGCAGCAGGTGGTGGAGGTGCTCGGATTGATGGGCGACGCCACCGACAACATCCCCGGTATCAAGGGCATCGGTGAGAAGACGGCAGCTGCACTGATTCAACGTTTCGAGAGCATCGACCAGCTGCTCGCCCGCCTCGACGAGCTGGAGGCGGCACGTGACATCCGCGGCGCCAAGAAGGTGGCGGCGACGCTGCGCGCGCAGGCCGAGGTGGCGCGGCTCAGTCGTTCGCTGGCGGTCGTGCGCCGCGACGTGCCGCTCGACTGCACGCTGGAGAGTTTCCGCTATCGCGGCGCCGACCCTGGCGCGCTGCGGCCGCTGTTCACCCGCCTTGGGTTCCAGTCGTTGGTGCGCGACCTGGCGGCGGCAGGGGCGGAGATGACGGTGGTGCTGCGCGAGGCGCACAGCCCCGCAGACGTCGAGGAGCTTCTCGCCCGCGCGCGCCAACATGGCCGCATCATGCTGGCGTGTGAAGGCAGTCTCGAACGCGACGGGCCGCACCTGCACGGCATCGTGGCCGCCGGCGACGGCGAACCGCTGCATGTGCCACTGCCGCTGGTCCCGGCGGTGGGCGCCGTGCTGCAGGAGGCGGCGCTCGAAACGATCGGCCACGACTTGAAGCGCGATCTGTTGCTGCTCGGCGCTGCAGGGGATATGCCGCTGCACCGCGGCTTCGATGTGATGCTTGCCTCCTATTTGCTGGAAGTGTCAGCGACGCACCGGCTGGAGGAGCTGGCCACCGATGAGCTGGGCGTCAATCTGCCGGCGTTCCGAGACGGTGCCGCCAGCCTGGCCAACGGCGTGGCGCTGTTGCCACGCTTGCGTGACCGCTTCGCGGCGCGCCTTGAAGAAGGCGGGATGACAACGCTCTTCCGCGATGTCGAGATGCCGTTGGTCACGGTGCTCGCTGCCATCGAACGCCGTGGTGTGCGGCTCGATGTCGCTGCGCTCGCCGGCATGAGTCGCGAGATGGAGGCACGCCTCGCGGCACTGATCGAGGAGATCTACGCTCTGGCCGGTAGCCCGTTCAACATTTCATCGCCGCCGCAGCTGCGTGAGGTCCTCTTCGATCGTCTGGGGCTATCGCGCAAGGGCGTGCGGCGCGGCAAGACGGGGCTGTCCACTGACGTCGACGTGCTGACCCGCTTGGCGGCAGATCATCCGTTGCCGGCGAAGATCCTCGAGTACCGTGCACTGGCAAAGCTCAAATCGACCTACGTCGACGCACTCCCTGCCGCCGTCAATCCGCGCACGGGCCGGTTACACGCGTCGTTCAATCAAGCCGTTGCCGCCACCGGCCGGCTCAGCTCGAGCGACCCGAACCTGCAGAACATTCCGGTACGGGGTGAGGAGGGCCGCCGCATCCGTGCGGCGTTCATTGCCGCTGATGGCTGTGACTTGGTGGTCGCCGACTACTCGCAGATCGAGCTGCGGGTGCTGGCCCACCTGGCCGACGACCCCGTGCTGGTGAGCGCGTTCCGCAACGGCGACGACATCCACGCGCGTACCGCAGCCGAGGTATTCGGTGTCCTGCCGGGCGCCATCACCGCGCAGATGCGGAGGGCGGCAAAGGTCATCAATTTCGGTATCATTTATGGTATGGGGCCGCAGCGGCTGGCACGTGAGCTGAGTATCCCGATCGAGGAAGCGGAGCGCTACATCAGTAGCTACTTCACTCGCTACGCCGGGGTGCGTACGTACATGTCGAACGTGCAGTCCGCGGCGCGCCAACGCGGCTACGTGACCACCATCCTGGGCCGCCGGCGGACCTTCCCCGACCTCGCCAGCCCACACCGCGGGGTGGTGCAAGCCGCCGAGCGGGCGGCGGCGAATACCCCGATCCAGGGCTCGGCCGCTGATCTCATCAAGATGGCCATGGTCGCCATCCATCGACGCTTGCTGCGCGAGGGCCTCCGGGCTGGCATGATCTTGCAAGTGCACGATGAACTGGTCTTCGAGGTCGCCGTGGCCGACCGTGAGCGGGTCATGGACGTCGTCCGCGAAGAAATGGAGGGCGTATTCCCTTTGAAGGTCCCGCTCAAAGTCGACCTGGGATGGGGGTCGAATTGGGCTGCCGCACACTGATCGTGGCCGAGGAGCCGCCCGACGAGCCACGAGACCCGAGCACGAACACGATTCCCATGAATAAGGTCCCAATGCCCCCGTCTATAGGGTGTCACCGTGGAACGTAGTGACAGCGAGTTGGTCCGGGCGTCCCGGCGCGGTGACAGGGAGGCATTTAGAGAGCTGGTCGAACGCTATCAGCGGAAGGTGGTGTCGGTTGCCCTGGGCATGGTGCACAACCGCGACAATGCATTCGAGATCGCCCAGGAAACATTCGTCAAGGCGTTCGAGAACCTCGGGAACTTCAAGGGCGAATCGAGCTTCTACACATGGCTGTATCGCATCGTGGTGAATCGGGCCATCGACTTCCAGCGGCGGGAGCGGCGCCATCCGACGGTTGCACTTGAGGACCACAATGGGGCAGGAGTTGGATACGAGGATACCCTGAAGGAGGAACGTCTCGGAGATCCGTATCAACAAGCACAAGCGCGCGAGATCGGTGATCGGGTCACCGAAGCGATTAACGAGTTGACCCCCGATCACAAAGCCGTCATACTCCTCCGCGAAGTCGAGGGGCTGTCGTATGACGAGATCAGTCGCGTGATGCAGTGCTCCAAAGGTACGGTCATGAGTCGGCTGCATTATGCTCGCAAGAAGCTGCAAAAGAAGCTCAAAGACTGCCTCTGATCCGACTCGGTCGCGTCACGCAATCGCTCGGTGCGTCTGTCCGCTCGAGGTGCATCGATGGACGAGTCGGCCATGACGTGTCGCGATGCGTCGAACCTGCTGCCGTTGTTCTTCGACGGCGAACTCGACGCTCACCAGATGCGCGCCGTGGCGCTGCACAGCACGCGCTGCGAGAGCTGCGAGGAAGAGCTGCGCCATATGGAACGGGTGCAGGACCTGGTGAGCGCCCACGTCACTTCCGCGGTCGACGAGGTCGACTTCACCACGCTGTGGCGCGGCGTCGAGCAACGGTTGGGGACGGTGCGCGTGCCGTGGTGGACGCGGGCGCGCGCCTGGTGGAGCGAGGGTGAGCACGGCTGGGTCATCAAGGTGCCGGCTTTGGCAGCCGCTGCGGCGGTCGCGGTGCTCGGCTTCCTGCTGTGGACACGTGCGCCGCAACCGACGACGCAGCCTGACGCTTCGCAACTGGCCAAGACGGACAGCGAGGCGACGATCGAGTCGTTGGAGAGCGACGTCGACACCGTCACGGTCCTCAACGATCCCGAAACACGCACGCAAGCCCTCTGGGTGAACGAAGAAATACCGAGTAGTGGGGAAACGCCGTGAGCGGGGCGTCTGGGGTGGCTCTCAGTGCTGTCGTGGCGGTCGTCGGGATGCAGTGTGCGGCACTGGCAGCAGACAATCCCCTTGAAGTGACGAGTAGTCCGGCAGCGAGCGCGGTCGAGGTTCGCATCGGCGCCGTGCTGGCGAGCAACTCCGGTCAGGAGTTCGACGCTCGCCTCGCCTCGCTGCACCGGCAGTTCAACACGCTCTTCCCGTACACCTCATATCGTCTGGTCAAAGAGGAGCGCCAGCGGGTTCCCTGGGGTGCCAAGGTCGGCTTCGACATTCCAGGGGGCCGCTACGTCATGGTGATTCCGCGTGAGTACAAGAACGACCGGGTATCGATGAAGGTCATGGTCATCGAAGGCTCCCGGCCGATCGTCGACACGGTGGTGTCGTTACGCAACCACGCGACCTTTCTGGTGGGCGGTCCGCGCCAGCACGAAGGGGTGCTGATCCTGTCGATCGGCGCCGACATGGTGCCCTGATGTTCTCACAGATCCAACAGCTCATCGACGGCACGCTGACCGGCATCGCGACGGCCCGACGCATGCTGGCATTCTGGGGTCCGGTCACCGATGCATCGAGTCTTGTCGCCCCGCTCCTGGCGGTCGCAGCCGTGCTCATGCTCGCGCTGCTGACCGGCATCGCCGTCGCCTCGCTCGGCACCCTGATCGCCGCGCTGATGATCCTCTACCTGCTCCTCACCGAGGTCTTCGGCGTCACCATCGACGTCAACCTGGCCTGAAAACTGGCGCCGGGCTGCCCCCAGCCCGCGCTCTACGTGTTGGCGATCAGCGGAAAAGACGGCGTGCGGGCACGCCCGCGTGTGGCGGCTACCGGGAGTGCGCTAGTTCGAGGGCGTGGGCGAGGGCGCGATTGAGCGCGGTGATCTTGGCCGGTGACAGGGTGGCAACGAACTGGGTCAGCTTCGCCTTGAACATCAGCGTGAGGAAATCGCAACGCATGGCGCAGGCCCGTGGCAGCCCGTCCTCCGGCCCAAGGACCACCTCCGTGGTGAGTCCCAGGATCTCGCTGTACGCGGGCGCGCAGACGACCGTCGAGACGTCCTCGTGCTGGGCGATGAACGTGCGCGACACGACGACATAGAAGCCCGGCTTGTCGCCCCGTTCGGCGACGCGCTCGCGCGTCCGGTAGACCTCGCCGCGCTTCACGGGCGGGCCTGCTCGGTCACCAGGGCGCGCGCCTGGCGCGCGAGTCGCCGGCGGTTGCGCCGCAAGATCTCACGTTCGCGCGTTTCGACTTCGTGCTGCTGCCGTTGCTCAGCAAAAGCGCGGATCGCGGCGCGCACCGCCGCCGAACGGCTTCGGCGCCCGGGCGCCGCAACCTCATCGAGGAGCTTGAGCGTTGGTTCATCAATACTTATCGCAATAGTCTTCATATTGGCAACTATATGGGAGAATGGGTGATTTGCAATGGCCACGTCCATCGGCTGCGATCTCTCGGATTGTACAGGGCTGCCCCCAGCGCGCGGTGTGCGTGGTGGGGGGCTTGGAGCCGGGCTGCCCCCAGCCCGCGGCCGGCGTGCTGGCGGTCAAGAAGAACGGCGTGAGGGCACGCCGGCTCCAGAATCCGCAATTCTACGCATTGCAAAACCGCCGGCGCCTGACGTACAAAAGGCCTGTACAGACAAAGGGCCACGCGACGCGGTAGCGCTGGGGGGCAGCGGGTGACCGGTTGTTGCGAGTTGGGAACGGCGCTCGGAGGGGCCCCCGCAAAGGGGACCGAGCGCGCGACAGAGAAGGGGCGGCACCGTGAACGACAAGCCGAAACTCGGCGGCACCACACGCAGCGACGGCACCGCTCTCGCTGATACGGGCGCCCACCGGCTGGCCCGATTCTTCCACTCACTCACTCACTCACTCACTCACTCACTCACTCACTCACTCACTCACTCACTCACTCACTCACTCACTCACTCGTGCTTGGTCATTGGATCATTGGACCTGTTGATCATTTGTGGGGTCTGGAGGCGCAAGCCCCCAGCGACCCGAGGTGCGACGATGGCACAGACGGAACATCTGTGTCCACGTGCCACGTAGGGGGGTACTGTCCGTCTTAGGGGCTGAGTGTCCTAGTTCGGATCGACGAGTGTCCTAGTTTGAATTGGCGCGCTTTGCAGCCCACTCGCCGCACCAGTCATCAGGGGCGACATCGGTACGGGGAACGGTGTCCCACCTGTGACCGCCTTCATTCAACGTCATCTGCGGCGGGTAACGCCTGCAATACCCGGTGTCGGCATATTTTTCGCGCTGCCGCCAGAAAC
>DATKMS010000444.1:0-2393 GCA_035541735.1 Candidatus Margulisiibacteriota bacterium
GGCACGCACGTAAGCCGCGGGGTCGTAAAGTTCGGGGTCCTCCGGCGCGGGGGAGCGGCCGTGCCCCCACAACTCGATGACCACGGGCCGCGCGACGCGCCGCAGCGCCGCGAGATTCGAGTGCCATTGCGCCCGGCCCGACAGCGCCCCGTGCACGAGCAGCAGAAAGGGCCCCTGCCCGTCGTAGATATCGCAGTGGAGCTTCACCGCAGCGCGTCGATGCTCAGAAGACCCAGGCCATGCCGGCGCGCCGTCGCAGGACATTCATGGCTACAGGGATTGCAGCTCGCCGAGCATGGTTGGGATGAGTTCCGCAACGGTGGGGTGAATGTGCATCGCCCGTTGAATGACGGTGTACGGTGCCTTGGCATACATGACGTCCAAAACTGAGTGAATCACCTCGTCACCACCCGTGCCCAGGATGGCGGCGCCCAAGATCTCCCGCGTCTGCGCATCGACGATGATCTTCATGAAGCCCTGCGTTTCGCTCTTCTCGACGGCCCGCCCGACTCGGGTCATCGGGCGCTTGCCGACGAGGGCGCGGCGGCCGCTCGTGCGTACCTCCCCTTCCGTGAGACCGGCCCGCCCGAGTGGCGGATCGATGTACAACGCATAGGCGATGATGCGATCACTCACCCGCCGCGGGTCGTTGTCGACAAGATTCGCGGCGACGATTTCCGCGTCGTTGAAGGAGGTGTGGGTAAACGCGCCCTTGCCGTTGCAATCACCGAGGGCCCAGATGCCCGGCACGCTGGTCCGCAACTGGTCATCGACGACGATGTAGCCGCGGTGGTCGACCGCCACCCCGGCTTTGTCGAGGCCGAGATCGTCGGTGTTGGGGCGCCGTCCCACTGCCATGAGAAGATGTGTTCCGCGCACCTCGGGTGCGCTACCAGTGCAGTCGACGCGCGCCGCGATTTCCTCACCGCGCTTCGAAAAGCCGATGCAGGTTGCGTTCAGCCGAACAGCGATGCCTTCGCGCTCGACAATCTCCTTGATGGCCGAGGACACGTCTTCGTCTTCACGCTGAATCAGGCGGCTGCCCATCTCGATGATGGTGACTTCGCTGCCAAAGCGCCGGAACATTTGCCCGAATTCGAGACCGATATAGCTGCCGCCCACGATGATCAGGTGTTCGGGAAGGAAGTCGACGTTCATCATGGAAGCGTTGGTGAGGTAGTCGACCTGGTCGAGTCCGGGCATCTGCGGGATTACGGCGCGGCCACCAACGTTGATGAATATCCGCTCAGCCGTGAGCTGCTGCGTGCCGACGCGCACCTCTCGAGGCGACTCGAAGCGCGCGTGTCCCTCGTAGACCGTGCAGTTGTGCATCGTCTTCATCCAGGCCTCGACCCCGGTCCGCGATTGTCCCGACACCGCGTCCTTCCTCGCCTTCACGCGCTTCATGTCGACGTACACCCCGCTGCCGGCGCCGACGCCGAAGTCGGCCGCACGGCGTACCATATGGGCGGCGTAGGCGCTGGCGACCATGGTCTTGGTCGGAATGCACCCGGTGTTGACGCAGGTGCCACCGAACAGCTGGCGCTCGATGACGGCAACCTTCATCCCCGCTGTTGTCAGGCGTTGCGCCAGAAACGGGCCGGCCTGGCCGGTTCCGATAATGATGGCGTCGTACGCAGTCATTGACGAAACTCCTGTGCTGCTCATGATCGAACTCGTTTGGAGGGTGGCAGCGTAGCAACACTTGCTGCACGCGTCGACAGCTCTCGGAAGCGCCGGGAACGCCATCATCAGGCCACCCAGGGGGCGCGCTGGGGCGCTGCCGGGATGAACTGAACCCTTCGGCCTCGGTGGGGCGGCGCTACGGCCAGACTTGGGGTGCGGGTGAACTTGTTCCTTCGCCGCGCACCGGCGCCGCTTCCGTCACAGGTTCTGGTAGCGGTCGAGATCGAAGAGGCCGAACTCGGTCGGCTGGCGCCGGCGGAAGTCGTCGTGGATCCAGTCGACCGTGGGCCACAGACGCGGGCTGCTGCGCCGCACGCCCCAGCGCGCAGCAACCTGCTCGAAGTCGGACGTGTTGCGGACCGCGGCGACGGCCTGCGCAAACGTGTCGATCTGCTCGACCGCGACGTCGAAGATGAAGTTCGGGTAGCTGCCGAGATATCCTGGTGCCACGGTGAGCGTGTCGTCGGCCGGCACCAGTCGTTTCTGTTCGCCGAACATGAAGGCGACATTGGTGTGTGCCCGGTTGTGCACGAGCGAGTAGATCGCGTCTGCGCCCTCAGCCTCCCCGGAGTGCACCCGCAGGAAGGCGACCTCGGGAAGCTCGGCGACCCACGCGCCGCGCACGCCCGTGAGTGGTTGGAGCGCCCGCGCAGCGCGCCGCTCGAGCGTGGAAGCTCCCGGACGGTCGCAGGGCGGGGCGGCGCAGC
>DATKMS010000445.1:0-2030 GCA_035541735.1 Candidatus Margulisiibacteriota bacterium
CCCCCCTGGAGGGGTGATCGGCGTCCAAAAGGGACCCCTCTGCTGATGGGGTTCACGCTGGCTTCCGTGGAGCACGGGGGCCTGGATCGGGATGCTGGTGGTGGAGACGGTCGCGAAGATCCGGCGGGCGTATTTTGTTCAGGGCAAGACGATCAAGGCGATCTGCCGAGAACTGCGGCTTTCCCGCAAGGTTGTGCGGAAGGTCCTACGATCGGATGCGACGGAGTTGCGCTGCGAGCGCGAGGAGCAGCCTCTACCGCGGATCGGGCCGTGGCAGGATGAGCTTGATCAGCTGCTGGCGGCGAACGAGGCGAAGCCCAGCCGCGAACGGCTGACGCTGATCCGGATTTTCGAGAACCTGCGCAGTCGCGGCTATGAGGGTGGCTACGATGCCGTGCGCCGCTACGCCCGGGGATGGCAGCGCGATCGGGCGGCGACATCGATCGGTGCCTTCATTCCGCTGAGCTTTGCGCCCGGCGAGGCCTACCAATTCGACTGGAGCCATGAAGTCGTGCTGATCAACGGCGCGACGGTAACTGTCAAAGTGGCGCATGTCCGGCTGTGCCACAGCCGGATGTTGTTCGTGCGGGCGTATCCGCGCGAGACGCAAGAGATGGTGTTCGACGCCCATGACCGGGCGTTCGCCTTCTTCAAGGGTGCCTGCACGCGCGGCATCTACGACAACATGAAGACCGCGGTGGAGACGATCTTCGTCGGTCGCGAGCGCGCCTATAATCGGCGCTTTCTGCAGATGTGCAGTCATTATCTCATTGATCCGGTCGCGTGCACACCGGCGTCGGGCTGGGAGAAGGGGCAGGTCGAGAACCAGGTCGGGCTGGTGCGGGAGCGCTTCTTCACCCCCCGTTTGCGCGTGAAGAGCTACGAAGAACTGAACGCCTGGCTGCTCGACCAATGCGTTGTGTACGCCAAGGCGCATCGTCATCCCGAACTGCGCGACCAGACGGTCTGGGAGATGTTCGAGGCGGAGCGCCCCGGCCTTGTGCCGTATGCCGGCCGGTTCGACGGGTTCCACGCGATACCTGCGTCGGTCTCCAGGACCTGCCTGGTACGGTTCGACAACAACAGGTATTCGCTCGCGGCGAGCGCGGTTGGCCGACCAGTTGAGATCCGCGCTTATGCTGACAAGATCGAGCTGCGCCAGGACGGTCGGCCTGTCGGCGAGCATCGTCGCTGTTTCGCACGTGACCAGACGGTATTCGACCCGTGGCACTACGTGCCAGTTCTGGCCCGCAAGGCGGGTGCACTCAGGAACGGCGCTCCGTTCAAGGATTGGGTGCTGCCCGCCGGGCTGGAGCGGATCCGTCGCAGGCTCGCCGGCGCCACGGACGGCGATCGGCAGATGGTCAACATTCTCACCGCGGTGCTGAGCGACGGCTTGCCGGCGGTCGAAGCGGCTTGCCTGGAGGCGCTGCGCGAAGGCGTCCACTCCGCTGACGTCGTCATCAACATCCTGACCAGGCGCCGCCAACCCGAGCCGCCGATCACGATCATGACCCCGGATGCGCTGCGACTGCGGCACGCGCCTGCCGCCGATTGCGCGCGATACGACAGGCTCAGGAGGGCGGTATGATGGAGCGTTCCGAGATCCTCACTGCCATGGTCGAACTGAAGCTCTATGGCATGAAGGCCGCATACGACGAGATCATCACCACGGCGGTGAAGCGCCAGCACGAGCCACAGCATGTTGTCGGCGACCTGCTGACCGCCGAGATCACCGAAAAGCCGGCGCGATCAATCCGCTATCAGATCACCATCGCAAAACTGCCGCTGGCCAAGGAGATCAACGACTTCACCTTCGACGATACGCCGATCAATGAAACGCTGGTGCGTGATCTCACCAGTGGCGACTTCTTGGCTCATCAACGCAATCTAGGGTGTGGACTCATTGCAGCCAGTATGTGACTGCGGAGGCGAGACAGACGCCGGCCAGGAAGTTGACGGCCTTCTTATCGTAGCGAGTTGCGACGCCGCGCCAATCCTTGAGCCGATTGAAGGAGCGCTCGATGATG
>DATKMS010000446.1:0-4959 GCA_035541735.1 Candidatus Margulisiibacteriota bacterium
ATCTTCGCCATCGGTGACGTCCGCGCCGGATCGATCAAGCGCGTCGCTGCCGCCGTCGGTGAGGGTGCGCAAGTGGTCGCGACGCTGCACGCCTTTCTCGCGGACAGCGGTGATCGCGCCGTCCGCGCCGTTTCGGGGAGGGTCTAGTGGCCAACGCATGCATCCATGTGGCGAGCATCCGCACGGTGGTTCCCAGTGCACTTGGCTGCGAAGAGTGCCTGAAAATGGGGTCGATCTGGGTGCATTTGCGGTTGTGTCGGACCTGCGGCCACGTCGGCTGCTGCGACAGTTCGCCGCACCGTCACGCCACCAAGCATTTCCACACGACCAAGCATCCGATCATCGAAGGCTACGACCCGCCGGAAGAGTGGGGATGGTGCTACGTCGACGAGGTCACGCTCGATCTGTCCGGTCGGACGACGCCGCACAACGGCCCGATCCCGCGTTACGTCTGATTCTGGCCGCTCGGCGCCGACGCGTCGGAAGATCAGATGCTGTTTCTGGCGGCCGCAGATATGGCTACATCGCCAAGGCGGGGTATTGAATTGATCGTCGGGCCCGGGCGGGACTACGAGTTTGTGAAACAATTCAGAATACTGCCGACGCGGCCGGCGATTTTGTGACCCGGCACACGCGGATATTGCAGGCCCGGCCAGAGCCCGTCCTTTACCAGCACGTCGCTGTGGCAGATTCCGCAGGCTTCCACTTCTGCCCGCACCTGCCCCGGCCCTGGTTCGGGAATATCGCGTTCAGCCAACTCGAAATCGCCGCCTGCTTTGCTCATCTGGGCGGCTTTCATCGTTCCGTACCACCCTGTAGACGCGCTCGCGCGGAACTCGAATCTTGATCAGATGCATGATGTGGGGCATGTGGCGATCCCTCGCTTGACGCCGGCTCGCTAACGCGGCGGAGCGACGATCGACTCGCGCCAGGCCGGCAGCTCCATCAAGCCGGCGTACCAGCGCCTGATCTCTGGAAAGTCGTCGATGGGATACTGCGCCCGCTCGGCGTAGTTGAGCCACGCGCCGACGGAGAAGTCGGCCAGCGTGAGGTGGTCGCCGCACAGGTACGGACGCCCCGCCAGCCAGCCGTTCAGCACGCCGCCGAAGCGCCGGACGTCCTCCTCGCCCTTCTTGACCTGTGCCGCATCTGCGTCTCCCTGACCGAAAAGCTTCTTCAGCATGTGCTCGAAGATCAAGGTGGCGCACGCGGGGTCCCAGTGTGCGTTTTCCCAGAACTGCCACCGTGACACGTCGGTGCGGCCGCGCGGGTCGGACGGCAGCAGGCCACCCTCGGGCTTTTTCGACGCCAGATACTGAGTGATGGCGTTCGATTCCCAGAGGACGAACCCATCATCTTCGAGCACCGGCATCTTTTTGTTGGGGTTCAATGCTACGAACTCGGCACGCAGGTTCGCGCCGTTCAACAAGTCGACGGGAACCAGCTCGAAGTCGAGTCCGAGGTGGCGGGCCACCGCGAGCACCTTGAAGGCGCGCGGAGACGGTGGGGCAACATGTAGTTTCATCGAACGTCTCCTTTCACTTTCTCGTCGATTCTCTCGTGGTTCATTGTTCTTCCTTTTGCTGCATGGCGTTCATCTTCATGCTGCCTGGTCTGCCGTAACGGCGCCGACGATGGTGCCGGCACGGCATTCCAAAACGCCGCAGCGCTGACCCGCACGCTCAGGGTGACTCGAAGTGGTGTCGCAGCCACCCCAGTACCCTTTCCCAGCCCTCGGTGTGGCGCGCGCACGAGTCGCGGCGCCCGGTGAACCCTTCGTGCCTTAGGGTCAGGCGCGTCCCGCCCGCAATCGGCTCGAGCCGATAGGAAACCGTCGTGACATTCCCGCCGTCCCAGTCAGCTCGCCAAGTGTGCACCAGTTTGTGCGGCGGGTCGACCTCCACGAATTCGCCGCCGACGGAGAACGGCTGGCCGTCGGCCCCGACGCCGTCCGTGCGCCACGCACCGCCGACACGTACGTCACCGCTCCATTTCATCGTGCGGTAGGTCTCGGCGGATCCCCACCAATCGATAATTTCTTCAGACGCCAGCGCGCGAAACACCCGCTCGGGCGGCGCCGCAATCTCCACCGTCGCAAGGATCAGTCCGTCGGAGAGATCGGCCACTGCGCGCGGTTCTCCCTTCCTCGAAGCTTGTGTCATCGTTCCTCCAAGTGCCGTTTCAGGTTGCCGAGGCTCGTCAGCCAGAACGAGCGATAACCTTCGATCCAGCCCGCCACCTGCTGCAACGGCCGGGGCTGCAGCTCATAAAGCCGCTCGCGACCTGCCCTCTCCTCGACGACGAGCCGCGCTTGCCGCAGCACACGCAGGTGCTTGGAGATAGCGGGGCGGCTCTGTCGGAAATCTGCGGCGAGCGCGTTGACCGGCGCGGGACCCGCCCGCAAGCGATCGAGGATCGCCCGTCGCGTCGGGTCCGCGATGGCACGGAACACGTCGGGCTGAGAGCGAGCGCCAGGCATGCGCGCGCTCACGCTGGCACGGCCCGCTGGACGACGCGGTTGGTTGCGGCAAAGAAGCAAGCAGCGGGCAGCAGCTTCGGGTGTGTGGGCTTCATCACAATCTCACTTACGTAATCGCCCAGTTACTTAATTCGCCCTTCGCACCGCGCCCATTCACGCAGAGCAAACCCGCTCCAAGTGTTGCGCGCAGCGTACGGCGCAGTATCCGACCGCAGGGTCGCAGGGATTTGAGTGTAACCATATGGATACCTATCTAGCGCAATCTTTCGGGTCGTGTCAATACCGGATCACACAAAACTCATGCACCGGTGCGTGCAATTGCATGACCGGTGTTCTCCTTTGAGCGCCCGAAGATCACGGTGGGAATCCCGGCGGAGTTGGGCGGGAGGAACGCTATTGCCTGTATCGGTGATTCCTTGTTGCGCATTCTCCGCCACGTGACCTGCGCCTTTAGCGTACCCTCTGCTTGCGTCAGGCCGGCGGACGCTCTTATGTTCCTCCCATGCCCAGCGACGACATCCAATCAGTGATTCCTGAGTCATCCGTGCGAGCAGACCGGGGAAGCATGATCGGGTTGCGCATCGCGCACGGCTTGGCGATGGGCCGGGCGCGCGTCGTGGGTGACATCCTGCGCTGCCGCGGAATGGGGCGCCCGATCGGTGCCGACGACGTCGAGCACGAGTTGGGTCGCCTGCGGGTGGCGTTCGACGAAACCCGCGCCGAACTCCAAGAGTCCGCGCGGCGCGTCGAGGAGCAGTTCAACGCGCACCTCGCGGAAATCTTCCGCGCCCATGAGATGATGCTCGAAAGCCTCTTTGCGTCGGACGAGTTCGCACAGGAGCTGCGCGGCTCGTTGATGAGCGCCGAGGCCGCCGTGCGGCGGGTGTTTCGCCGCTGGCGGGAGGCGTTCCACGCGGTGAAGAATGACACCCTGCAGCAGCGCGCCGACGATATCGTCGATATCGGGCGCAAGCTGCTGCGTCACCTCGAAGGGGACGACGCACAGGGGTTGAAGCACCTCGCGGACGGTACCGTGCTCGTCGTGCAGCGCCTGTTGCCTTCGGACGTCGTATCCCTGTCCGCTCGTCACGTCGTCGCCATCGTCGTCGAATCACTCGGGTATGGATCGCACGCGGCGTTGCTGGTGCGCGAAAAGAGCATCCCCACCGTCGCCGACTTTCCGGGGATACTGGAGCGTATTCGGGACGACGACGAAGTGCTGGTCGACGCCTCGCGCGGCCAGATCGTCATCTCCCCGGATGCATCGCAGCGGGCCGCGTTCACAGCGAGAGTGACGCTACACCAGGCGGCGCTGGCGCGTTGCAGGGGCACCTGCGCCGAACCCGCGTCGACGCTCGACGGCGTACGCGTGACCATCGAAGCCAATCTCGGGACGCACGAGGACGCCGAGCTGGCACTCGACAACGGCGCGGATGGGGTCGGCCTGCTCCGCATTGAGCAACTCTACCTGGCGCGCGAGCTGCCGCCGACCGAAGACGAGCTCTTGGAAGCCCTGCGCGCCGTCACGTCCCCGCTGCGGGACAAGCCGCTCACGATCCGGCTGCTCGACATCGGCGGCGACAAGCCCGTCCCGTTTCTCCACTTTCCGGACACCGCCAATCCGCTGCTTGGGGTGCGTGGGGTCCGCCTGCTGCTCGAGTATCCGCAGCTGGCGCAGACACAGCTGGCCGCGCTCGTGCGACTCTCGCAGGAACAGGACATCCGCGTGTTGGTGCCGATGGTCACGCTCGAAGAGGATATTCGGACGATGCGTGAGCTGTTCGAGCACACCTGCGCCGCCCGTCGCATTCCAAAGCGGCCGCCGTTTGGCGCCATGGTAGAGACACCGGCGGCGGCTCTGAGCGTCCCAGCGATTGCGAAATACGTCGATTTTCTCTCCGTCGGGACCAACGACTTGACGCAGTACACGCTGGCGGTGGGGCGCGACGACCCCACAGTGAATCGCTACTTTCTGGACAATCATGTGGCGCTACTGCGCCTGCTGGATATCATCCTCCACGATGCCGGACAGGTGCCGCTGACGCTGTGTGGTGAGTTGGCCGGTCGCGAGGAAATGATTCCGCAGCTGCTGGCGATGGGTTTCCGCTCGCTCAGTGTTGCCCCGCCCCTGATTCCGGGGATCAAAGCGCTGGTCAGAGGGCTGCGCATCGCTTCCGCGGCGCAATGACGAGTGGACACGAGATGGTCCACCAGCAAGACTTGGCGCAGCTTTTTCGGGGGCCAGGTAGACATCCCTGGGCGTGCGAGGATTCGAAGATCAAGGCCCTGAAGATATACATGCGGTCTTTCGAGGGAGGAAAAAATCGCCCACGGCGCCGATACGTGCCGCCAGGCCTTCCGCGGTTACTCCCTCGCGCAACCTGTCGTCATCGGTGAGAGCGTCCGCCAGGATTTTGAACACCTGCCGGTGTCGGTCTTCGTCCTCGGCGACGCGCCGGAACTCGGCCACCTGTCCACCC
>DATKMS010000447.1:0-11569 GCA_035541735.1 Candidatus Margulisiibacteriota bacterium
AACAGCCGCTCGTCGAATGGCTGCGCCTCGCCGCTCGGCTCCTCCAAGTCGACGCCGTGGCGCCCTACCAGCCGAATGATGCGCCGGCGCACTGATGCCAGCACGCGTGCCACTTCGCCATCGGTCGGTGCCGGCAACGGCAAGAAGCGCCGCGGCCCCTCCGCCCCTTCGATGAACACGCCCTGGACGACCAGCGTGTGAAAGTGGACGTTGGTGTTCAGGGCAGACCCAAAGCGTTGGATGGCCGTGACCGCGCCCCCGGCGCCATCGGGAATCCCGCGCCGCTCGGCCCGGCGCCGCTCGAAGCCGAGCACGGCGCGCATGAAGACGCCCAACACCGCGCGGCACAGCTGATGATCCCAGGCGAGCGCATAGCGCAGCCGGTACGGCAGCGTCAGCACCCACTGGCGCACAGGCAAGCCGCCGAGCACGCCGTCGACCAGGTGCGCCGCCAGCTCGGCCATCCGCCGGCCGCAACACGACGGACAGAAGCCACGCCCCTTGCAGGAAAAGGCAACGAGGATCTCGCGCTCGCAGTCGGTGCACCGGAACCGGGCAAAGCCCTCCGCCAAGACACCGCAGGTGAGGAACTCGCGCAGTTCGCGCTCAACGAAGCGCGGCAGCCCCTCGCCGCCCCCGCGCAGACGCGCCTCGGCCAGGAACGTCTCAAGGTGCTCGCGGACCACCTGGTGCAGTACCGTGTCCTCGGGTCGCCGGCGCACGTAGGTGGACCGTGCGCGCCCGAGCCCGTCCCGACAGCGCAACGAGTTGGAGTGTAGGGGCACCTTGACCGGCGCAGACGCAGCCCCCATGCCTGCTGCAGTCGCTTTGCGCCGGCCTGCGATTGTTACATGCTGCCGCCAACCAGGACCGCCGCCGCAACGCAGCGATGCACTCAGAATGAGTGCATCGCCAGCGCGCGTGGCCCATGCGGCCGTCGCAGATGTGGCAACGGCCACCGCGGAGAGTCAAGCGAAATACGACTAAATAATTGCCCGATGTGAGGTCTCATATCCTAGTCTACAAGATAGTTGTGCTCAAGATGAGTCTTGCACATGAGGTGCATCGTAAGGCCTCAGTCTTGGTGGCGTGATGCTGATGAACGCCCTGGAAGCTGCCCTCTCCCGCGCAGCTGTTCCGCGCGGGAGAGGATGAAGGTGAGGGTGCCAGCGTTGCTCGGTTCACGGCAGAATCACGCACCCTCACCCTCCCCTCTCCCACGCGGAAAAAACGCGCGGGAGAGGACAGCTTGCGGCTTCTCAATCCAGCGCCACCAAGACTGAGGGGTTACCACATGAATTACTTGCGATGCAGAAGAGCTCGATCTCAGTGGCTACCAGACAGAGACAACCGGGGTCGTCAAGATCCCCGTGGCGCTTTGCGTGCCGCTCGTGGTGCCAGCGCCGCGAACGCTTCCCCGCTGTCACGGCTAGGTACTGCGGGACATTAGTACGGCGACTACGGCGACATATTCCGGCGACAGTGCTTCTCCCGCTCACCCTGAGCCTGTCGAAGCGTGAGCGGACGCCGGTTGGCGCCCGCGTGCCAGCCGGCGTAGCTCGTCCCAGTCGCCCCGGATAAGTGCCTCCTTCTTCTTTCGCGTCCAACCTTTGAGCTGGCGCTGCGCCCCGGACGCCTCATCGCGGGTGGGAAACTCCTGTGAATAGACCAAGCGCACGGGGGCGGCGCCTCTTGGTGTAGCCGCCCAACGCTCCCGGGGGGAAAATGGGGACAGGCTACTTTTCAGCCTGCAACTCGTCGATTCAATAGACAGCAGCCGGCGCAATCCAGCCTGTCCCCTTCCCTTTTCGCGGCGTGACCAGGCCAGGTCGTAGAAGACCTGCATTCTGTCGTGATAGTCGGCGACCTGCGCGCGGCGAGCAATCGCAAGGCCGCGACGCGCCGACTCCTCCACCCCTGCCTCTTCGTTCAAGGAATCGGCTCCGCGCGATGCGCCGTCTCCGGAGAGCTGTCCTGTTCCACCGCATCGGAAAGGGTGATCGCGCTCATCACGCCGCTTCGGCCAGCGGTGTGCTCGTGAAAGTCAGGCTATCGCCGCAGTAGTCGACGACGATGCGGCTATTGTCGTGCACTTCCCCGGCAATCAGTTTGCGGCCGAGGGTGGTCTCCAGCTCCTTTTGCAGGAGCCGTTTGACCGGCCGGGCCCCGTACACCGGGTCGTAGCCGGTCCGTGCGAAGTGCTCGAGCGCCGCGTCGGTCAGCTCGATTTCGATCTTACGCTCCGCCAACCGGGCCCGCAGCCGCTGCAGCTGAATGCCGACGATCTGCTTGAGCTGCGCCTGCGTCAGGCTGTGGAAGACGACCACCTCATCGACACGGTTGAGAAACTCGGGGCGGAAGTGTTGGCGTAGGGCTTCCAGCACTTCGCTCTTCATCTTCTCGTAGGCCTCTGGCCGTTCGCCACCACGGTAGCCGAGGATGAGCTGACTGCCGATGTTCGAGGTCATGATGACGACGGTGTTCTTGAAGTCGACGGTGCGGCCGTGCCCATCGGTGAGCCGCCCGTCGTCGAGGATCTGCAGCATCACATTGAACACGTCGTGATGCGCTTTCTCGATCTCGTCGAACAGAATGACGGAGTACGGGCGGCGGCGCACCGCTTCCGTCAGCTGCCCGCCTTCCTCGTAGCCGACGTAGCCCGGGGGTGCACCGATCAGGCGCGCCACGGTGTGCTTCTCCATGTACTCGGACATGTCGACGCGCACGACGGCTGCCTCGTCGTCGAACAAGAATTCCGCGAGCGCGCGGCCCAATTCGGTCTTGCCCACTCCGGTCGGCCCGAGAAAGATGAACGAGCCGATGGGCCGGTTGGGATCCTTGATGCCCGCCCGGGCACGGATCACAGCGTCCGCCACGGCGGTGACGGCCTCGTCCTGCCCGACGACGCGCTTGTGCAGGTGTTCTTCCAGGTGCAAGAGCTTCTGCAGCTCCCCTTCCATCAGCTTGCTGACTGGAATTCCGGTCCACCGTGCAACGACCTCGGCGACGTCGTCCTCATCGACCTCTTCTTTGATCAGCCGTGTGCCGCCTTCCTTCTTGGCGAGCTGTTCCTCCTCGGAGGCCAGCTGGCGTTCGAGTTGCGTCAGTGTTCCGTACTTCAGCTCAGCAACACGGTTCAGATCGTATTGCCGCTCGGCCTTGTCGATTTCGACCTTGGTTTCTTCGATGCGCCGCCGCAGCTCGCGCAGCCGGCCGATGGCACCTTTCTCCACTTCCCACCGGGCGCGCAGGGCATCGGCTTCGGAGCGCAGCTCGCTCAGCTCCTTGTCGAGCTTCTCGAGACGGGTGCGCGAAGCCTTGTCGATCTCCTTCTTCAGCGCCTCACGTTCAATCTCCAGCTGCATCACACGGCGCGACACTTCGTCGAGCTCGCTCGGCATGGAGTCGATCTCGGTGCGCAGCTTGGCGGCGGCCTCGTCAACCAGGTCGATCGCCTTGTCGGGCAGAAAGCGGTCCGAGATGTACCGCTGCGACAGCACGGCCGCGGTCACCAGGGCGCTATCCTTGATGCGGACACCGTGGTGGACCTCGTAGCGCTCGCGCAGCCCGCGCAAGATGGAAATGGTGTCCTCGACGGACGGTTGGTCGACCATCACGGGTTGGAAGCGGCGCTCCAGCGCGGCGTCCTTCTCGACGTGCTTGCGGTACTCGTCCAAGGTCGTGGCCCCGATGCAGTGCAGTTCGCCGCGCGCCAGCATGGGCTTCAGCAGATTGCTGGCGTCCATCGCGCCCTCTGCCGCACCCGCGCCAACCACGGTGTGCAACTCGTCGATGAACAGGATGACGTCCCCGCCGGCGTCGTGGACTTCCTTGAGCACCGCCTTGAGCCGTTCTTCGAACTCGCCGCGGAATTTCGCTCCGGCGATCAGCGCACCCATGTCGAGGGCCACCACGCGACGGTCCTTCAGGCCCTCGGGAACATCCTTGCGGACGATGCGCTGCGCCAGGCCCTCAACGATGGCGGTCTTACCCACACCGGGCTCGCCGATCAGAACGGGGTTGTTCTTGGTGCGGCGCGACAGCACCTGGATGACGCGGCGGATCTCTTCATCGCGGCCGATGACCGGATCGAGCTTGCCCTGGGCTGCCAACTTCGTCAGGTCGCGTCCATAGCGTTCGAGCGCCTGGTAGGTGGTCTCGGGCGTCGGGCTGGTCACGCGCTGCGCGCCGCGAATCTTCTGCAGCGCGTTCATGAGTGCATCGCGTTGGGCACCGTGGTCGCGCAGCAACTTGCCGACGCCGGTGCGCTCGTCAACCATAGCGAGGAGCAAATGTTCGATGCTGACGTATTCGTCCTTCAGCGCCCGCGCCTCGTCTTCCGCACGCGTCAGGACGCGGTTCAACCGTGGCGTGACATAGAGCTGCTCCGGCGTACCCGTCGGACCGGATACTTGCGGTAGTCGGTCCAGCTCACGCCCCAGGCCTTCTTTGAGCAAACCGACGTTGGCGCCCGCAGCTTCCAGTACGGCGGGAGCGAGACCCTCCGCCTGCTGCAGCATGGCCAACAACAGATGCTCGACGTCGACGCCTTGATGATTCCGGCGTGTGGCCAGCGATTGCGCCGCGCGCAATGCTTCCTGGGATTTTTCAGTGAACCGATTGATATCCATCACCCCTCCGACTGCCGCCCAAAATAACCATCAATCCCATAGGCGCAAGCGACGTGCCGGCAGCCGCCGAACGGCCATTACGTTGACAACGCGGAGGTGCGACCGCTAGCTTAGCAGTGGCGCACAGTGCGCCACCGTTCGAGACTGGGAGGTACGACCATGGCGACGGAGGAGAAAGACCGCCTCGGCAGCAAGCTGCGCGACGCAGAGCGCGCACGCGAGGACCAGTATTTCGCAGAGCGCGACCGCCAACTCATCGACCGCTTACGGCAGTCGAAGGGTGGGGAGAAGACGGCCGCCGCGGAGGCGGGGCAGGCTGCCGTATCGCCGGAAGCGACGCCGATGACCTGTCCCAGAGACGGCACCCCGCTCAACTCGCACACCCTGCACGACGTCTCGGTAGACGAATGCCCGAGCTGTCATGGCATGTGGCTGGACGCCGGTGAACTCGAAGCGCTGGGGCGCTGGGAAAATGCGGGTTGGATCGCCCGTTGGCTGCGCTCGGAGTTCCGTCGCAAGGACTAAGAGGGAGCGCGGCGGGCGTGGCCCGCGACGCGAACGATCCCAAAGCGAAGGGGCCGGGAGAATGCTCTCCCGGCCCCTTCGCTTTTGAAGCTGCGTGCACCGCTGCGTTCAGTCACCCATGTGGGTGAGATGGTGCAGGGTGAAGTAGTCGTCGTCGTACTTGTTCTCGATGAATTGCGAGCTGTACCGGCCACCCAGCGCAGCACGGTTGGTCTTGTCGTTCACTCCCACCACCATGTTCGGTGTCACCGTGGTGAATGTGCCATCGGCATTGGTGGACCAGTGGTACGCGCACATCGCGTTGTAGAAGTATTCTCCCGCCCGGTTGTGTACCAGCTTCCACCAGATGCGGTACATGTCCTTGTCCATGAACATGATGACTTTGCCGAAGTTGTAGTACGGGTCTTCGGACTGTCCTTCAATGATCCATACGGGGCGAGGAATCATCTGCAGGTTTTCGACGATGAGCCACGGCGCCCCCTTGGCACCGGGTGTCTCGTAGGCGCCTTTGAAGTAGGGGATCTCCACATTCCAGCGGGTCTCGCTGACCTGCTTTTGCGGCAGCGGGTCGGGACTCAGCACAGGCGCGAGGATATTGCCTTCGCCAATGAGCTTCCACTTATAGTACTCGACCTTTCCGGCGTAACAGTTGAGGTCGTCGCCGAAGATGTCCAAACCGGCGACCGGGTCGGAGCGTGTCGCAGCGTTCACGCGGCGGACGCGACGTGTCGACGGGACGTAGAACCATTGCTGGTCTTGCGAGGTCCAATCGTTCAGGCGCTTGCCGAGCCCAGCGACGCCGTCGACATCCTGAGGTTCGAGGACGTTGGTCAGGCTGGTATCGCGCAGGTTCTCCGGGTTCGGGATCGGCCCGGCAGCGCGCCCCACGAAGGAAAGGGTGTGCAACCACAGCTTGATGCGCTTGAATTCGCCACTACCGTCGATGCCGTTCAGCGTGAAGGTGGCACCCTGACCGTTACCCATCTCGTTGGCTGCGTTGAAATTCCACGCCATCTTGCAGGCCGCGTTTGGGTCTTTGGGATCGATCTTGGGAAACGGGTAGCCGAAGTAGAACTCCGGCATCTTGCCCGTTTTGACGTCCTTGAGTCCGCAGGTCGCTGTGTCGACATCATACTTCCCGGCGTTGGACTCGCTCGCTTCCCAGAACTTCTTTGAATAGTTCTGCTTCAGCTTCTCGGGGTCGACCGGCACAACCTTGAAGTGGTACTCGCCGCTCTTCACACGGTTGAGCACCTGCTCGGGCAACAGCTTCTCCCCCAGCTGCCAGTTGTTGCTGTCCAGGGTCCACGGCTTGCCGACGTCTTCCGCGAATGCCGGTGCACCGCTCAGGGTGAGGGTGAGCAACGCCAAGCAGCGCGCAGCACCCCTTCGTGATTTCATAAGACGAACCTCCTCGATCGACCAGATATCATCAGTTCTAGAGTCGGTCTCTCAGCGTGGTAAACCTGTCCCGGTCCGCCGCCAACACCAGGCCGCGTGCACCCACGACGAATCCTCGCCCATCCGCAAGCAGGCTGACGCCGCGCAGCCAACTCCCGCGCAGCTGTACCGGGACGCTCACGACTTGCCACGTGGCGCCGGAATCCTTGCTGTTCAGCAAGAGCCCGCTGTTCCCGACAGCCCATCCGTAGGTTCCACGGACCTGGATGTCATACAACGCCAGGGAGAAGCCCTTCGGGGTATCGATGGCGGTCTGCCGCCAACTCGCACCGCCATCCGTCGTGACCAGCAATGTAGATTCGAGCCCCACGGCCCAGCCGCGCTGCTGATCGGCAAATGACACGCCGAAGAGGGTGGTCTCCACGGGGCTTTGCTGCGGGCGCCAGCTCGCGCCTCCATCGGCAGAGGCAAGAATGGTCCCGAACTCGCCGACTACCCAAACGTGGTCGGGGTCAGCGAAGGACACACCGTAGAGAACGATATCGCCGGGGGCGACAACCTCTGCCACATCTGCCGGCAGTTTGGTGTCTTCGGGAAGAGGGACCTTTGTCCACGTCGTTCCGCCATCTTCGGTTCGCAGCAACAGGCCGAAGTCACCGACCGCAATGCCTCGCTGGGTGTTCGCAAACGCCACGTCCAACAACTGGCGGTTCGCGCCGCTCTTCTGCGGCTGCCAGGTCTTCCCACCATCCGACGAATGGACGATAGCGCCTGCTTGACCGACAGCCCACAGGTGCTGGCTGTCCGGACAGGCGAGCGAGACGAAGGACCGCGACTCTGCGATGGTCTGCCGGTCCCAGGTCTTGGCGCCGTCGGTGGTGTGGAAGATGCGTCCGAGGTCGCCAACAGCCCAACCTTCCTTATCGTTGATGAAGCACGTTGCGAACAGGTTCTGGCGGATCGCCGCTGCGGTCACGCGTTCGGTAGCGACCGCGGTGCCGCCAGATGCCACTACCCACGCGAGGGAGACTGCACATAAAAGCTTGGTCACAGACGTAAACCTTACCAGTGCGGGATAGGTCCCTTCAACCCAACACGAGCGGCGCAGTGAGAGGTTCCGTTGACGCACGACCGTGGGCGACCTGACACATGCTTAGATCACGTATTCAAAACGAAACTGGACGTTATCGCGGTCCTTGAGCAGACTCACCCCGCTGGCGCCCTTATAAATGTGGGACGATAGGATGCTGTAGTCGACGATGAAGCGGAAGGGGTCTCGGCTGAAGGCAATTGTCGGCTGATACAAGAACGCCCCCCCCCAGTCATAGAACATGGTCACGCCTGGGTTGATCGTCCCGCTGCGATAGGAGGTGCCGACGAAGAGAGTCTGCAGATACTGACTCGTCGGTTGGCGGATGAAGAAGGGCTCGAGGCGGGCACCCAATGTATTGCTGTTGGCAAGATCGTCCAGCCGGACCGGCAGGACCTCTCGGTCCCCGTTGGGCACCAACTCGCCGCGCGCGTTGCGTACGAAAGCGGTGTTGCCTGCGCCGTGACGAATTTGCTTGAAGAAGAACTGCGTTGAGAAGAAGAAGGTCTGGTTGGGATTGAGGACTCTAATCCATTGGTTCACATCCAGGCCGACCACCGCGTTGATCGAATCTCGCAAACGCCGTCCGCCGGTGCTCTGGACATTGTTGTTGAAGATGAATGGATCGAGCTGTCCTTGTGTAAATGCCGGTTCGCTCCGGAAATACGCCACTTCGGACCGCACCACGCTATAGAACTGCGGCACTGCGAAGGTCGTCGTTGCACCGTCGACCTGCACCTTCGGCGCCGTCTGTACGTTATGGGTTGGGTACCCGCAATTCATGGCGGTGCTGGGTGGAGGACACGGTGCCCCGTCGTTGAAGGACCTCGACAACGAAGGTCCGTTGGTGAACACCTGCACCGCAGGGGTGTCGAAGTAGGTGTAGTAGTGCGCCACGCTGAAGGTGGCATCCAGTGCGTTGAACACCAGGCGGGCCCCACCGCGCGTGTTGTTGATCGTCCGTGCCGGTTGCAGCACGAAGCTCTTGGTGACATTGCTCGGCGCACCCAAGCTGGGCAGCGCCCAGGGCGAGCCGGCCGGCGTGCCTGGATAATACCCCACCTTGTTATCGATGGCCGCGTAGCCTTCCAAGAACATCTCTTGGAAGGGTCCGAAGTCGCCGATGCGATATTGGGTGCGCAGCATGTCCAGGGGCACGCGCCGTTCGTCGAGTGAGATCAGAAAGCCCCCGAAGCTGCTATCCAACGGGTTGATGTTGTCCAACAAGCGAAAGCCGTCGGTCTCTCCCCAGACGAGAATCTGCCGGCCGAAGCGGACGAACACGTCGCCGGCGCTGAGTTCCGTGTAGGCTTGAAACAGCCGTTCGCGATCGCTGGCCAGGTGGCGCAAGCGTTGGCGATTGCCGCTTACATCGACGGGGGTTTGATTCAGAGAAATAGACTTCTGGACAGCAGCTGCCTGGCGGAACCGGTCGGCCGTGCTGTATTCGGTCGGCCCCCAGTCATAGAGGCCATCAGCTTCGCCGCGGAAGGTGACGTGATACGAGAAGTCCTTGATCTTGAATGGCAGATCGTTGAGCAAGGAGAACGGACCGAACCCCTGCTTCACCAGACGATCCAAGTTGTGGTTGAGCTCGGCCTCGATGTAGTAGCGATTCTGCCGCAGATGTCCCCCCGCTGATTGCGGGAAGGTCGCTGAGATCGCCTCGTTGACTTTCACTATTTGACCCGTCGCGGGATCACGGATAGTGCCCGTCTGATTATATCCGTTGTGGGTGTCCTCGGTTCCCACACGGACATTGACGTAGGTCCGAACCCCCAGCTTGATATCCCCTTCTTTATCGAGCGACACCGCTGTGCTCTGCTGATTGCACAGCACCAGTGATAGCATCACGACACACACTGCCGACCACAGCCGCAACCCAATCCGTGTCATCGGAACTCTCCTCTCGCGCGCCGCTTCACCCCGCATTGAACCCACTGGCCGGAAATCGATGCTCGCGTTCCCTTAGTTCGGTGTCGCTTCGATTGTCAAGCAATTTCTGCCGCATGGCGTTGCCTTCGCAAGCCGGGGGCGGGGCGTTGATACTCTTGGCAACCTGGCTCTGTACTGCGGCCGCGGCGGATCTGGGTTCCCCGCTGCGCTGCACCGATGTCGTGACAGTCGCCGGCAGTGAGTTGGCCCTTTTCGACGGGTATGCGGTCGACCATCTCGCGCTGCTCGCCTGCCGCCACAGCGCCGGCACTCCGTTGTGCGAGCCGATCCCCTTTCAGGTCGATGAAGTGACTGCCCAAGGGGCATGGGTGCTGGATCAGGGGCCGCAGCCGAATGCCGACGAGTCGCCCGGAGTGCTCGATGCAAATGACCGGGTGCTGTTCATGGCCACGGATGCGGGCGACCGCATCGGACGCACGCAACTCCCCGGCGTTGACGCGGTGGCCGAGATCTCGATTCGCGACCCGCTGACCGGAAGGATGGCCTGGGTGTATGCAGCTGCTTACCGAGCGGTGGCGCCCCGCTCGACTCGCTCGTACGTCAAATATGATCCGGCAGCTGACCGCGTGCGCGGTCAGCGCGTCACACTCGGATTCCTCCACGGCGTGCCGGGATATCTGGCCCTGAACGGAACGGACGGGGTCGCGGGTGCCGATCTGCTCGACCGCTTCAAGGTCCGCGCGACCGCAACGTTTCTCTGGGGCCTGGTACGCTTCTCGCGGAATGAAGACGACGTCACCAGCGAGTTCGTCGCCTGGCGGCAGGGGCCGATTCGCGTCATCCGGCGCCAACGCCAGTGGGTTCGCATCGGCTGGGGCATTCGCTCCCCGACATTTGGATCGTACACCTATTTCTACCGCGACTTCGCCGAACTGCCGGTGGGCCTGTATCTGAATTTCCCGCCGACGTATTTCTTCGGCGACATCTGCATCCGCGCGTTTCTCGACTTTCGCGACCTGCGGGGATGGTCGGTGGTGTTACCCGACGTCGCGGAACCGTTCGTGATCGACGGCGCAATGACTGTGCAGAAGGAAGGGCTGAATCGCCTGCCCGGCTCCTGGTTCGCTCTGCGCGGCCCGCAGGTCACCTTGTTGCAGATACTCGATCTCGGTGCGTCCCTGGCGAGCGTGCAGCGACATCTCGTGTACAAAGAAGCGCCCTCCGCCGCGAACCCGCCGGAGGAGATCCCGGGAGAGGAGCCTGCAATCGGCTATCAGCTCGATCGATGGGACCACGTCGCTGCAGGCGCACATCAGCTCGCGTCGACGAGCTATGCGCTGCCGGCGCCGCTCGACATCGGCGAGTTCATGGCGGCACGACGGACACCGTTACAGGTCTCGGTACAGCCGCTACCCTGAGACCTGGGACTGTGCGCACGCATTCAAGCGTCAGTCCTCTTGCTCGTCGCGTAGCAACAAGAGGGGCTCACCGAGCGCCCGAATGAGCCACCGATGGGTCGCGGCGACGCACGCTTCCCATCCGGTACCCCACGGCAGCGCATGGCCGGCGCCGGCAACCGTCTCGTACTGCGCACCCAGCCGCCGCGCCCACCGCTCGAGCACCTCGGGTGGAGAGAAGCGATCAGCTTCGCCAGCAACGAGCAACGTGGGGCTCTCAATGTGAGTAGGCAGATCAAAGTCGTTGTCGCACAACTCGCGTACAGCACGAGCCGACTCCGCCGTCGTCCCCCCCGGGGCACCGTGTGCAAAGTACGCCGCCCCCAACCGGCCGCGCGGCGGCGGCAGTGGAGACGCACGAAGCATCGCCAGGCGCGCACGCCAACTCGACAGCACCAAGCTGGTCGTGCCGCTCACGGCGCGCGGCAGCAGCGGCGCCAGCGCTACCACAGCCCGTGCAGCTGCCGGGGGGCACGCCAGCGCCAGCAACCCGCCGAGGTCGTGACCGACCACGATGGGCGCCGTATCACATGCCGCGAGCACGCGCTGCAGGTCACTGAGGTAGTCTG
>DATKMS010000448.1:0-3852 GCA_035541735.1 Candidatus Margulisiibacteriota bacterium
GCGGAGTGGGCGACGTTCCGCACGGCCGACCGGGTGATCGCCACCAACCAGTCGTATCGCGAAATCGCACTGAGGCGCGGCCAGATGCCTCCCGAGCGTGTCGTCGTTGTGCGCAGCGGGCCGCGCTTGAATCGGTTCCAGGCTCTCCCGCCGCGCCCCGAGTCGAAGAACGGGCAGCCGTACCTGGTCGGCTACCTCGGTGTCATGGGCCCCAACGATGGCTTGGACGTGCTGCTCAAGGCGGCGGCGCACATCGTGCACGATCTGCAGCGCACAGACGTCCACTTCGTGCTGATCGGTGGCGGCGACCTGTACGCCGAGCTGGTGGCGATGAACCGCGCGCTGCGGCTGGAGCCGTGGGTGCGGTTTACCGGGCGCATTCCCGACGACGAGGTCAGCGCGTTGCTGTCGGCGGCCGACCTGTGCGTGGCGCCCGATCCCAAGGACGCGCTCAACGACGTGAGCACGATGAACAAGATCATCGAGTACATGGCAATGGCGAAGCCGATCGTGGCCTTCGACCTGCGCGAAGCGCGCGTGTCGGCAGGCGACGCGGCGGTGTATGCGCGGTGCAACGACGCCGCCGCATTCGGCGACAAGATCGTCGCCTTGCTGGAGCAGCCTGAGCAACGCCACGCCATGGGCGTGCGCGGCCGCCGCCGGTTCGAGCAGCAGCTTGCCTGGGAGCACCAGGAGCAGGCGTTGCTAGGGTTGTACCGGGAGCTGATCGGCACGCCGGCGGCCCGGGGCCCCCTCCTGGCCTCCCCCGTTTCCGGAAGTGCTCACAGGGGAGGAACCTGATGGCGGCGCGGCAGCTCCGGGTTCCCTCCCTGTTGCCACTTCAGGGGCCTCGACAGCCGGTCCTGCGCTCGCGCGACGCTTGAGTATTGCTCCGGGTTACGAGTATCGTCCGGAGTCGTGGAGATGCAGCGTCAATCCCCCAGCGATGTCGGCGCGGCCGTGCCGGTGGACGGCGTCCTGGCCGGGTCAACTGCGCGCTCCTGGTCGGTGCTGGGATTCGCGTGGCGGCCGCTGCTTGCGGCGACCGTCTTGATCGCCGTTGATTGGCTCACCGTTTTCTCCTGCCTGGGCCTCGTCTGGTGGTTCCGCAGCGGGCCGCTGGCGCGGCTGGTTCCCTTCCTCGAGCCGGTGCCCGCCTTTTCCGTCTTCTTCTCCGGTCTGTACTATCTCGCCCCGTGGAGCCTGGCGTTCGCCGAGGCCAAGCTGTACACGCGCCGCACGTTGTTCTGGGAGGAGGCGCGGCAGGTGTTGCGCGCCTGCACGCTGGCGGCGTTGTTCGCCGTGTTTCTGTCGTTCGCGGTGCGCGCCGCCGGTGAAATGTCACGCTTGGTGATCCTCGGCGCGTGGCTCAGCACGCTGCTCGCCGTTCCCATCGTCCGCCACAACACGAAGCGTGCGTTGATCGTGGCAGGCCTGTGGGGCAAGCGCGTGCTGATTCTCGGCGCCGGCCAGACCGGTGTGCAGGTGTGCGAGCGCATCCGCACGCACCCGGTGCTCGGCTACGAGCCGGTGGCCTTTGTGGACGACGATCCGCAGAAGATCGGCACGGTGCAGCTGGGCATCGCGGTGCGTGGACCGTTGGCCGCCGTCCCGCAGCTGGTGCGCGAACTGGCGGTGAAGGACGTGGTAATGGCGATGCCACGGCTGTCGCGCGAGCAGCTCCTGCACATCATCTCGACCTGTGAGGGACGCGTCGAGAGCATACGTCTGGTGCCCGACATGTTCGGACTGGCGACGGTGGGCGTCGAGACCGAGGATCTCGACGGCTTGTTGTTGCTCAACATGCGCTGGAACCTGGCCAAGCCCTGGAACCTGGCGCTCAAACGCGGCTTCGACCTGGTGGTGGCGACGGGGACTCTACTGCTGCTGTCGCCGCTGCTTGTTGTGGCGGCGCTGGCGATCCGGCTCGATTCTCCCGGACCGATTCTCTACCGGCAGCAACGCCTCGGCCGCGGCTGGCGGCGCTTTCGCTGCTTCAAGTTCCGCACCATGTACCGGGACAACGCCGAGCGTTTGGAGGACTACCTGTCGCGCCATCCAGCGGCGCGGGCCGAGTGGGAACAGTTCGCGAAGCTGAAGGCGTTCGATCCGCGCGTCACACGGGTGGGGCGGATTTTGCGACGCTTCAGTTTCGACGAGTTGCCGCAGTTGCTCAACGTGGCCCGCGGGGACATGAGCCTGGTCGGCCCGCGTCCCTACTTGCCGCGCGAGACCGAGCGTATGGGCGACTGTGCGGAAACCATCCTCAAGGCGCCGCCGGGGATCACCGGCCTCTGGCAGGTGAGCGGCCGCAACGAGCTGCCCTTCAGCCAGCGTCTGCGGCTCGACGAGTACTACGTGCGCAACTGGTCGCTATGGCTCGATATCACCGTGCTCGTGAAGACGGTCGGTGCGGTCATCCGCCGACAGGGAGCGTACTGAAGAATTGCGAATCTCGAATTGCGAATTGCGAATTGTTCAGACAGGCGGGGTGGAAATTCGCGATTCGACATTCGCAATTCGCAATTGTCTTCATCCCCCGATTTCGTAGAGTCCGACGCGGCGTTCCTTGGTCACCAGCGTCTTGGGGAGCGGGTCGACGGTGGGCTCGCTGAACTCGCGAGTGATCACCACTTCGTCGAGCTTGCGAGCCTGAAAGCCGCCAAAGTCGAGCGGCCCTTCGACCAGCAGGTAGACGGTCTTGCCCTGCGCCGTCCGGCGGGCGACCCAGTTTTGGAAGGCCGCTCTGCCGGCGCTGCCCGGGTCGAGGTTGAGCGGCACGACGCGGCGGTCGAAGGCGATGTAGAGAGGGGTCAGCCACTCGGTGAAGCCACGGGCCGGAATCACTTCGTCGCGCGGCAGCTTGCTCGCCAGGCGCTCAATTTGCGCGAAGTAGCCGCCACTTTCGGCGAACGTCAGAATGAGGCGGTCGGCCCACAGTGTGAAGCCGGCGAGCGCCACGGCCGCCACTAGCGCCGCCGCCAGCGACGCAGCGTCGGGCAGCTTGGCCAGCAGCCAGTGCGCCGCGAGTGCTGCGCACAGGATGATGCCGGGGACGACGACCGGCGTGAACCGGCGAATCACCCAGAAGTGGTCTTCGGGGATGGGCTCGGTCAGGTGCGCGAACGAGAAGCCGAGGATGATGACCAGGGCGGCAAAGAGATGAACGTCCCGGCGCTGGCGCACGATGAGTGCCAAGGTGAGAAACCACCCGGCGATGGCCGCCCACACCACCGGCGGCGACAAGTAGCGTCCAAGGTTCACCAACGTGTCGCGGCTGTAGTCGCGCGTCAGGTCGACATAGTACCCGGGCCAGCGATAGCGCATCTGCGGGGCCGCACTGGGCGCCGGGCGGATGAAATAGGCGTAGACGCCGAGGGCGCACCACGCCAGCGCACCGGCCGCCAGCGTCGGCGCGGCGGCCAGCCACGGGCGCACCTGTTCCACCATGCGCGGCGTGCACGCCAGCACGAGCAACGGTGTCACGGCGCTGGCGATCGCCAGCTTCCACAGGTAGGGGCGCTGCAGGAAATACGGGGTGCTGAATACGGCGAAGTAGATGACCGCGAGCGCGAACACCGGCAGCGCCGTTTCGTAGAGCGCCAGCCAGATCTGCGTGGATTTGCCGGCGGGCTCCTCGACGAGGCGCGTCGCCAAATGCGCCAGAAACAGCATCGGCACCATCAACAGGCTGTCGAAACGGACGAACGCCGACAGACCGAGCAGCACGCCCGCCCAACGCGCGGCGCTGCGCGCCTCCGCTTGCAGCGCGCTGAACAGCAGTAAGAGCGCCGACCAGATGAACAGCTGCGCGGCAATCTCGCTCAACGTGATGCGCGCCATCCACAGTTG
>DATKMS010000449.1:0-18615 GCA_035541735.1 Candidatus Margulisiibacteriota bacterium
TGCGCAGCCCGGACAAGTGGTCTCGCTAATGACCTCCCGGGTATCGGCCAGTGACACCAGCCAGCCGGCCAATGAAATTCCCAATGTGCAGGTGCAGGTCATGCCGGGGGTCATCAGGATGGCGACACCGACGTCGACACCAACCATTACACCGACACCCACACCTACGATCCCGTGCACCTTCGATCAGGACTGCCCGCGCGGGCAGGTATGTGAGAACAAAGTCTGCGTTCCGGCGCCGACACCGACCCCGACCATTGCTTGCCCGGACGGCGTGTGCCCGGATGGTTTGACGTGCGTGAATGGCGTCTGCAAGGATCTTTCGACGCCAACGCCAACGCCGACGCCGCTGCCCACGTGCACAACCGATCAGGAGTGCATCGATCTGGAGGGACCGGGCTTCCACTGTCGCGAAGGGGTCTGTGTCCCGGAGCGCGCGTGCGACAATAGCGCCGCGTGCCGTGGTTTCCCGCGCGAGACATGCGTCGATAACATCTGCGAGTGCCTCGGTGACTGTGATCTGAATGGCAAGGTGCTGGGCAACGAGACCAGCATCATGACCTGCATACTCCGTGGCCAATGCCCGCCGTCAGACTGTCCGGCGGGCGGTGCCGATGGTGACGGCCAAGTCACTGGTAGCGACCTGTGTCTGGCACTCAACAACCTGGGACTCGGCTGTCCCGGGGCGGGACAGCCCCTCGTGCGTGACCGCACCGATGAGACCCGCAGCTTGGACATCGGCTCCGCCTCGGCCCCGGCTGGCGCGAGTGTCACGCTGGGGGTCGCTTTGAGCGGTGGCGGCGAAGTGGCAACCGCACAACTGGATCTCTTGATCGATACGTCCGTTTTGGAGTTGCCCGACGTGACCAAGGATTGCGCAGTCGATCCGCGCCTCCAGGTGACGGAAGCGTCATACACCTATGAGCCGCAGACGCCGGGCACGCCGCCGGGAGTCGCCCGGCTGCGCCTCTTTGTTGGCAATACGGACCTGTGTAGGCCAGCGACTCAGCCACCATATCCGCTTACTGCTTTTGATCCAGGCCCACTGGTGTCGTGCACGTTCCGGGTCAATCCGAGCGCGCAGCCTGGGACGTACCAGCTGAATGCCGATCGGCTCAACGTGGGTGACCCGCAGGGAGCCGTATTCACGAGTGTATTTACGCCGGGATCGGTGACGGTGGAAGCGCCGCCGCCTTGTGACAACGATGGTCAGTGCACCGAGGGCACGCATTGCCGGGCCGGAGTGTGCAAGGGAATCCGGAACTGTTCGGGGCCGACCGCCGGTCCCGCAGAGTGTCTGGAGAATCGCGAGACCTGCGTCGTCGAGAGCGGCATCGGGGTGTGTGAATGCGCCGCCGACTGCAACCTCGACGGCAGGGTGCGCAACGATGAAATCATAGCAATGGTGAATCTCTTCCATGATCCGACGGATCTGGCATCCTGTGTAGAGGTGGACATCAACGGTGACGGCCTGGTGCGGAACAACGAAGTGATTGCCGGCGTGCTCAACTTCCAGCAGGGTTGTCCGTGAGGCGCGAGAGGAGCGGCGCGCGATGCTCAGGATGCTCAGTAAGGAGGCCAACAAGATGACTCGGCGCAACGATCAGATGAGGTGTCAGCCCAGAGTGTCCGTGGCTGCGCCCATGGCTTACCTCCTTGTGTTTGCCTTGCTGGCGGTGGCCCCTCGGGTTGGTGCACAGCAGGTCGAGTTAGCCATCGGAAGCGCAGCGGGGCCGCCGGGGGGTACGGCCGACATACCGTTCACGCTCACCGATCCAACGGACACTGCAGCTGGGGCCGGACTCTTCGTAACTTTCCCGGCTGGTACCCTCGGCTCACTGTCGATCAATGTCCCGGATGCTTGTGTGATTGCGCAGCGTCTCGCCAGCACTCACATTCTCGCTGCGGTTCGCCTCAACCAGCCGCCTGGTAGCCAGGGCTTCGACCTTGAAGTGACTGTCAATCCAAGCGCGCCGGGCAGCCCGAATCTCCCGATTGGCACCGGTGAAATTGCCACGTGCACCTTTGACATTCCGGACACGGCGACGCTCGGCGACACGACCACCTTGGCGGCTAGTAACGCGCTAGCCACAACTGGGAATAACCAGTCGCTCCCGGCCACGGGTCAGAATGGGGAAGTGGCGGTCGCGTTGGTTACGCCTACGTCGACTGCGACGATCAGCCCGACGCCAACCAACACATCTGGCCCACCGACACAGACGCCCACCAACACCCCGGTGCAGCCGACGAACACGCCGACCAACACGCGTACGAACACGCCGGGGCAACCGACGAACACGCCGACGGCGACCAATACGCCGGTGCAACCGACGAACACGCCGACGGCCATCCGAAGCAGAACCCCGACACCTACCAACACAAGTGGCGGCGGTGGGGGCGGCGGCGGGGGCTGCAACATCGCAGCGTCGAATGGCGCGGATGTGAGCCCGCTGGCTTGGCTGATCGTCCCTGCGGCGGTCTTGCTGCGGCGGCGTCGTCCACGACGATAGGCTCGAATAACAACGCGAGCTGCGCAAGAGAGCGGGAGTTCCGAATGGGGGCTCCCGCTCTTTGCCTTTGAGCGCCTGTTCATGGCCCTTGAGACGGATCAAACGGCAATCTTTGGGCGGCGGCACGGCCGAAGCGTGGACTGGCAGGGCGCGGCGCTTGGGTCGTGCGCCTCTGGCTTGCGCCAAGACAAATCTTTTGCGCTTGGCCCGGCGGCTGATTTTCTACTGGTTTGGCCTTGCTCCGGGAACTTTTCGGGACGAGAATCCTTGACAATGCGCCGACTTTTTGAGTATGTATGCGCGCACTTCCGCGGTGCTCTAGGTAGGAGACCCGCTCACGAGTGGTGGGCAGGCGGAGTGGGAACACGATCGGTCGATTGGAAAGGAGGAGGGCAATGCGAAAGGTGAAGTGGGACGCTTTTCTCTCAGGCCTCTGCGGTTTCGCTCTGGCCTTGGGGGTGGTGGCGGCTGGTGCCCGGGCTGACGTCACGACGGAGGAGGGGGCATCGATCCTCGTCTTTCCAAAGATTCAAGCCAACGGCACGTTCGACACGGTGATCCAGATCACCAACACCAGCAACTCGATCCTGCACGCCCACTGCTTCTACGTCGACGCCTCGCTGCGCAGCACGTTGTCGGGTCTGCCGTGTTCCGTTCCCAGCGCGACGTGTCTCCCGATCTGGCAGGAGACCGACTTCCTCATCTGGCTCACCAAACAGCAGCCCACCCATTGGCTCTTGAGTAAGGGACGCAACGTCGATCCCACCGATGGCTTTGCGAGCGACGGCTCCGGCTTCGATCCGGGGCGTGTCCCGCCTGAACCGGATTTCGTTGGTGAACTGAAGTGCATCGAAGTCGCGGAATCAGGAGAGCCGGTTATGGGCAATTTCCTCAAGGGCGAGGCGACCCTCGAGGTGACCGCCACAACAGCAGATGCGCTTCCTGATGAGCCTGGCACCCAAGAAGGCGATGTCTCGAAGTACAACGCCATCGGCATCCGCGCGAATCCGGATGCGACACCATCCAACCCGCTGACGCTTGACGACAGTGTCTACAACTCCTGCCCGGCGAAGCTCATCGTGAATCACTTTGCGACCGGATCCACGGATCCAGTCGCTGAAGAATTGGGGAGCGCCCTCAGCGGCTCTTCGGTTGCCACGCAGTTGACCCTGGTTCCGTGCAGCGAGGATTTCGAGAATCAGAGGCCGAAGAGCGTCACGGTGCAATTCCTGATTTACAACCAGTTCGAGGAACGCTTCTCCGCGAGCACCACGGTGACCTGCTTCCTCTCGGTCGAACTGACGGATATCGACAGCCCGGGCGCTCCGACACGCTCGGCCTTTTCGATAAACCAATTGGGTACTGAGGTCGCTCATACCGAGATCACACCGGTCGTCAATCTCGACGGGACAACTGGCGGTCTTCTCGGCGTCGTCGAGCGCATCGTCTCTGTATCGACGGCCACCGGCGGCACGGTCGCGGCGCGCGCCGCGTACGACCTGCACACCGCGGGGAATTTGGTGGACGTCGTTCCGGAGGGCACACCGCCTGATGAGATCGTCCTACCGCTTCTGGAGTAGGGCGGTGAAGCGGAGGCTAAGAGGGGAAAAGGTTGTGGCTGGTTTCTCCCTGATAGGTGAAAGGAGAAGTGCAATGCGTACGGTGAAGTGGAATCCCTTTCTCTCTGGCGGTCTTCTCTTCCTGGGAAGCGTGCTCTTGTGGACCGGCGCAGTCCGGGCCGATGATTTCCGTTCGGAGCTGCCGCGGTCGACCAATGCGGCTGCGATCCTGGTCTTCCCAAAAATTGTGGTGGACACGACGACCTCCACGGACCAGAAAACCGATACGATCATTCAGATCACCAACACCGCCGACGTTCCAGTGAATGTGCGGTGTTTCTGGGTTGACGCCAACGGCCACTGTTCCAACTCGGGAACCATCTGTAACCCGGTCGGTGATCCGGCGACCACGACATGCGGCGAATTCGAGTTCTGTGTTCCTGGCTGGACGGAGAGCGACTTCGCCTTTCAGCTCACGGCCAAGCAGCCGATTGACTTCACTGCGAGCAAGGGATTGCCCGACCTGCCGTTATCAACAACGCCAGCCAACGGGAATGGGCAATTCAACCGCGGTAGCATCCTCCCGGTCGGTGAAGACCCGTTTGTTGGCGAACTCAAATGCATCGAGGTGAGCAGCGACGAGAACGAGCAGCCCGTCTCCGCCAACGACCTTAAAGGCGAGGCAACGATCGAGAAAGTGAGCGCCGCACCATCGATAGACAGCCGAGGGTACAATGCCATCGGCATCCGGGCGACCGGGGATAACGACGGAGACGACACGCTCGTTCTCGGCAAGGACCAAGAGTACGACTCCTGCCCGAACATTCTGATTCTCGATCACTTCTTCGATGACGCCGTCGAGCCCAGCGTGGTCGCGCGGAGGGTGCGTACGCACCTGACGTTGGTGCCGTGTTCCGAAGACTTCAACCTACAGGCGCCGATAACTACGGTTGTGCAGTACCTGGTGTACAACGAGTTTGAACAGCGCTTTTCTACGAGCCGTTCGGTACGCTGCTTCAGCGAGATCGTACTGTCGGATATCGATACGCGACCGGGACCAGCCGGGGATGCGCAGTCCATCTTCAACGTGAACGTGCAGGGTAGCTTGACCGGCCAGACTCTCATTCGTGGCGTCGCGGATTCGGCCACTACGTATGGCCATGGGCTGTTGGCAATTGCCGAGGAGTTCCACTGCAGTGATCCGCTGGACTCCACTGGAGTCGATCCTCTCTGTGGAACCGACAACGGCAAGGGATTCTCGGCTGCGTTCGTTACGCAACAGCGCGGTAGCGTACGCACTACGCCGAACGGCACCCCGCAGAACGACTACATTTACCTCCCGTCGGCCAACGCGCCATCGTCTAACCCGACCGCGCCGTAGCCGTTACGTCCAACGACTCAGCAGCGGATCTTTCAGGGCGAAGGGCCGAGCGAGGTTGCTCGGCCCTTCGCCGTTTTTGGGCGCGCTTCGCACGTACGCTACGTGGCGGCTGCCGGCGCATGGTTGCGGCCCAGCGCTGCGCCGCTAAGATGCTGCAGAAACCTGCCTGCGTGATTGAAGGGGAGATGCGAGCACATGCGAGGATGGACTGTTCGGGACAGTCTTGAGCTGTACAACGCCAGCGCCTGGGGCGCCGGGTTCTTCACGGTGAACGACAAGGGACACGTCGATGTGCGGCCACGCGGCGAACAAGGCCCGACCATCGATCTGCTCGATCTCGTGCAGGACCTCAATCAGCGCGGCCTGCGTACGCCCCTGCTGGTCCGGTTCTCGGACATTCTGGCTAGCCGTGTGCACGGCCTGTGCGCTGCTTTCGCGCGTGCTGTGAATGACTATGGGTACAAAGGCGGGTTCCGCGGCGTCTATCCGATCAAGGTGAACCAGCAGCGCCACGTGGTCGAAGAGATCGTGGAGTACGGAGCTGCCGAGAAGGTGGGGTTGGAAGCGGGAAGCAAGCCGGAACTGCTCATCGCCTTGGCGATCCTCGATACGCCCGGCGCTCTGATCATCTGCAACGGGTACAAGGATCGCGCCTACATCGAGACGGCGCTGTTGGCACAGCGCCTCGGGCGGACGCCGATCATCGTCGTCGACCGCTTCCGCGAATTGGATCTCATCATCAAGACATCGCGTGACCTCGATATTCGACCCCACATTGGGGTGCGTGCGCGGCTGACGACAAAGGGGGCCGGCAAGTGGATTGAGTCGACCGGCGACCGGTCGAAGTTTGGCCTCACCGCGGTCGAAATCGTGGAAGCCGTCGACCTGCTCCGCAGCGAGGGTCTGCTCGATTGCTTGGAGCTGCTGCACTTCCATATCGGTTCGCAGATCACCGCGATTCGCGCACACAAGGACGCCCTGCGCGAAGCCAGCCGGATCTTCGTCGGTCTCCATCAAATGGGAGCCAAGCCGCGGCTGGTGGACGTGGGCGGTGGCCTCGGAGTTGATTACGACGGCTCGCAGACCAACTTCCACTCGTCGATGAACTATACGGTGCAGGAGTACGCCAACGACGTGGTCGCCGCCATGCAGGAGGCGTGCGACAAGGAACAGATCCCCCATCCAGACATCGTCACCGAGGCCGGACGGGCGATGACCGCCCACCACTCGGTGCTGATCTTCGATGTCCTGGGTGTCCACGAGATGCTTTCCGGGAAGCCACCGGAGCCGGTGGCCGAAGGCGATCACAAGGTCCTGAAGGATCTCGCCGAGATCTGGATGTCCATTTCCCAGAAGAACGTCTTGGAAGCCTACCACGACAGCCTGCAGCTCAAAGAGGAAGCGACGGAGTTGTTCTCCCTCGGCTACCTGGATCTGCGGGCGCGCGCGCGCGTCGAGCGGCTGTTCTGGGACTGTTGCGAGAAGATCCTCCGCATCGTGCGCGAGCTACCGTACGTACCCGACGAACTCGAGCCGCTCGAAAAGGGCCTCGCGGACACCTACTACGGCAACTTTTCCGTCTTCCAGTCAGCCCCCGACCACTGGGCGGTCAAGCAGCTGTTTCCCATCATGCCCATTCATCGCCTCGAGGAAAAGCCCACGCGGCGCGGCGTCTTTGCCGACCTGACGTGTGACAGCGACGGTAAGATCGACAAGTTCATCGATCAGCGCGACGTCAAGGATGTGCTGGAGCTACACCCGCTCAACGGCCAGCCGTACTACATCGGCGTGTTCCTGGTGGGCGCCTACCAGGAAATCCTCGGTGATCTGCACAACCTCTTCGGCGATACGGACGCGGTCCACGTCCGCCTCGGAGAAGACGGCCGCTACGAAATCGAGCATGTCGTCGAAGGCGACGTGGTGACCGAGGTGTTGCAATACGTCCAATACGACAAGGGCACGCTGATCGAGAAAGTGCGCCGCACCATCGAGGTCGCCATGCGCGCCGGGCAGATCAGCTTGGAGGACTCGGCCCGCCTGCGCCGCCACTATGAGCAGGGGCTGCAGGAGTATACCTACCTCTCACGCGACCAGTAGCCGGCACTGGTTCACAGCAGCTTCGCCAGATACGAGTCGGTGTTGACGCGGATGCGGTGCTCCTTGGCGTCCGGGTCCTCCTCGACGATGGTCTCGTCGGGTGTGACCTTGAACAGCGGCTGCCCCTTGCGTACGACGACGCCGCTTTCCTTGAGCAGCACCGCATCGACGGTGCCGGAGAACGGGGCGTAGACCTTGTTGAACATCTTCATGACCTCGATGATGTACAGCGGGTCACCCTGGTTGAAGTGTGCCCCCGTGGTCACGAACGGCGGTAGGTGGGGCGCTTCCTGCGCGTAGTACGTGCCACCCATGGCCGCGACGATCTCATCCGCCCGGGTTGCGGGTGGCGGCGCCAGGACCTTGCGCATTGCCTCCTGACGTGCCGGGTCGAGCAGGCGATCGGGAATGGTGATGCCGAGGTCATCGTTGAGCGTGAGGTCGTAGAACCCGACAGTTGCGGCGATCATCGGCAGCATGGTGAGGATTTCGAGGCCGAGTTGGTGGCCGCGGTGCGCGGCGCGCACCTTTGTCCACATCATGTCGTCGAAACCGAATGCTGGGTGGGCGCTGCGGAGGATATGATCGAGATCGGCCCACGCCGTTTCCGACGGTACGTAGTCGGTGAGGCTTGCGTAGAAGGCGAGGGCGGTTTCCAGCAGTTGCCGGTCGTGTTCCCAGATCCGGTGGGCGGCCGGTTCGCCCGGCTGCACGTCGAGATTCAACAGGTGATACGTTTCCGCAAGCACCTCGACGGGATTGCGTTTCCACACGACACGTCCGTGGCGCATCTCGTAGTCGAGCCGGTGCTGGCTTAGCCAGGCCGAGAGGAGGTGCGGCGCGTCGATGAGCATCATCATCGGCCGCTCCAGCAGTGTTTCCTTGAGATCGGTCACTTGACGCGTCGCCCCGACGGCCCTCTCGCTGTGGGCTGCTGCGGTCGTCGTCGCGTGTCGCGCGATCTGCTGGAAGGCGTAGTCAAAGTTGATCGACTGTGCCTCTTGTGCCAGTTCGCCGACGAGCGTCAGGTACGGCACGACGAACTTCGTCGTCGGCTTCGCCCATGCATCGCGGCTCAAGAACCAGGTGACGATGCCGAAGAGGAACTCGCGATTGGTGGCCAGATCGATGCCGCGCAGCGTCGTCCGCCGCAAAATCTCGGCAACACGCGTGAAGCTCTCGGTGCGGTCGGCGCCGGTCGCCAACAGCAAGGCGACGTTGGAGTCGTAGGCGCCCGCCAGCCGGTAGCGCATGTACAGGCCGGTGTCGGGATTCTTGATCGAGATGCCTTGATCGTCGCGGATCTCGCCGTCAATCGGATCCGACCATGAGATGATCACGCCGCCAGCGGCCGGATTGAGCGCATGATCGGTGGCATTGAGACGCACCTCGATCGCCGCGGTGTCGCGGGGGACGCGCGTCGGCTTCGGCAGACGCCGTGTGTGTCGCGCGATGAGCGCCATGCATTCGACGAGCGAGTGCACGTCGAAGTGGTCGTCGGGGTCGGCTGGATTGGTGAAACGCAGCGCGTAGCACAGCTCGGAGACACGATGCTCGACCTGGATGCGCGTATTCACCTCCATGAAGTAGTGGTTGCGGCCCTCGACGATGCACTCGAAGGTGGAGGCGGAGTCGAGCTTCACCGCCTGCCCGAAGCGTTGTGCCTCAGCCTCCATGCGCTGCAGCACGGCGAGGTCCGCCTCGAGTTCTCGGGCGCGCTGCGTGTTACCGGCAGTGCGCGCTTGCTGGATGGCGACCTGAAACCCTTCCTCGGTGATTGAGACCTCGACCAGCTTCTGTTCGTGCATCTGCAGCGAGCAGTCACGTCCACCCAGTGTGACGCACCACTCGCCGTTGCCAACGATCTGAATTTCGTTGTGACGGGTGTGCTCCACGTTCAGCTCGATCAGCATGTTCTTGTTGTCGCCGACACCCGTGGCCTTCACTTCGCTGAGCACCTCGCGGACGAGGCCTGGCACACTCTGCGCGTCGGAAAAGATGCGTTGCCCCTTGCCGCCGCCGCCGCCGATGGCCTTGAGGCGGAAGCGCCGCCCGGGATGTTGCCGCAGCAGCTCTTCGGCCTCACGCTGGATCTGTTCCGCCAGCTCATCGAGCGTGTACAGATCCATGTGCTTCTCGTAGGCCGCAGTGAGGACGAGATCGGCAAGGTCTTCGAGCCGCAGGTGCAGCTTCTCATCGGTGACCTGCGGGACGTCGAGCCCCTTTTGCCTGACGAGCTTTGCCAGCGCCGCACGGTCTGGATACTTGCGGAGCAACGTGCGCGCTGTGGCGTTGTTCACACCCGGAGTGACGGAGACCGCGTGCTCGATCGCTGTGCGCTTCGCTTCGTCCTTGGCGCCGGCCGCTTCCTGGGTGTACGAGCAGGGGCCGATGAAGTGCAGGCCGGCGTCCTCGAGGCTGCGCACGAAGTGCGCGTCTTCGGCCATGAAGCCGTAGCCGGCGAACACGTAGCCATAGCCGTGGGCGCGGCAAATCTGGATGATCTGTTGGATCCGCTGGACGCGCTCTTCCTTGGTGGCGCCGGTGTAGTCGGGGACGGCGTGGACGTGGCGCGGATCCATGATCCGCAGTTCGGGTGAGAGCGCGCGGGGGTAGACGATGCTGTCGCGCTCCGAGATGAGAATGCCGACGTTGGTGATGCCCATCTCGCGAAACACGTCAATGGCTTCCTTGCGGATGGGACCGCGACACACGATGAGGATGCCCATGTCGTCGCAGGCGAACGAGCGCACCCACTCCGACGGCAACTGGCCGAGCCGGCGATCGCGGTGGATGAGCGGGTTGTTGGTGTATGGATCGTCGGCTCTTGATGTTGCCATCAATGGAACTCCCGCTGAATGGACTGCCAGGGACCGGGCTCGTAGTGGCGCAGCAGGAATTCCAAGCTGCGTGCGAGGACAGCACGCAGGTCGCTCGGCATGACGATTTCCGAAATGGATCCCAGGCTGAGCGCCTCCCGCGGATTCATCAGTTCGCGCTCGTAGCGTTGGTTGAACTCAGCCTCCTGCGCCCGCAGCCATTCGGCTGCTTCCTTCTCGGCCTCTTTGCGGGCAACATCCGGCGGGCTGCCCGCGGTCGTATGTGCGGCAGCTATCTCTTTGATCTTTGCCGCCGCCGCGGCGCGCACCTCTTGCAGGTCCCGCTTGTACGTGTATTCCTTGCCCGCCGTGCCCATCACGGCGACGCGCGTGGTGGGCAGGGCCAGGACGATGTCGGCCCCCGTTGCGTAGGAGTTGAATGCGGCGTAGGCGCCGCCGAAGGCGTTGCGAATGATGAGCAAGACGCGCGGCGTGCGTAGATCGATGATCGCATCGAGCATGGCGCGGCCCGCCTGCACGATGCCGCGGCTTTCCTGATCGCGCCCCGGCAGGAACCCTGTCGTGTCTTCCATGAAGATCACGGGGATGTTGTAGATACTGCAGAAGCGCACGAAACGAGCGATCTTGTAAGCCGCGTCGATGTCGATCTGGCCGCTGGCAACGGCGCTGTTGTTGGCGACGAAGCCGACGACGTGTCCACCCAGGCGGCCGAAGGCGGTGATGGCGTTGCGCGCCCGATCCGGCTGGATTTCGAAGTAGTCACCGTGATCGCAGACCTGCTGGATGAGGATCGCGACCTCGACCGGGGTGTTGAACCCCGTTGGCGAGTTGAATGCCTTGCGCAGCAGCGTGTCGATCTCCGTCGTGCGGCGTTCAATCGAGTCCGAGGTCTTCTCGAATGGCGGCGCCACCTTGTTTGAGTCGGGGAGATAGCTGAGCAGGCGTTGCGCAGTGCGCAGCGCGGCCACCTCGTCGCCGACGGTGAGATCCGAGACGCCGCTGGCGCCGTGCACCTTGGGACCTCCGAGATCGTCCGGCGTCACGTCCTCGCCCAGGGCGCTCTTCACGACTACCGGTCCGGTGAGGCCGAAGAACGTGTTCGCCGGCTGAATCATGAAGCTGCCCTGGCGCGGCAGGTACGCGCCGCCGCCGGCGTTGAAGCCGAACATGCACATGATACTGGGCACGACACCGTTGATCTTGCGCAACGCCGTGAACGCCTCGGCATACCCGTCCAGCCCGCCGACGCCGGCTGGAACGAAGGCGCCGGCGCTGTCGTTCATGCCGATCAGGGGAATGCCACGCTGCGCCGCCAGGTAGATGAGGTTGGCCAGCTTGCGCCCGTTCGTGGCATCCATCGAGCCGGCGCGGACGGTGAAGTCGTGCCCGTAGAGCGCCACGTCGCGGCCGCGAATCTTGACGACGGCCGTCACGATGGAGGCGCCGTCGAGGTTGCGGCCCCAGTTCTGGTAGAGCACGGCCGGTTGTGAACCCTTGTCCTGCAGCACGTCGATGCGCTCCCACACGGTCATGCGACCCTTGGCGTGCTGCCGCAGAATCTGCAGGGTGCTGGCGGCGGCGAATGGGCGGCCCCGCAGCTCCTCGCCTTGTATCAACGCCTGGTCGTAGGGACCGCCGTGCGCGACTACAGCCTCCTCCTGCCCGGCCGCGCCTGCAGCCGTTGCAAGCGGGTTTTCCAGCGTCGGCGTGATGACCGCGTCGGCAACGGCCGTCCCTGCCTTACTTCTCGCTGTGGCACTCGTCTGTGTGGCCATCTCAGATCACCCCCCTCCACCGATGCGGGTCGTTCTCTTGTCCGCGGCTAGCGTGCCGCAAGTCTCGCAAATCTATCAACTGGGGAAATCGCGACAAGTCTTGCCGCAGGCCTCCACTGGCACGCTCCCGTACGACCCTCTGCCCAGGTTAGCCGGAGCATAGCCTTTCCTGGGGCACGGCGCGACCGGCGCGTTTGTTTCTGGCATGCTTTCCTGTAGAGATACGGGCGCTGAAGCTTCTAGCGAGAACGTGTAGGCTGCGAGAGGAGGACGGGCTCTATGGGTTCGCTGAGCACTGCCAATGGTAGGTGGCTTGCCGGCCTCATGGCACTAGCGTGCACCCTTTGTGTGGCCTCTGTGGGAGTGTCGGCAGCGCATTGGGATCCGGGGGCCTTTGCCAAGGAGGATACCCTCAAACTACGGACGATCGGGCCGAAGGAGGGCGAGTACTGGTTCAAGGTGTGGCTCGTGGTCATTGACGGGCAGGTGTATGTTCGGCTCGGCACGCGCGCAGCCGAGCGGGTGCAGGCAAACACGACGGCCCCGTATCTCGGCGTGGAGGTGGCCGGACAGCGCTTCGATCGTGTACGCGGCGTGCCCGTACCAGAGTTCGCCGAACGGGTCGCGCAGGCGATGGCCGACAAGTACACCAGCGACATCTTCGTGCGCTTCATGTCACATCCGCTGACTTTGCGGCTGGTTCCCGAGGAGCCGCCCGCAGCACCTGCGGCGCCCTGAGCAGGGGTGGCGATTGAGTCGCCATCTCGCTGGACTGCTCCGAAGGGGCAGTGTGCCAAGATCGCACGCGCTTCGGGATGGCGCTTGAAGAGATGGTCCCTCCTGCCCCTGAACCGGCAGGTCCCAGTCTCGTCATGCCCGCGAAAGCGGGCATCCAGGTGTGGGGCGGAGCGGCAGACGGAGGTATGGATTCCCGCTTTCGCGGGAATGACGGCCTGTTCATGGTTGCTTCAAACCGGCGGCCCCGCCGGCACCTCCACAAAGTCGACCTTGTCTCCGGCGGCAATGCCGTGTCTGGTGCAGTAGCCGGCGTGGACCTCGAGCACGTAGCGCGACGGCTTGCCGACGCCGAGCGCCTGTGTGCTGAACGGCCGGGTGTCGGCGACAATGCCGACGATGGTGTGCGATGCATCGATGAAGACCATGTCGAGCGGCAGCGGCGTGTTCTTCATCCAGAACCGCAAGTCGCTGTCCTGCGGGAAGAGGAACAACATGCCGGCGTCGGTACCCAGGTCGTTGCGGTACATGAGGCCGCGTTCGCGCCGCTCCGGCGTGTCGGCGATCTCGACCGCGACGGTGACCGGTCCGTGCGCTGCATGCACGACGACGCGCGGACCGCGTGTGCAGGCGGTGAGCGCCGTAAATGCCAGCAGCAGTGTGGCTTCTCGATGGCATAAGCTGCGCCGACGGCGGGTGGCGCTACCTTGAATTGGGCCCGGAATTGCCCTACCTCTCGGGGCGGGTCGCCGATCGATCATCCCCGGAGGAAGAGCCATGAGTGCACTGATTTTCAGCGTCATCATCGTCATTGCACTGGGGTACTTTGGCCGCACTATGTATCGCCGTTTTGGGGTGCTGCTCAAGGCGGTGCCGGTCAACCGCTTCGATCATATCGCCGACCGCGTCACCGCAGTGCTGGTGTACGCGCTCGGACAGAAGAAGTTCGTCCAACGGGAACCGCGGCCGGACACGCGCCTCAGCGAGCAACAAGCGGGCTGGATGCACTTCTTCATCTTCTGGGGATTCACCATCCTGGCGATCCAGGTGATCACCATGTTTGCGCGCGGCTTCTTCCCCGACTTCTACCTGCCGCTGTTTACCCCTGGCCTGCTCGGCGGTCCGTACCTGCTGTTGAAAGACATCATGGAAGTGCTGGTCCTCTGCGCCATCGGCGTGGCGTTCTATCGCTGGGGCGTGTCGCATCCAGCGCGGCTCTACGGCTACAAGCCTGCCGAGGAACGACTCGCGGGACACTCGCATTGGGAAGCGTACCTGATCCTCAGCTTCATCGCCTGCATCATGATCGGCGGTCTGCTGTACGACGGCGGGCGGATGATCTACGCGGCGGCCGATCCGCGCGTTCAGGCCGAGATCGCATGGCAACCATTCAGTCACCTCGTGGGTCTGGCCCTGGCGGGCATCGGCGGTGTCGGTGTGGCGACGTTCGGCAGCAATCTCGGCTGGTGGCTGCACAACTGCGTCGTCCTGGTCTTCCTCAACTTCCTGCCGCTCGCCAAACACTTCCACATCATCACTTCGCTGCCCAACGTGTTCTTCATCAAGACCGAACCGAAGGGCGCGCTCAGCAAGATGGACCTGGAGAATGGCACCACCTTCGGGACGTCGTACATCAACCAGTTCAACTGGAAGCAGGTGCTCGACATGTACTCGTGCACCGAGTGCGGCCGCTGCTCCTCGCACTGCCCGGCGACGCAGAGCGGTAAGGAGCTGGCGCCGCGGCAGCTGCTGCTGAACTTGCGTGACTACCTCTACGAACACGAGAGCGACGTGCTGGCGATGAAGGGCCCGACCGGGGACGGCGGCGAAGCGGTCAACGTCGGCGAGAATATCGTTGGCGAGCGCCTGATCCACGACGAGGTCCTGTGGGCCTGCACGACCTGCCGCGCCTGCGAGGAGGCGTGTCCGGTGATGATCGAGTACGTCGACAAGATCGTCGACATGCGCCGCCATCTGGTGCAGGAGGAGGCGCGCTTTCCGACCGAGCTGACGCGCACGTTCAAAGGCATGGAGACGCAGAGTAACCCGTGGGGCGTGGATGCATCGCAGCGCGATGCGTGGGCGGCGGGGCTCGACATCCCGACGATGGCGGACAAGCCGGATGCCGAGTACCTCTACTATGTCGGCTGCGCCGGCTCGTTCGACGACCGCGCCAAGCGTACGACGCAAGCGGTGGCCAAGATTCTCAAGAAGGCCGGCGTCGATTTCGCCATCCTCGGCAAGGAGGAGCTGTGCAACGGCGAGACGGCGCGGCGCATCGGCAACGAGTACCTCTTCCAGTCGATGGCGCAGATGTGCACCGAGGTGCTCAACGGCTACAACGTGAAGAAGATCCTCACCAACTGCCCGCACTGTTTCAATACGCTGAAGAACGAGTTCCCGCAGTTCGGCGGCAACTACGAGGTCGTGCACGCTACCGAGTTCGTGCGGCAGCTCATTGCCCAGGGGAAGATCGAGTTCAATCTCAACGGCGGCAAGGCCATCACCTACCACGACTCTTGCTACCTCGGCCGGTACAACGAAATCTACGACGCGCCGCGCGACATCCTGCAGCTCATCCCCGGTGTGACGCTCAAGGAACCGGAGCGCAACCGCAAGTTCGGCATGTGCTGCGGCGCCGGCGGCGGCCGCATGTGGATGGAGGAGGAGCCGACGCAACGGGTGAATACGCGCCGCGTCGAGCAGTTGCTGGAGACCAATCCTGACGCTGTCGCCGTGGCGTGCCCGTACTGCATGACAATGATTGACGACGGCATCAAGGGCAAGGGGATGGAAGAGAAGGTGCAGGCGCTTGATGTGATGGAGTTGGTCGCGGACAATATGCGCTGACCCTCTGGATCGAAAACACGCATGTCATGCGCCGCTGTCAGCCCGGTCCGCCAACTCGATATCGAGTTACCCTACCTGGTGGTGGTGCCGGGGATGCTGTAGAGAACGCCGCTGCGGCGTGCTGCCGCGCAGGCTACGCCCATTGCACGACAATAGGGAGCGCCGTGAGCGAGTTCGACGTGAAAGGAGAGGACATGAAGACGAGCACGAGCACCGGATTTTGGAGGTATTCGCTTTACACGGTGTTGGGGCTGGGGACTGTAGCCTTCACCGCATCGTGTGAAGTGCCGGCCATGTTGAGCGGCTCGCCGAGCTCGCCCGTGACGCAGGGCCGGCTCAGCGCCGGGAGCGTGAACGGCCAGGCGGGGCACACGGTGGCGGTGCCGATTACGATCAACACGGGCACCGGCAACGTGGCGTTCTTTGGGGTGACCTTTGCGGTCGTGGCGCGAGAGGGCGCTCCCGCCATAGCCAACAAGCTCACCTATAAGACAGCCGCTGGAGTGCCTGCCCCTGATCTCTCAACGGCCGTTCAGGCAGAGGCGAAGCTGGCGATCGGCTATGCGGGGGTCACCATGTCACCCCCGCTGAGCGGGACAAAGCAGGTTGGCACCCTCATGGTGCCGATTCCTGCGGGGGCAAAGGGGAGCTACGCTGTAAATCTGTCCAAGATCAGCGGAGGTGATTCCAAGGGCAACAAGGTCGCCCTTGCGGGGGAAGATGGAACGATCACCCTCGGTGGAGGTGGAGGGAGCTAGCCGTCGACTGGGGACTCTTCCCTCAGTGCTTCAGCTTCTCCACCTCTTCCTTCATCTCCGGCACGGCCTTGAACAGATCCGCGACAAGGCCGTAGTCGGCGACCTGGAAGATCGGCGCCTCTTCGTCCTTGTTGATGGCGACGATGATCTTCGAGTCCTTCATGCCGGCGAGGTGCTGGATGGCACCAGAGATGCCGACGGCGATGTAGAGCTGCGGCGCCACGACCTTGCCGGTCTGGCCGACTTGAAGGTCGTTGGGAACAAAACCCGCGTCGACGGCAGCGCGGCTGGCACCCATCGCTGCGCCTAGCGCGTCGACGAGCGGCTCAAGAACCGTCTTGAAGTTCTCACCCGACTTCAGTGCGCGGCCCCCGGATACTACGATGCGCGCTTCGGTCAGCACCGGCCGGTCCGACTTGATCTCGTTGAACTCGACGAACTTGGTCTTCTTGGCGGCAGCGTCGATAGCCACCGATACCTTCTCGACCTCGCCTTTGCCGTTCTTGGTCGCCGGGTCGAATGCTGTCGCGCGCACGCTCACGACCTTTGGCGAGCCCTCGATCGTCACGGTGGCCACGACGTTACCGGCATACATCGGCCGCTGCATCGTACCGTCGCCGTTGAAGGCGAGGACGTCGCTCGCCATGCTGGTGCCGAGCAGCGCTGCCACGCGCGGCAACAGATCCTTGCCGACGGCAGTCGCCGTCGCGACCAGCATGTCAATGCCTTTATCTTTGATGAGTTGCGCCAGCGCTGCGGCGTGCGCGTCGGCGGTGTAGTGCTCCAGCGCTGCATCGTCGACCGCGTACACCTTCTTCACGCCGTACTCCGCCAACTCGTTGGCGAGGGCGTCAACGCCCTTTCCAAGAACGACCGCGTGGCATTCGCTGCCGCTCTTCCCGGCGGCATCTTTGCCGGCGGCGATGGCGACAAGGGTGGTCTTTGCGAACTTCTGATGTTGATGCTCAGCGAATACAAGTACGTTTCCCATTGGAGCGCTCCACTTCGCGAGTTGCGATCAGATGACTTTGGCTTCGTTGTGCAGAACCTGCACCAACTCCTGGACCGAGGCGACCTTGCGGCCCGCTTGCCGCTTCGGCGGCGGATCGAGCTTGAGGACCTTCAGACGCGGCTTCACGTCAACGCCCAGGCTGTCGACCGGAATCTCCTTCAGTTCCTTCTTGCGCGCCTTCATGATGCCCGGCAGCGACGCGTAGCGTGGCGTGTTGAGTCGCAAATCGACCGTGACCACCGCCGGCAACGGCGCTTCGACGGTTTCGAGTCCGCCGTCCACCTCGCGCACGACCTTCGCTGTTCCATCCTTCACGACCACCCCAGGAATGCCTTGCTTCTCGGCTTCCGACTCCAAGCTTTCCGCCTTCGAGGCGAACGTCGCCTGTGGCCAACCGAGCAGCGCAGCCAGCATCTGACCCGTCTGGTTGGCGTCGTCATCGATAGCCTGCTTGCCCATCAGCACCACATCGGCCTTCTCGTCGCGCGCGAGCTTCTCGAGGATGCGCGCTACCGCCAACGAGTCGAGTTCCTGCTCGGCGAGGACGAGAACCGCGCGATCTGCACCCATTGCCAGGCCGGTGCGGAGCTGCTCGGACGAGGTCTTACCTCCGATGCTGACCAGCACCACCTCGGCTCCGCCGCCCTTGTCCTTCAGGCGCAGCGCCTCTTCGATGGCGATTTCGTCGAACGGATTGACGACGTATTTCAAGTTGTCGGTGACGATGCCACTGCCATCCGGCTTGACCTTGATTGCGGCGTTCGGGTCGGGCACGCGCTTGACCGTAACGAGAATTTTCACGGGAAGCCTCCTCGGCGAGAATTCAGAACCGAGATTCGGTACCACACGGGTCCCAGCCGGTCAAGGTACTCGGCTCGGCTCGAGCAGGGCATCGGCGAACGCAGCGGCATCGAAGGGCGCGAGCGCTTCGAGCCGTTCACCGTAGCCGACGAATCGGATCGGGATGCCGAGTTCGCTGCGGATCGCCAGGACAGCACCACCCTTGGCGGTCCCATCGAGCTTGGTCAGCACGATGCCGGTGAGCGGCAGCGCTTCGAAGAAGACGCGCGCCTGATTGATGGCGTTCTGTCCGGTGGT
>DATKMS010000450.1:0-14265 GCA_035541735.1 Candidatus Margulisiibacteriota bacterium
CGCCGCCGCCGACCTCACCGAGGTGTCTGCAGACGATTTCGCCGGGCCCGGAGCTTCCCAGCACCCGGCAGCATGTTCAGGCACAGTGAGTATACCGCTCTTGAAAGGAGCGGCGAGGCATGAACGGGAAGCAGTGGAGCAATATGGTTAGCAGCCCCCCACCCAGAAGTCCAGGAGGCCGGCCGACGCCGAATGTTCGGTATTGTCCTCCCTTGACTGTTGGTGTGCTTTGGTGGATCTAACGACGCCTCATGCAGTTCGGCCTCTTCTTCGAACTTTCTGTGCCACGCCCGTGTACGGGCGATGCCGAGCGCCGCGTCTTCGAGAACGCCCTCGAACAGGCGCGCCTCGCGGACGAGCTGGGGTTCGATTCCCTGTGGGTGGTCGAGCACCACTTTCTCGAGGAATACTCGCACTCCTCCGCTCCTGAGCTCTTCCTCACCGCCTGCGCCATGCAGACGCGGCGGATTCGTCTCGGCCATGGTGCGGTGGTGTGCGTGCCGCAGATGAACCATCCCGTGCGTGTGGCCGAGCGCGCCGCCACGCTCGACGTTCTCTCGGGCGGGCGCCTCGAGTTCGGCACCGCGCGCTCGTCGACGTGGACCGAGTTGGGAGGCTTCCAGGTCAATCCCGACGATACGAAGAAGACGTGGGATGAGTACGTACGGGTGTTGCCGAAGATGTGGACGCAGGAGCGTTTCGCGTACGAGGGGGTCTCGTTCTCGATGCCGGAGCGAGCGATCATTCCCAAACCGCTGCAGAAGCCGCATCCGCCGTTGTGGGTCACCGTGACCAGTCCGGGCACTGAGCTGGACGCTGCGGATCGCGGCATCGGGTGCCTCGGCGTTGCCGCGGCCAGCTACGCGGAACAGGAACGGCGGACGAAGGAGTATCGCCGCCGCATCCAGCTCTGCGATCCGGTGGGCGCCGTGAACGAACGCGTCGCCACACTCAACTTCCTCTATTGCCATGAGGACACGAAGTCCGCAGCAGCCACGGGCTTGCTGATGCTTGGCATCTTCGGGCTGCTGAACGCGCATTTGTTGTCAACCCGCGAGGCGTTTCCGACGCGGGCGTATCAGTCGCTGGGCAATCTTGCCCCACGCTCGAGCAGCGACGACGGCAGCCCCGGCGACCGGCGCGCCGTCCCCGAAGGCATCGCGATCGGCGATCCCCAGCAGATTATTGCGGCCGTGAAACGCTGGGAATCGATCGGCGTCGACAGCATCAACCTCATCGTCAACGCGTCGGAAGTGATTCCGCAGGAACAAGTCCTGGACAGCCTGCGTTTGTTTGCCCGCGAGGTCATCCCGGTGTTTCGCTGATGGCATGATTTGCGGATCGGATACGCGAGAAGCGATAAGCGAGTTTCACCATGTTGATCGGGACCGCGAACGTTGACGAGCTGGCGGCGCGGGCGCCGGCCGTAGACAGTTTTGGGAGGGAGCCGGTCGTGTGTGAGCAGGCCGAGGTGCTGCTTGTGACGTACGAGATCGCCACGCCGCACCGCGAAGCCATGCTGCCACCGGCCTTGCATCCCACGGACCCGCCCATCGTGACCTGGCTTGTCTACCGCTGTGCGGCGAGCCCGTGGGGCCGCTTTGCGATGGCGCAGACGCGCATCGAGTGCCGCAGTGGGCTGCGGTTGCGCGCCTTCCTGGTCTCCGCGGTGATCGACAACGCCGCCGCTGCAGAGGCCCTCGCCACGCGCTATGGATTCGGCACGCGCCACGGGCAGATCGAGCTGCATCGTTACTACGACTCCCTGCACGCCGCGGTTGCCACGAACGGCCGCAACATCCTCGAACTGATTGTCTCCGATCCCGTTCCACTATCACCGGCCGATGTGCAGTATGTCGCGAACATAAACCTGGCGCGCACGCCACGCGGCGTGCGGCTGGTGCAAGTCGAGCCGCGCTATCAAATCCAGCGCGTTGAGCGTGGCCGGCCGCGCGTCGTGGGATTCGACGGCGCCGCCTGGGGCGATGATCGCGTGCAACCGGTCCACCCGGTGTCGGCCTCGCTGGCTGTGGCCGACATCACACTTCCGCCCGTCCGCTTCGTGTGTCGCCCCGATGTCCTCGCCTTCGACGGCACGGAACAAGTGAACTGATACGCGCGCGGGCGACAGGCCTTCCGTTGGCGGCCAGAGCCCGCGCTTGAGGGCCGGCTTCTGCAAATTCGCGCTGGACGATGGCCCGCCAGTGCGATACGCCTCTGCGCCAGATTCAGTCTCAAGCGGGGGCGGTGCACAACTCTTGGAGGTGGCACATGCAGCGCGACACAACTGCGGACGTCGTGATCATCGGGGCGGACCTCGCGGGGCTCGTGGCGGGGGCGATCCTTACACGACACGGTCGGCGTGTGGTGATCCTCGAACAGGCCGACAGCGCCGGCGGCCGCGGGGGCGCGGTGCAGACCGCGGACGGTTTCTGGGTCGACTTCGGGCACCGCGACGCGCACGGTGTGGGCGACTGTCAGTTCCCGTGGCACCACGGCGCCGAGGCGGCGCGCGAAGCCGGCGTCGAGATTGCCATGCACCCGATCACCCGGCCGTTGCGCGTGCATCGCTTACACGACGGAACCGTGCTTGACGGCGGCGACTGGTCGGCGGGTGGATTCCTGGAGTCGGCGCGTGAGTTTTTCGAGTGTCCTGCCGGCGGCCTCGACGAGCTGCGCGACGTCCTCGGCCGGTTGGCCTCGGCGCGCTCCGATGAAGTCGAAGCGGCCCTGCCAGTGCGGCTGGGCGCCTGGGCGGAGGGGAATGTTCGAGATGCGGGTGTGCGACGCGCGCTGCTGCTGATGGCGGCGGTGATCTTCCATCCGCGACCGGCGGAAGCGTCGGCCGGCCGGCTGATGCAGTTTTTCCAGATCCCAAAGGGCCTACCGCACATCGCCGACGACGCTGAGGTCGGCGGCATGCAGGGCCTCATGGAGCCCTGGGCGCGCGCCATCCGCGCCCGCGGCGGCGAGATCGCACTGGGCTGGAAGCCAGTAGAGATCGTCGTTGACGGTGGGCGTGTGCACGGTGCGGTGGCCGTCGACCGCACCAACCTCGTGCGCGAGGTGCGCGCACCGGTGGTCATCAGTACCTACCCGGTGTGGGAGAACTTCGACCTCATCGACGCGCGCCGCTTCCCACCCGGATTCGTTGCTGCGGCCGAGGAGTTGAAGCGCTACCGCGCCGACCTCATCGGTTGGCAGGCGGCTCTGCGTCGCGTGCCAACCGTCCGGGCGACCGGCAAGCCCGACGACCACGCGGGCTGGAACCGCTTTCTTCTCGGTGCCCCCGGCGAGCGCCGCTACGCCGGGGGTTATCACATCCCGTCACTCACCAGCCGCCGTGCGGCGCCAGCGGGAAAGCACTTGCTGTCGTGGGTCATGGCTCGGTTCTTCGATGGCGGTACGACGTCAGGACCAGCGTGGACGGCCGCGCGTGCCCACCTCGACACCGTGCTCGCCTATCTGCGACGCTACTACGCTGACTTCGACGACTGCATCGAGTGGAGTGCGTACCAGTACGTGGGCGCACCGCAGTCGATGAGTTGGTCGTGGGCGCCGGTGAAACGCCACGACCTGACGGTGCCGGGCATGGACGGCTTGCTGCTGGCGTCCGCGACGCTGGAGGCGCCCGCCGGAATTGTGGATATCGGTGCCTACGCTGGCCGTGCAGCCGCGCACGCGGCACGCGCGCAGTAGGCGCACCGGGGTTGTCTACCGGACGCACACGCGGATGGGGATCGAAGCGATCACCTTGGTGTTACTAGCGCTCCTCCTGGCCCTCAGCTTGCTGCTGGCGTGGCTGGTACTGCGGCGCATGCGCCGCGCGGAGAACGCACAGCGGCGCTCCCGCAAAGAGCTGCAAGAGGAGGTGCGCATCTCCACCGGGCTGGCGCGGGTGGGCCGAGCGCTGATTACGTCGCTCGACACGCGCGCACTGCTCGACCGGCTGTGCCAGCTCACCACGGAACTGCTGGAATGCGACTGCAGCCATACCGTGCTTGCCCATCCGAACGAAGATGTGTTCGTACCCGTGGCCGGGTACGGTGACAGCCCCGAGCAGTGGGAGTCGATGCGGTTGCTGAAGATTCCGCGTTCAGCGTTGGCCAACGTTCTCTTGCGCCTCGACCGCGACGAAATCGTCCAAGAAACCTTCTCCGCCGCCACTTACGACGACCCGGTGATGCGTCTCCCCAAGGCGTTCGGCATTACCGCAGCGCTGACGGTGGCGCTGCGGCGCGGCGACGCGATCATCGGGTATCTGGATGCCGGGTACCGTGGCCGCCCGCAGCCCTTCAGCCGTGAGCAGCGCCGCATGGCACGCGGCATCGCCTCGCTCGCCTCGTTGGCGCTAGCGAACGCCCAGCTGCTGGAGAAGCTGGAGCGTGCCAACCGGTTCCGGGCGGACTTTGTGGCGAGCATGTCGCACGAGCTGCGCACCCCACTCAACGTGATCATCGGTTACAGCGATCTGCTGTCCGAGGGGTCCTACGGCCCGCTCAGCGCCGACCAGATCGGTATCGTGCAGCGCACCAGCGAACGCGCCAGAGAGCTGCTCGATCTGGTCAACGCGACGCTGGATCTCAGCCGTATCGAGGCGCAGCGGGTTCCGCTGGTGACGCAAAACGTCCAGCTCGCAGCGCTCGTCAACGAGTTGGCGGGTGACATGCGGGCGTTGCCGCAAAAGCCGGGGCTGCGGTTGGTATTCAACGTCGCCGCGGATGTGCCCCCGCTGCGCACCGATCCCTTGAAACTGAAGATGGTGCTCAAGAACCTCGTAGGGAATGCCATCAAGTTTACCGAGCGCGGCAGCATCACGGTGACGGCCCGCAGAGTCAACGGACGGGTCGACATCGGTGTCACGGACACCGGCATGGGCATCGCTCGCGATGCCATACCGGTCATCTTTGATGCGTTTCGCCAGGTGGATCAGTCGTCTGCGCAACGCCAGGGCGGTGCAGGTCTTGGGTTGTACATCACGCGCCGCCTGCTCGACCTGCTCGGGGGCACGATCACGGTGGATAGCGAACTCGGCCGCGGCTCGACCTTCCGCGTCTCGCTACCGCTTGACCCGAGTCGCGGACTATCGCCCCCAAGCTGACCGCCACCGAGCAGCGTCGGCAGGCAAGAAAGGGCAATGCCATGCCGATGTGCGTACCGATCGCAGGTCTCCGCCCTTTGACAGACACGTCACTACAAGGCAACTATCCGCGCGGAGGACGAAGGGCACGCCGATGCCGTGCGACCGATGCGGTTTCACCCATCTCGAAGGCGCCGAGTTTTGCCCGAAGTGTGCGGCGCCGCTCAGCGCCAATGCGGATAGCCGTGGTCGACCGCGGCGCGTGAGCCGATTGCAGCAGGCGAGAGGGAAGAAACGACTTCACCGACCCAGAGCGCGCGCCGGCCGGCAAGCGTCGACGCGCTCGCGCGTGACACCCACACTGCAGCAGGAGGCCCGCGAAGGCGAGCGCCGTCATCTCACGGTGATGTTCTGCGATCTCGTGGAGTCGACCGCTTTGTCGGCGCGGCTGGACCCCGAGGACCTGCGCCACGTGATCGCTTCCTATCAAGCGGCCTGCGCGGAGATCATCGAACGTTTCGAAGGGCACGTCGCGAGGTATCTCGGGGATGGGATCCTGGCGTACTTCGGCTACCCGCGCGCCCATGAGGACGATGCCAGCCGGGCCGCCCACACCGCCCTCGACATCATCACGGCTATCGACGGTGTCAACGCCGAGCTGGAGCGCGGGTATGGTGTGTGGCTCGCCGTGCGTATCGGGATCGACACCGGGCTGGTCGTCGCCGGGGAGATGGCCGGACCCGAGCAGCGCGAGCCGTTCGCGATCTTCGGCGAGACGCCGAACGTGGCCGCCCGCCTGCAGAGCCTGGCCGGGGCCAACCAGGTGGTCGTGAGCGCCGCGACCCATGGACTGATTCGCGGCCAGTTCGAGTGTGCGTCGCTCGGCTCGTTCGAGCTGAAGGGCATCCCGCAGCCCATGCGCGTGTACCGCGTGGTGCGCGAGACCGGGGCGCGCAGCCGCCTCGACGCCAGCGCCTCGGCCGGTCTCACCGCGCTCGTCGATCGCGAAGAGGAACTCGCGCTCCTCGCCGACCGGTGGAGCCGAGTGCGGCAGCCGTCGGGGCAGGTTGTGCTGATCAGCGGCGAGGGGGGCATCGGCAAGTCTCGCCTCGTCCGCGTGCTGAAGGAGCGGGTGATGCACGAGCCCCACCTGTGGCTCGAGTGCTACTGCTCGCCCTACTACCAGAGTACCCCCCTGTACGCGGTGATCGACTTGCTGACCCAGGGGCTCGGCTGGACGCGGCAGGACTCTCCCGAGACCAAGCTTGCGAAGCTCGAGCAGGGGCTGGCGCGTGCCGGCTTCGCGGTTTCCGAAATCCTCCCGCCGCTGGCCGGGCTCCTCTCGTTACCGCTGCCCAGCGTCCGGCCCGAACCCGTGTCGAGCCCGGCGCGGCGGAAGCTGCAGACGCTCGAAGCATTGCGCGCCTGGCTCGCCGGCATGGCGAACCAGCGGCCGGTCGTGCTCGTTGTCGAGGACCTGCATTGGATCGACCCGTCGACGCTGGAGTTCCTGAGCCTGCTCATCGACCGCATGCCGCCCGTCCTGCTGCTGCTGACTGCGCGGCCGGAATTCCATCCTCCGTGGCCGATGCATGCGTACGTGACCCAGCTCACTCTGAGCCGCCTCGGACGCGAACACGTGGCCCAGATGGCGGAGCGCGTGGCGGGCGGCCGGGTGCTGCCGCCGCAGGTGGTCGAGCAGGTTGTCGGACGGACCGACGGTATTCCGCTGTTTGTGGAAGAGCTCACCAAGCTCCTTCTCGATTCGGAGGTCGTGCGCGACGAAGGTGGGAGCTACGCGGTGGCAGGGAGCCTCCCGCCGACCGGGATTCCCGCCTCGCTGCATGATTCGCTCATGGCGCGTCTCGACCGGCTCGCCTCCGCCAAGTCTGTTGCGCAGCTGGCCGCGATGCTCGGCCGGGAATTCAGCTATGAGCTCCTGCACGCCGTGGCACCATTCGACAAACGCAGTCTGGGCAGTGCGCTCACGCAGCTCGTCAATGCGGAGCTCGTGTATCAGCGCGGCGTGCCTCCGGACGCGACCTATCGGTTCAAGCACGCTCTCATTCACGATGCCGCATACCAGTCGTTATTGAAGAGCACCCGCCAGCAGTACCATCAGCGTATCGCGCAGGTGCTGACCGAACGCTTCTCCGCGCTGGTGGCGAGCCAGCCCGAACTGGTTGCGCACCACTACACCGAAGGGGGCCTCGGTGCGCAGGCGATCAACTACTGGTACATGGCGGCCCAGCGCGCGGTCGAATCCTCTGCGAACCTCGAAGCGATCAGCTATCTCGGCAAGGCGCTCGAACTCCTCACCGCCGTGCCGGCAGACGAGGGGCGGACACACTTGGAGCTGGCGCTGCAGACGCTGCTTGGCGTCGCGCTGATGTCCTGCAAGGGCTACGGTGCGCCGGAGGTGGAAGCGGCCTTTGGGCGCGCGCACCAGCTCTGTCACGATCTGGGTGAGGCGGCGCAGCCCTTTCCGGTGCTGCGTGGGCTGTGGGCCTTTGCGATCGTGCGCGGCCACCTCAGCGAGGCGCGCGAGCTGGCGGGCGAGCTGCTCGAGACCGCCCGCCGGGCAGGCGACGACGCACTCCTGCTCGAAGCGTACTACGCGCTCGGCTGCACGCTCTTCTACCTCGGCGAGCCGCGGGCCTCCCATGACTGGTCGGAGCAGGGGATCGCACTCTACGACCCCGTCCTCCACCGCTCGCACACCCAGCTCTACGGGGCGGACCCCGGGGTGACCTGCCGGTGCTACGCGGCGGCTGCTCTCTGGCAGCTCGGCTATGCGGATCAGGCTCTCGTACGGGTTCGAGAGGCACAGGCGCTCGCCGAGGAGACTGCGCAGCCGGTGAACGTCGCCTTCGGGCTCACGTTCGGCGCGATCATCCACCAATCGCGTGGCGAAGTCGAAGCGACGCGCAAGTGTGCAGAGGCGGCGGTAGCCCTCGCGACCGAGCAAGTGCTGCCGTTCTGGGTGGCGCTGGCGCGCGCCTTCAGCGGCTGGGCCTGGTGCCAGGATGGAGACCTCGATCGGGGTATTGCCGAGATCAAGCGCGGCCTGGCGGAAAACCTCGCCGCCGGCGCGGAGGTCGGCCGGCCGAAGAATTGCGCACTGCTGGCGGAGGCCTTGACGGCCAAGGGAGACAAGGCCGCGGCGCTTGCCGTGCTCGGCGAGGCGTTCGACGCGGTCGCCACCACCGGGGCACGGTACGAGGAGGCGGGACTCCATCAATTGCGCGGCGAGGTTCTGCTGGCCCAGTCAACCCCAGGCGCTGTCGATTCTTCCGATGCGGAGGCGGAGGCTTGCTTTCGGCAGGGGCTCGAGGTTGCGCGCAAGCGGGAAGCACGATCACTGGAGCTGCGCTGTGCAATGAGCCTCGGTGGTCTCCTCTACCGGCGCGGCCAGCGGGCGGAAGCGCGGCACGTGCTCGCCCCGGTCTACGAGTCGTTCACCGAAGGTCTCGACACCGCAGACCTGCAGGCGGCGCGGGCGCTGCTGGCGCAGCTACAGTGACGCGCGGGCCCAGGGATCAGAAGCACACCGGCAGCGTTGTCACCCCGCGGGAGACGATCGTCGGATACCATTGCGGCTCATCGACCGCTAGCCGCAGCTCCGGAAAGCGACGCAGCAGCGTCGCGATGGCGATGCCGGCCTCGATGCAGGCGAGGCGCCCACCGAGGCAGGAGTGGATCCCGACGCCGAAGGCCAGGTGCCGATTCTCCCGCCGGCCGATATCCAGCCGCTCCGGGTCTGCGAACGCCGCCGGATCCCGGTTCGCGGCGCCGAGACCGAGGACGACGAAGTCGCCTGCAGCGATGCGCTTGCCGTCCAGTTCGCAGTCAGTTGTCGCCGTCCGCCCCGTGAACTGGACGGGGCTCTCATAACGCAAGAACTCATTGACCGCGGTCTCGATGAGTGCCGGATCGCTCTGCAGGCGCCGCCGTTCCTGCGGATGACGGAGGAGGGTGAGCACGCCGTTGCCAATGAGGTTCGTCGTTGTTTCGTGGCCACCCCCGAGCACCAGCGCACAGATGGCGAAGAGCTCACTCTCGCTGAGCAGGTCGCCCGCTTCCTCGGCGAGCACCAGGCGGCTCACGAGATCGTGCCGCGGACGCCGGCGGCGTTCGGCGAACACGCTGCAGAGATACGCATGCATCTCGCGTGCGCTCTCCTGTGCCCGCTCGAACACGGGGGCAGGCACGAACGGGTCGAGCAGTACGGCCAGATCGTCGGACCAGCGCTTGAACGCCGGTTGTTGATCCGGAGGCACGCCGAGGATCTCGGCGATGACCGTCAGCGGCAGCGGGTAGGCCAGATCGCGCATCACCTCCAGGCGCCGCGTTGCCTCCGCCCGCTCGAGAAGCGCGTCGACGATCTCTTGGATGCGCCCGCGGTAGGATTCGATCACTCGCGGTGTGAAGGCCTTGCTGACGAGGGTGCGCAGCCGCGTGTGCGCCGGCGGGTCGGCGAAGAGCATCGTGCGCTCGAGTGCCGCAGCGATCTCGCGCAGCTCGTCCCGCACCGGCGGCAGCCGCAACGCCGCGATCCGAATCTTGCTGCGGTCGGAGCTGAAGCGCGGATCGCGCAGCACCGCGGTGACGTCCGCGTGGCGCGTCAGGATCCACATCTGCAACAGCTCGTGGAAGTAGACGGGGTGCTCAGCGCGCAGGGCGCGGTAGAATGGGTATGGATCCCGGTGGTGCTCGGGAAGCAGAGGATTGTAGTCGATTGCCACGCCCGCCCCGTAGTGCGGCTCAGCTCGCGACCATGGTTTCTGGCGCGTCCACCGGGCGCAGAGCCGGGTCGAGTGCCGACTCCGAGATTCCGCCCGTCCCAGCTGCCCGTGCCGCGCGGCGCTTGTCGATGCGCAACTCGGGCAGGTGATGCCGCACGGTGTTCCATGCCCGCGCCAGCAGGAACGCAAGGAGGATCAGCGCCAGCTTGACGTTGCGGTACTGCCGCAGATGGGCCGCCACCTTGCGCGCGAGGAGCCCGGGGGCGTGCAATTGCCTCAGGAGATCGATGTACAGATCGTAGAACGCCGGCACCGAGAGCTGCCGGGGCTTGAGCACGAGGTGCGCGCAGTTGAAGTGCCGCCAGTCTGTCTCGAACAGGCGGCCCTCGGTGCGCAGGCGATCGAAGAAGGGAGTCCCCGGAAACGGTGTCACCACAAAGGGGACGAGCGTGTCGATGTTTGCCCGGCCGTAGAGGTCTGCCACCGCACGGAACGTCTCGGCGGTGTCGTTGTCGAGTCCGAGCAGGATGTTGACCTGGATCAAGGGAATATACCGCTTGATGCGTGCAATCCGCTCGACGATCTGGTGCAGCGCAGCCTGTCGCTTGTTGATGCCGTTCTTCCCATAGGTGGTGGTCAACGATTCGAGACCGAGCTCGATTCCGATGCAGCCGCTGTCGCGCAGCAGCGTCAGGTAGTCGTCGTGCAGCAGCCACGCGAGGCTGGTCTCCATCATGTACTTTTTCTTGAGCGGTACCATGCGCGCCAGCAGTTCGCTGGTGAAGCGGCGGTTCACCCCGAAGTTCGGGTCGCAAAAGATGAAGAATGGTGCCTGGATCGCACGCACGTCTTCGATGACATCGTCGACCTCACGCTTGCGGTAGGTCGAGTTCCAGTCGGTGCAGAAGTCGCAGTCGTGCGGGCACCCCAGGGAGGAAAGGAGCAGCGGAATCTTGCCGGTGCCGTAGAATCTCTTGATCGCACGGTAGGGCGGAACGCGTGTCATCTCCGCGGACGGTACGAACCGCCCGCGCCCGCGCGCCGCGACTATCACGCCGCTCTCGATCGCACGCAACGTTGCACACCAGGCGGACTCGTCGCAGCGATCGAAGACGAGATCGGCGTGGTCCCGTACCTCGTCGAGCCGCCCTTTCGCGTGCGGCCCGCCGATGATGACAAGCTTACCCTGCTGCCTGAATTTTCGCGCGACCGCATAGCCCTGCGGCGCCAGGAAGGTGTAGAGGCTCAACGCGACGACATCGCACGGGTGAGCGTAGTCGACGTCCGCAAACTCCGCGAACGACACGCGCGCGTGCCATCCCAGACGCTCGGTCCACACCGCCAGGATGGGCAGCATCAGGCTGTTCACGTGCTGGCTGGCGAGACCCATCCGACGGTCTCGCAGTTCGATGAGATGAATGCGCATAACTCGAGTATGAGGGCGAAATTCAACGCTGCTAGCCGTAAATGCTACTGGCGGTGGCTTCTACACGAAGCGGGAAAATCCGGCAAGCTGAGGCCGAGTCCGGGTTCGCTCCCTCAGGCAATGAACCGCTGGGGTTGACGGTTGTGGTTTGGGAAGACGCCGCGATTGACCCACGGCGCGACGCGTGAGATTCTTCCGACGCTTTCCTGCTGAGACGTCCAATGGAGACCGTCATCCCCCGCTGGGAGTGGAGAACGTTTGCGGCAAGCTTCGGCGATGCTGAGCGGCGCATGCGCAAACTGGAGGCCGGTGACGTGCAAGAGAGCGACGAATTGTACTTCCTGGCCCCAGGCTCCGATGCCAACGTGAAGGTCCGCAGCCAGTTGATGGACATCAAGACGCTCGAGCAGGTCAGCACCGACGGCCTCGAACAGTGGCGCCCGGTAATGAAGGGCGAGTTCCCACTGCCCGCCGCTGAGGTGCAGAAGATCTGCGCTGCGCTGCACGTCGCGCCGCCTGCAGCGCGCGGGGTGTACACGTTGGAGCAACTGCAAGCGGAGTTGACTCACCCGTCTCGGGGTGTGCGTGTGGTCCGCGTGCACAAGAGGCGACGGCGTGGCACCGTCGGTGGCTGCCTTGCTGAGGTGACCGACGTGGTCGCCGACGGGCAGGCGACGCGCACGGTTGCCATCGAATTCGAAGACCCGGCGCGCGTACGAGCCGCCGTGCGGGAGATGGGCCTGGATCGATTCGAGAACGTCAGCTACCCGCGCGGCCTGAAGCGTCTCATCGGCATGGCCGTTTGAGGTATGGCGCGTTACGCCGTCATCGATGTCGGCACCAACTCGGTCAAGTTCCACATCGGCGAGAAGCGTGCCGACGGGACCTGGACGAAGATCGTCGACCGCGCCGAAGTGACACGGCTTGGCGAGGGGCTGGAGGCAAGTGGGGGCGAGTTCACTCCCGACGCGATGGAGCGCACGGTCGCGGCGATCGAAGGCATGGTCGAAGAGGCCAGGTGCCATGCCGTCGCCGGCGTGGCCGTGGTCGGCACGATGGGGATGCGCACGGCGCGGAACAGCGATACCTTCATCGCAGAAGTGGAGCGGCGCTGCGGCGTCCGCATCGAAGTCATTCCGGGTACGGAGGAAGGCCGCCTGGCGTACCTGGCCGTGAAGTCCGGCCTCGGGCTTGCCGCTGGCTCAATGGTCATCTTCGACACCGGAGGCGGGAGCACCCAGTTCACCTTCGGCCGTGGCGCCGCCGTGACGGAGCAGTTCAGTCTCAATGTCGGTGCGGTGCGGTTTACGGAAAGGTACGGCCTGGCCGGGGTGGTTGCTCCGGCGGACTTGCAGCGAGCGATGGACGCGATGGCTGCGGACCTCACGCGTCTCGACGGCGCCGCCGTTCCCGACGTCCTCGTCGGCATGGGCGGAGCGGTGACCAACCTCACCGCCGTGATGCTCGGGCTGGCTACGTACGACCCGGACGTCGTGCAAGGCGCGCGGCTCACGCGAGCGGAGATCGAACGACAGATCGAGTTCTATCGTTCCCGCTCGACGGAAGCGCGGCGGCAGATCGTCGGGCTGCAGCCCAAGCGCGCCGACGTCATTCTCGCCGGCGCGTGCATCGTCAGAACCGTCCTGCTCAAGCTACGAACAGAGGAGCTGTCGGTGAGCGACCGTGGGTTGCGGCATGGCCTTCTGGTCGACCGCTTCGGCTGATCGGCCTGCGGAGGGAGGCGTGTAGCCGGCCCTCGTCATCCGGTTGCGCCCTCGACGCGCGTCCACGTGCTGTCGGGGTTGAACGTCTTCATCTTCTTTGCGATCGCCGCCGTCTTCGGTCCGAGGTCCTTCTGGAACACGACTCCGTCGTGATTGACGATGAACGTCATGACACCGGATTTCCCCCAGGCAGCCGGATAGGCGACCAGGGCGAAGCCACCGAACATGCGGCCGTGCGCGATATAGGAATACGCGCCCCCGGGGGCGTCGGGACCCTGCGCCGTGAGGATCCGATAGTAGTAGCCGTGGTACGGATCGGGGTTGCGGCCGCCCTTCATGGTGTAGCCCGCGGTCGTGGCCCTGGCAAAGATAGGGCCGAGGGGGCTTTCTTCTTCGCCGGGCTTCGCCTCCCAATAGAGCCCGTCGCGCTTTCCCGGCGTGCTCCTGAACTTCTCTGCATATTGCAGCAAGGCGTCGTGATCCGGGTCGCGTTGATAGTACTCACGCTGCGCATCGACATAGGCGAGACAGGCCTGGATCGCCGACAGCTCATTCGCACCGATCCGCCGGTCGAGGATCTCCTGCTTGCCGGCGTCGGTGTCGAAGCGCCAACCGCCTTGCGACTTCACCAATGGAATAGGGAACGGCCAGTCATCCTTGCCGACCTGGAGCACCGCCTTGTCATCGCCGCTCTTCACCATCGAGTTGGCTTCGTCGTACGAGTGCAGAAAACGGTCGCTGCTCTCTCGGTCGGCCACCTTATCGCCGGAGTCGATGAGCGGCCGCGCGTTGCTGCCGAGTACCGCAAGGAGTGCCTGCGTGTTGTGGGCTCTCAGCGCTGCGACGAACGCTTGCACCGCTTCCTCGGGAGTTGCGAAGGACTGCGGGTGGGTACCGCCGGCAGACGCGGTTCCGGCACGCAACGTCACGAGGAGTATAGCGAGGAGGATTGACGCGGCGCAGCGCCGCGCGACTCCATCAGCTCCAATGGTAGGTATCATCCTTCCCTCCGGTCTCAGTAGTTGACTCCGCTCCCGTCAGCGCCGGCGTCCACCACCACCACCGCCACGAGCACCACCCCCACCGCCGCCCCCAGCGCGACCCCCACCGAAACCGCCCCCACCGCCACCTGGGCGCGCTCCAGCGCCACCGCCAAAGGCTGCAGCGTTTTGCCGGCTGGCACGCCCGCGGTCGCTCTGCGCCCGTGTCTGCTGGCCGTTGCCGACGCCCTGGAATGCGGCTGGATTCCTGCCGCCGGTATCGCGAGCCTGCGCCGCCTGACGTTGCGGT
>DATKMS010000451.1:0-4868 GCA_035541735.1 Candidatus Margulisiibacteriota bacterium
AACCGTGCGGTGGCGCAGCAGGCGCAGCGCGCCCGCGTCGCCGTCACCAAACGCATCCGCGAGACCATCGAGCGGGTCCGCGCCGGGCATCCGGAGTTGGGGCACTATCTGGCGACGACGATCAACACCGGCCAGTTCTGCAGCTACGTACCGGATCCGGTGCGGCCGGTGATGTGGACGCTGTAAATGCGGTTCGAAATCGTTGCGGCAGCCACCGCGGCCTGAGTGAGGCGGCGACAAGCTGAATCAACGCGCGCCCGCTTCCAGACCGGTCGCTCCGCGGCTGTCTCAAAGGCGCGGACGACGGACTCTCGATCGGCTTCGCCCAGGTGCTCACGGCGGGACGCTCGCCGACGACCACGCACTCCTGACTACCGTAGTAGACTTATTATGATATTGGTCATCTACGTTGCAGTGTTCCAATGAATGTCACACTGTAACGCCGTTCGTCACGCCTAAACCGTAGAACGGGAAATCTCCCGGACAACAAATCGTGCGCCGGTTTGGTCAGTCGGCCTTCAGCAGCAGGTGCGCTTGGGGGGGAAGACGGCCGCCGACGGGGGAAGCGATGACGTAGTGATGGCGCCGGTCGATGAATCAGTCCCACAGCCGACAACACCGCCTACGGTAGCTGACGCGGCCGCGTCATACGTCTTCCGGCTGGAAGGCGACTACTGGACCGTTGTGTACGACGGTGCCGTCTGCCGGGTGCGCGATGTGAAGGGCATGCGGTACTTGGCGCTGCTCTTGGCGCAGCCCGGGGAGCGCTTGTCGATTGCCACGCTGCTCGGCGAGGCAGGCTTGGCAACGGCAGGTGTGCCGATCGACCCCGAGCGCGCGCGCCCGGCGGTCACCAAACGCATCCGCGACGCGATTACGCGCCTGGGCGCGCACAATGCCGCGCTCGGCTACCACCTCGCCACCGCGATCAAGACCGGCCAACACTGCGCCTACATCCCCGACCCGCAGCGGCCAATGGAGTGGGCGCTATGAGTATGGAGACTGCAGCCGTCGTTCTCGACCAGGTCAGCAAGCGTTACGGCAACGGCTCCCACGGCGTTCCGGCGCTCAGCGCCGTGACGCTGCGCGTCTGGCCCGCGGAGTTCGTGGCCATCATGGGGCCGAGCGGCTGTGGCAAGAGCACCTTACTCAATCTCATCGCGGGGATTGATACGCCCAGCAGCGGCCGTGTGAGCGTCGCGGGGCACGAGCTGTCAGCGCTCTCGGACGACGCGCGCAGTGATCTGCGCCTGCGCGCGGTCGGGTTTGTGTTTCAAAGCTTCAACCTCCTGCCGACCTTTACCGCCGAGGAGAACGTTGCCTTGCCGCTCGAATTCATGGGCCTGCGGCGGCGCGAGACGCGCACACGAACGGCAGATGCCCTGGCCAGAGTGGGCATCCCGACGCAGGCGCAGCGCCGCCGGCCAGCCGAGTTGTCGGGTGGGGAGCAGCAGCGCGTGGCCATCGCCCGTGCCCTGGTGGCACAACCGCGGCTGCTCCTGGCCGATGAGCCCACGGGCAACCTCGATTCACACGCCGGCGAGGGTGTCCTCAATCTGCTGCAGACGTTGAACGCCGCGGAGGGGCTCACGGTCGTGTTGGTCACCCACAGTCTGACCGCAGCCGCATACGCCCAGCGTATCGTGCAGATGCGGGACGGCCGTATCGAGGAGGAGCGCCGCCAGCAGCATGACGCCGCCCGTGAACCCGCTCCACCGGATTGTCCGGTTGCAGACGGCTGCGATCCGGTCACGCGCACCGCAATGCAATCGGCGCTTGTGCCCAGCGGCAACGGCCAGATGCGGCACCACGAGCCATGAGCAACGCTTCAGATATTGCTGTCGGGCGGTTGCGACAGACTCGCGATGACTCCTCCTCTCGCGAGACTCGCGACGCATCCGGCTGTTCCCTACCCCGCAGCCGGATGCGTTGTCGAGCGTTGGAGGGGGTAACATGAGGGCGCACAGGCTGGCGGCCGTGTGCGGCCTGCGCATGCCGCTGCGCTGCCTGCGCGGCCACCACGGCCGCGTTGCGCTGACCGTGCTGGCGCTGGCCTCCGGTGTGTCGTCGGTGTGTGCCAACGAGATCATCGGGCCGTCGGTGGTGCGGGCGTTTCAAGACGTCGTCGACGCCACCGTCGGTCGTGCCGACCTGCAAGTCGGCATGAACGGTGGCGTGCCATTCCTCAAGGACGAGGTGATCAACACGGTGGCGCGCGTGCCCGGAGTCGCGCGCGTCGTGGCGGTGCTCGCCGCCACGGCGTTCACCACCGATGGCAGCAACGAGCTGCTGGCCGTCCATGCGTTCGACATCATGGATGTGGGTGCAGCGGAGGTCTACGGCGTGCATCGGAGCGCCAACACCCCGGCGCCAACCGCCCGGGTGTTCTTGCCCGGCGCCGTGATGCTCACCGAAGCGTATGCGCGGCGGCACCGGCTGGGCGTGGGTAGTCGGATCGATCTGGACACTTCCACGGGCCGCCAGGCCTTTACTGTTCGCGGGTTGATCGACGGGGGCGGCATGGCGCGCCTCTACGACGGCAACCTCATGGTTATGGACCTGTACGCGGCGCAGCTGGCCTTCGCACGTCGTGGATACATCAACCGCCTCGACGTCGTGCTCCAACAAGGTCAGAGCGCGACAGGCGTGGCGAACGCCATCGCCGCCGTGGTGCCCCCCGGCATGCGGGCGGACACGCCGGGTCATCAGAAGGGTGTCCTGGAGGACACCTTACGGTCCATTCGCTTGCTGCTGCGCGGTTTTGGTCTGAGCGGGTTGACGCTGGCGTTTCTCATCGCCTTCAACAGCTTGAGCACGCTGTTCGAGGGGCGCATCTGGCAGCTGGGCACTCTGCGCGCCGTGGGCCTCAGGCGCAGCCGGATGTGGCAAGAGCTGGTCAAGGAGAGTCTCCTCATCGGCGTGGTCGGAGTGGGCCTGGGGATCCCGCTCGGCATCGGCTACGCACGGCTCCTGCTGCCCCTGCTGACGACCAACTCGGCGTTGAACCTCAACACCGCGACGCCGTCCTGGCAGTTGATCGTTCCCTTCTGGGCGCTCGCGCTGGCAGCGGTGTTGGGACTCGGCGCCGCCCTGCTGGCGGCCGCGCTGCCGGCGTGGCGCGCCGCGCAAGTGGACATCATCGAGACGATCCGCGGGCGCGGCGCCGAGCAACCGGGCGTAGAGCAGGGGCTGAGCTGGGTAGTGCGCGGCGCCGTCGGCGGTCTCACGGTGGTCGCTATCGCGGGGCAACTGCTGTTCCACTCGGGTCTGTTGGGGCTGGTCGCGGGTTTGTTGCTCGCTGTGGCGGCCGCGCTCGCGGCGCGGCCGCTGGTGGATCTCCTCGGCCGCTTGATGGCGGCCGGCGTCGGCCGCCTTGCAAGCCCGACGTCGCGCTTCGCCGCCACGCAATTGATGCGGAACCCGCGGCGCGCGGCCTTGATGGTCGCGACCATCGGCGTGGGCATCGGATCGGTGTTGTGGCTCTGGATACTAGCGGGAAGCTTCGAGCGCGCCGTGGTCGATCTGGTGACGGAGGAGATCCAGAGCGACCTCGTCGTGAGGTCAGCCCACATCGGCTCCGGCTTTCTCGAGGCACCCTCTACCGGTGACCTGTTGGCCAAGCTGCGCATTGTCCCCGACGTCGCCGCCGTCGCCGGCGTCCACACGATCGAGTGGCCGTACCACGACGGTCCGATCGTGATTCACGCCGAGGATCGGGCGAAACTGAGCACCAGCCAGTTCGGTCGTTGGCCACTCGCAGAGAGCGCCGCGCCGGATGTGTGGCAGGCCGTCGCGAAGGGTGCAGGCGTCCTGGCGTCCGGCAACTTCATGCAGAACCAGCACGCCCGTTTGGGCGACACGGTGGAGCTCGATACCCCTGACGGTTCACTGGCTCTGCCGATCATGGGCGTGACCACGGACTTGTCTTCGCCACGGGGGACGCTGGTCATGAGCCGCGACACCTATGTGCAGCACTGGCACGATGAGCGGATCACGCGTGCCTACGTGCGGACGGTCGCGGGGGCCGATGTCGATGCCGTGCGCGCGGCGATCGGCGCGGCGCTGGGCCGCCCGTACGGCGTGCACGTGCTGCGCGGCTCCGACTTGATCGAATATTTCGCTTCGCAGGTGCGCCGGGCCTTTGCGGCGATGGACATCCATGCGGCGGTAATGCTGGTCGTGATCCTGATCGGGCTGGCGGAAACCCTAGTGGCTAGCGTGGCCGCGCGCACCCGCGAGATGGGCACCATTCGGGTCGTCGGGGCGCAACGCCGCCATCTGCACCGCATCATCGCCACCGAGGCCCTGCTGCTGAGCGGGCTTGGTCTGCTGCTGGCAGCCGCGACGGGCCTGGCGCAGGGCGCCCTCTGGGTGGACGCGACCTTTCCGTTGCTCTTCGGATTCATTTTCCCACTGCACGTCCCTGGCGCACGTACCGTGCTGCTGGCGCTGCTGACCATCGCGGTTTGCCTCCTAGCCGCGGTGCTGCCGGCACGCCGGGCGGCTCGGCTCACCCCGGCAGTGGCCGTGCGTTACGAGTGACCATGGACACGGCGACGATTGTTCAGGCGGACGCAAAGGTAACAAACCCCGGGGACGGTCGATCCCCGATTGAGCGCCGCTCAGGAGATGCCATGACTGATCCGAAGTTATCACGACGCTGGCGCACGCTGCCGTGTTGGGTCGCGGCGGGGGTTGGTGTCCTGGTCCTGTTGGGACACTCCGCCCCGGTCTTTGCGCGGGCGGGCGACGTGGACACGTCGTTCGGCTCCAACGGCGGCCTGTTCGACCCCGTGGGGCCGCGCGCAGCCGCGCACGCGGTCGTCATCCAAGGCGATGGCCGCATCGTCGTGGCCGGCGAAGCCTCC
>DATKMS010000452.1:0-7553 GCA_035541735.1 Candidatus Margulisiibacteriota bacterium
GAACGCGTTTGCTGCAAGGATGCCGAGGCTAGCCCCGATGCCGGCGCGTGCCCCGGCGGTGAGGGCGAGCGACACCACGGTCAACACTGCGGGACCGGGCGTGAAGCACAGAACTGTTTCCGTCACGCAGAAGAGCAACCAGGTTTCGACGGTCATCGCCGACCTCGAAGGTGCGGTGAGAGCGCCATTCGAGACGCCGCCCGTGGCATCGCCCCGGGCGGTTGCACGCGACGTGATGAGGTCATCCTCCCTTGTATCAGTTGTCTGTGGACGCCTATGCCATGACCGCCTCACACTCTAGTGCCGGCGTAGCCGGAGCGGCAGGCGTCGCGGCCGTTGGGCAGTGGCGATCGCGCTCTCCGACATATGCCGCCGCGGGGCGGATCAGACGATCTTCCGCCGCCTGCTCCAACACATGCGCCGTCCAGCCGCCCGCACGCGCGATGGCAAAGGTCGGCGTGAACAGCTCCGACTCGAACCCGATGCCGTGCAACAGCAACGCGGTATAGAACTCGACGTTGGTTTCCAGCCGCCGTCCGGGCTTCAGCTCGTGCAACACGCGCAGAACGACTTCCTCAACGCAGCGCGCGTCGGCGTACAGGCGCGCGTCGGTGAGGCCGTCGAACAGCCGCGTCGCGGCGGCGGCGAGCACCTCGGCACGCGGGTCACGCACCTTGTAGACGCGGTGGCCGAACCCCATGATACGCGCGCCGCCGGTGACGGCGGCCCGGATCCACTCCTCGGCCTCTTCGGCAATGCTCCGCCGGCTGAGCGCCGCACGCGCCTGAATCTCGAACACCATGTCGAGCGCCGGCCCGGGCGCGCCGCCGTGCAGGGGACCCTTGAGCGCGCCGATCGCACCGACAAGCGCCGACACCATGTCGGAGCGCGTGCTGGCAATGACGCGGGCCGTGAACGTCGACGCGTTCATGCCGTGATCGATGACCGTGGTCAAATACGTCTCCAGCGCCCGCACCGCCGCCACGTCCGGGTGCGTACCGCTCAACATGTACAGGTAGTTCGCCGCGTGCCCCAGCTCGGCGTCGGGGGCGATCGGCTCACGCCCGTGGCGCAGCCGCCAGTAGGTGGCAACGACGGTGGGGAAGCGGGCGACCAGACCGATGGCGTCCGCCAACCCCGCGGCCGCAGCAGTGCCGGCGGATGGGTCGGTCGCACTCAGCGTCGCCACCCCCATGCGTAGCGCCTCCATGCAGGGCACGCGCCGCAGCGCGGCCGCGCGCAGCAGCGCGACCGTGGCCGCCGGCAACGAGCGCTGCGCCGCCAGCGCCGCGTGCAGCGCGTGCTGCTCGTCCGCCGTGGGGAAGCGGTCGTGCCACAGCAGGAACAGCACGTCTTCGAAACACGCCTGCGGCGCCAGCTCCTCGACCGGGACGCCGCCGATGACCAAGCGGCCGCGCTCGCCGTCCACGTCGCTCAGCCGCGTCTCCGTCACGACCACTCCTTCGAGCCCCCGTGTAATCGTCATGGTTTACCTCCCGTTCAGCGAATCCTGCAATGTGTACGCAATAGTGTCAATCTTGACTATGCAATCAATCTATTGAGAACTGAATCAACATCGCATAGATCAGAGGCAGGCATGGCGACGTTTCTGTCAGCGGAGCAGGCGGCGGCGGAGCTCGGGGTCAACATCCCGACACTGTACGCCTACGTGAGCCGCGGCTTGATCCGCTCGGAGGCGGAAGGGCGCACGCGGCGCCGCCGCTACCTGGCCGAGGACATCTGGCTGCTCAAGCAGCGCAAGGCGCACCGGCGCGACCCGGCGAAGGGCGCCGAGGAGGCGCTGCACTGGGGGCTGCCGGTGCTGGAGTCGCGGCTCTCGGTGATTCAGGGCGGGCGGCTGTATTACGGCGGGCGTGACGTCGTCGGCCTGGCGACGACGTCCAGCCTCGAAGAGGTTGCGGCGTTGTTGTGGATGGGCGATCTACACGCGCCCTTCCCTGACGCCGTGGTCGCGCCGCTGCCGCCCGAGTGGAGCACGCTGACGCGTGTCGCCGGCAAGCTCCCGCCACTGGAAGCCTTTCAGCTGGTGCTGCCGGTGGTCGCGGCGCACGACGCGTTCGCGTACGACCTGCGGCCCGAGTCCGTGCAGCGCACCGGCGCCAAGATCCTACGCCTGCTCGCAGCCGTGGTCGTCGGCAGTCGCCCGACGCGCACACCGGTTGCGCAGGTGCTGCAGCGGCGTTGGGCGGCACACCAGCCGGACGTTGCGGCGCTGCTGCAGGCAGCCCTGGTGCTCTATGCGGACAACGGTCTGAACCCGTCGAGCTTCACGGCGCGCTGCGTGGCCTCCGCCGGATCGACGCCCTATGCCTTGGTGTCTGCGGGGCTCGCCGCCCTGCAGGGTACCAAGCACGGCGGCGCCTGCGAGCGCGCCGCAGGTTTGCTGCAGGAGGCCGGTGATCCGCGCGGCGCCCGGCGGGCCATCGTCGCACGACTGCGCCGCGGCGAAAGCATGCCGGGCTTCGGTCATCCGCTCTATCCCGACGGGGATCCGCGCGGCGCGCTGCTCATGCAACTCATCGCCACGCAGCGCCCGAAGTCACCCGAGGTCACACTGGCGCTGGCACTCACCGATGCCGTGCGCGAGTTGATGAACCAGCAGCCGACGATCGACTTCGGCGTGGTTACCTTGTGCCGGGCGCTCGAGTTGCCGGCAAGCGCACCGCTGGCGCTGCTCGGCATCGGCCGTGTCGTCGGTTGGATCGCTCACGGCCTCGAGCAGTACCGTGAGGGCCGCGAGATCCGCCCGCGCGCCCGCTACGCCGGTGAACCGCCGCACGGCTGACAGAGGCTGGTCCTACAGGCTGCGGGAGGGCCAACGGTCATCCCGTTGCCCGGTCTGGTTGGCTTCAACCCCAACTTCCCTTCAGATCTGCTTCCACACCTTCGCCAGGCTCTCGCCGTAGACGCTGAGATCCCATTCGTTGAAGTAGCCGAAGGGCGTGACGTGCGTGGTGTAGCCGGTCTCGATCAGGCGGTGCGCCAGCCGCTCGAGTAGGGCGTGCGCCGCGGCCGGTGGCGCACTGTCGCCACCGAGGTGGGTGAACGAGTGCAGGACGACGACCCGCAGGTCGCGCTTGTTAGCCAGCCACTTGAGGTGCTTCAGCGCCTGCCGAAACACCGATGACTCGCGCTCCGGGTCGGTGTCGCCCACCTCCACGTGCATGAACGCCACCACCGCGTCGCGCACCTCCGCCGCGACCTCCTGGGTCGGCGCCTCGGCGAGCGTCTTTTCGAAGGTCTTCCACCAGAAGCGTTTCGCCTGGAAGCAGAGGAGACGCATGCGTGCGTTCTTGCTCCCTTCACGGCTGCAGCATTCGACGCGTCCACCCGGACCGCGTGCGCACGTACAGCTCGCGCTCGTGCAGGCGGTGATCGCGGTGGGTCCAGAACTCGATCGCATCGGGCACGACGCGGTAGCCGACCCAGCCGGCCGGACGCGGGACATCCCGGCCCCGATACCTGTGCCGCAGCGCCTCCCAACGGGTGAGCAGCTCGGCGTGGTTCTTGATTGGCGCGCTCTGGCGTGAGGCGCGCGCCGCGAGCTGGCTCTCACGCGGCCGCGTCGTCCAGTAGGCGTCGACCTCCGACGGTGCAACCGCCTCGACCCGGCCGTCCACCCGTACCTGTTTGAGAATCTCGTCCCAATAGAACGCCAGCGCGGCGTGCGGGTTGTCACGCAGCTCAGCCCCCTTGCGGCTGCTCGCGTTGGTAAAGAACACAAAGCCACGTTCGTCCGCGCTCTTCAGGAGGACAAAACGCACCGACGGCCTTCCCTGGGCATCGGCAGTAGCCAGCGCCATCGCCTCCGGCAGCCGAATCCCGGCGCGCTGCGCTTGGCTAAACCAGTGCTGAAACTGAATGAATGGGTCGTTTGCCATTGCGGTGCGCACCTTATTGGCCGCGGAGGTCTCGATCAACCCTGCCTGCGTGCCTGTCGCCCAAGCGCCTCGCTCATGCACGCTAAGGATTCCCGGCGACGGGAATCCGGGACGGCGGGTGCCCGCTTCTAGCGAGGAATTCACCGGTGCTGCACCAGGGGCACATGCCTTGCAGCCTCTTCCGGTATGCGCTCGCACCGTCCTTCCGTGGCGCATGTCATCGCCCTCCTCCTCCCTCTGGTCACCGGGCCGGCTGGCGCACGCGCCGTCGGCCCCGGCGACGTGATCACCGCAGCCAACGCCAACAGCATCGCCGATCAGGTCTCTCCGGGCGTCCTGTGGTGCATCCAACGTGGGATGAATCTGACCATCGGCCCGTACAAACGCATCGTCGTTCCGAAGGCATACAGCGCCGCCACCGAGCAGCATGCCGGCCAGGTCCGCCTGGCTGAGAATGGCCTGCGGCTCGAGGGCTACGTTGCCGGGCTCCCCTTCCCGTCCATCGATCTGAACGATCCCGACGTCGCCAGCAAGATCATGTGGAACTACTACTACCGACCATACTTCACCGACGACTACACCTGGCGCAACTTCGCTGCCGACACCGGGTTGCTGAACCCGGATGGCGGCATGACCGTCGAGCGCAACTACACGGTGCGCGACTTCGGCCGGCTGTTCTACAACGGCCGGCTCTACGTGGACCCGAAACCGGAGTTACCGAACCCGGAGCGCATCCGCTACAAGGAGCTGACCGGCCCGATCCTGACCCCCCTCGACCTCAAGGGCGTCGGCTCGTTGAGCTACCGCTTCATCGACATCGAGGAGCAGGATCGCACGTGGCTGTACACGCCTGCGCTGCGACGCGTGCGGCGACTGTCGACCGTGCAGCGGAGCGACTCCGTGTTCGGCCAAGATACGGATCTCGACAGCTACTACGGCTACTCGGGCAACATCGCCTGGATGAGCTGGCGCTTCCTCGGCGAGAAGCAGATGCTGGGTTCGTTCCACTCACAGCACAGCCCGGTCGAATGGTGCCCCGGTAAGGGCGATTTCGCCTTCTGCGACGTCTGGGAGCCGCGGCAGGTGTACGTCATCGAGGGGATCTCCAAGCTGCCGCAGTACGCCTTCTCGAAGCGCATCCTCTACATCGACAAGGAAACCCACTCCGTGCTGTACATGGACGCATACGACCACGCCGGTGAGCTGTGGAAGCTGTGGATCAACCAGTGGCGCGCCGCCGATCGCGCCTCGGCCGATCCCAACGTCACCGTCTACCCCGACGAGCAGCTCTTCAATCCGAGCTTCGTCATGGTCGACATACAGCTGCGACACGCCACGCGTTCGTGGACGCCGACGAAGGCTTCCGTCACCGGTGAGGAGGAACTCTTCAACGTGGGCGGTGAGAAATCGGGCATCCTCGAAGAGCATTTCACCGTTGCACATCTGATCGAAGCGGGACGATGACGCCCGGTGCGGCACGACGGCAGTGGAGCCTCATCGCAGTCGTCCTGCTCGCCGCGCGCGCCGCCAACGCGTTGCCCGCCTACGGGCCGATGCAGGTTACCGGCAACTTGCAGTCGCAAACGCTGATTCGCAACCCCGACATCGACAAGTATCAGCTCATCCAGAACCGCAACACGCTGCGCTTGCGGCTCGACTACGATTGGCTGAAGGATGGCAAGGCCGTCGACAAGTTCACGGTGCCATGGATTCGCAGCTCGCACCTGTTCCTGCTCTACCGCGGCGTCTACGACTCGGCGTACGACCTCGCACCCGGGGGAAACCTGCACGACATCCTCGGCCGCTCCACCGGCAGCCTGAACAGTCTGCCCAGCAATGTCCGTGACGGTTTGAAATACGAGAACGTCCTGCGCGAGGCATTCCTCGACGTCGACTTCCGCGACGTGCCCCTCAGTCTGCGCCTCGGACGCCAGCAGATCGTGTGGGGGGAAAGCGACAACTTCCGCATGCTCGACCGCGCCAACCCGCTCGACCTGACGTGGCACCAGCTCTACGAGTCCTGGGACGACCTGCGACGGCCGCTGTGGATGATCAAAGCGTTGTGGCGCCTGGGCTACGTCGGGCCGCTCTCCGACGCGTTCGTGGAGACGTACTGGGACCCGGGCGATTGGCAGCCGGCGAAGCAGGGCTTCATGCCGGAGTACCCGTGGGGCATTCCGAGCACGAACCCGCTCAACGGCCTCATCGGCCCGCCGCCGAACGGGTTGGGATTCACGGGCCTGTTTCGCGGCACGACGCTCTTCAATCAAGGCGACTACACGCGCAACCCCGGCGGCAACAGCCAGCTCGGCGTCCGCGTCAGCGCCGTCACGCCACAGGGGATCCAGTTCACCTTGAACTACTTCTATGGGCGCTGGGCGGGTGACGACGGCACCAACTATGCGCCGGTCCGGGCCGTGCGAACCCGAGCCGAGATCAGCGAGGCGGCGAGGCTGCACCAGATACCGGCCGAGTTCATCGCATACTACATCAACACCGCGGGTTTCTCGCTGAACTACTCCGATGAGGAGTACACGCAGACGGTGTATCGGTTGGAAACGATCTACGACTTCGGCGTTCCCTTCTCCGATACCGCCAAACCGTCACCGGTCCCTCTCTTCAGGAATCAGCTGTTCGACATCACCCGACGCGACATGTGGAAGGGCATGATCGCCTTCGATCGTCCGACGTGGATCCGCTTCCTGAACCGCAACAGCACGTTCTTCCTGACCGGCCAGTTCTTCTGGCACTACCTCATCCACAAGGAGCCATCGTTCATCGGCAATGTCGACCCGCAGGTCCCGAGCCAGGACCACATCCATGAATGGGAAGCCATCGCCACGCTCCTGCTGACTACCTTTTACGGCGGGGGCTCGATCGTCCCGACCGTGTCGTATGGCCTCGACCCGGTGAACACCTACAACATGTACATCGGCTGGACGCTCGACTACTTCCTGACCAACGATTTCATCGTGCGTGTCGGCCAGAACTACTTTGTTCTCCCCGGCATACCGCCGGCGTTCGAATCCTGGAGCCTCGGCGGCTTCAACCGCGGCCGCTCGGAGTCGCTCGTGCGGCTGACGTATCAATTTTAGGCAGGTACCGCCCCACGCCTGCGCAATAGGCGCGATAGGCATCACCATACGCCCCGGCGAGGTACCTCTCCTCGCGGACAATCTGGTAGTGGAGCAGGCCCGCTAGAGCGAGTGTCAGCACCAGGAAGATTGCGCGGCCCTGTAGGAGGAACGTGCCGAAGGCGATCAAATCGAGGGCGATATAGATCGGATTGCGGGTCCACGCGAAGATACCGCGGGTGACCAGCGCGCCGGCCGTATTCCGATCGATACCGATGCGCCAGGAATCGGCGAATGCCCACAACGCAAGTGCGAAGATCAACAATCCAGCGCACGCAGCCATCATGCCCAAGATCTTGACCACCGTGGAGTCGACAACGATGGGTGCCAGCCATGCGGGGAGGATGTGGCCCCGGAGCGGCCACGAATACGCTACGGCCTCGTAGGCCCATGAAAGGATAACGACGATGGCGAGCGCGTCCGCCAACTGCTCCCACAGCGACCGCTGCCAATCGATGGCCACCACATGCACGCCGCGGACATACAGCACGGCGGCGCGTGCCACCCCGAGGCCGAC
>DATKMS010000453.1:0-12495 GCA_035541735.1 Candidatus Margulisiibacteriota bacterium
TTAGGCTGACAAGCTAAGGAGCATGGTCTGCATCAGCAAATTGCTGAACGCATGATAGAGCGCCGGTACAGCGATCGTCCCCGTCCGGACGCGCAGCCAGCCGTAGAGCAAACCGGGGAAGAATACGATGAGACGGCCCGCACCGCCGAAGAAGACGTGACACAACGCGAACAGCGCCGCCGCCGCCGGCAGTCCGATCCCCCAGTTGGCGCCGAAGAGTCGATAGGGCCGCTTCCACACCTGATCAAACTGAGTCTGTAGGTACCCCCGAAAGAAGAACTCCTCGGGCAAGCCGATCAACAGTAGCTGGTCAACGGCGCTGCGTAGCAATTCCGGCGGCAGCCGCAACGTGAAGCGCGCACCGAACCACCAGTGCGCCAGCAGGTAGTGCCCGATGATGTAGGGAACGAAGACCGCTACCGACACCAGCGCATGAAAACCGATGCCGCCAGGTTGCTGCAGGGTCAGCGCGTAGTCCGCGTACGGCCGCTTGCCCAAGCTGATGATCAGCAAGGGCGCCACGAACCACAAGGTGGAGACATGCAGGCCGACCGCGAGCGGAAAGGTAACCACCAGCAGTGCCAGCCCTTCGATGACCGGCTGGTAGCGACGTGCGCTCACGTGCGGCGTGCGCCTTCAGGGGACCGCGCCATCTTCCACGATGATTGCCGACAGGCCCATCGGCGTCACCGACCGCGCAAACGCCATCGCCGCGTCACGCTGTTTGAAGCGGCCGACGCGCACCCGATAGTATTGACCGGTGGTGCCGTTCTGTGTGGCGACGTAGACGCCGTCGAAGCGTTTGTCCAGTGTGTCCTTCAGTCGCATGGCGTTGGTGCGATCGACGAAGGCGCCCACCTGGATCGTGTACGCAGCGGCCACCAGTTGCGGTTGCTCAGCACCGAGCACCTCGATGCGTACGGGCGCCGTCCCGGGACCGAGCATGCCGATACTGCGCGCCGCGGCGTACGACAGATCGATGCTGCGGCCTTTTGCGAAGGGTCCGCGGTCATTGACGCGCACTTCCACCGTGCGGCCATTCTGGAGATTGGTGACCGCGACGTGCGTACCCAGCGGCAGGGTGGGATGCGCGGCGGTGAGGTCATTCTGATCGTAAACCTCCCCGCTCGAGGTGCGGTTGCCGTGAAAACCGGGCCCGTACCACGACGCCGTTCCCACTTCGACGGTGCGTGAAGCTTGCTGGCTGGGCTTCGACCGCCCGAAAATCAATCCGCAACCGCTCAGGCACGCTGCGGCCACCACGCAACCAACCACCCCACGCCACATGGCCGCCGATTATACGGAGAATTGACGGATCGGTCCATTGATTCGTTAGTCCATTGGGCGAGGCCAATGAGCCCATGACTCAAGGAGCCAATCGTCAATTCCCTGCGACTGTCATGCGGGCGATCTTGATTGTCGGTGCTGCCACCGCGTGACGCAGGTCGAGGTCGTTACCGATGGCTTCGATGTTCTGGTACATGGCCAGCAAGTTGCCGGCGATGGTGATCTCTTCGACCGGGTACGCCAACTCGCCGTTCTCGATCCACAGCCCAACGGCGCCGCGGGAGTAGTCGCCGGTGACCGGGTTCACGCCGAAGCCGATCAGCTCGGTGACGTATAGGCCCGACGACACCGACTTGATGATCTCGGCGGGCGACACCGTGCCCGCCTGCAGCACGAAGTTCGTCGGAGCGACTTGCGGTGCGCTGCCGACCGAGCGCGCGGCGTTGCCGGTGCTGCGGCTCCGCAACTTGCGCGCCGAGTAGGCATCGAAAAGGTAGCTGCTGAGGACGCCGCGGTCGACCACGACCGTGCGCCGCGTCGCCAACCCCTCGCCGTCGAACGGCTTCGAGCCCAACGCGCCCGGCAGCGTGCCGTCGTCGACCACGGTGACGGACTCGGGGGCGATGCGTTCGCCGAGCTTGCCGATGAGGAACGACGTGCCTTTGTAGAGCGCGTATCCCGACACGGCGGCGGCGAGGTGGCGCAGCAGGCCGCCGGCCATTTCAGGATCGAAGATGACCGGGACCTCACACGTCGGCACCGGGCGGGCGTTGAGTCGCCGCAGCACGCGCTCCGCCGCCTTGCGGCCGATTGCCGCAGGCGCTTCCAGCCGCGCCAGCGTGCGCTGTGCGGAGTACCAGTAGTCGCGCTGCATCGCTCCGTTCTGCGACGCGATGGGAACGACGGCGAGTGAGGCACCCGAGTCGCGATAGTCACCACGAAAGCCGAGGCTCGACGCGTACAGCACGTGGTTGGTTGAGACGTTGCATTCACCGCCCTCGGAGTTCGTGATACGCGTATCGGCACTTAGTGCCGCGTGCTCCGCTGCCTTTGCCCATTCCAACGCGCGCTCGGCCGTGAACGACTCGACCTCGGGATCGTACAGATCCAGGTCTGGTACCGCCGTCGCCAACTCGGCAGCGTCGGGAAGGCCGGAGAACGGATCCGGCGCCGTGATGCGCGCCAGCGCACAGGTATCTTCTCCCAGTCGCTCCAACGCGTCGCGCGAGAAATCGGCGCTCGAGGTGATGGCGGAGCGCTCGCCGATGAAGACCCGCAAGCCGAGATGCTTTTGATGTGCCTGTTTCAGCTTTTCGATGTCACCGAGGCGCACCCCGACGTCGAGTGAGCTGCTCTCGGCGACGACGACATCGGCGGCCGTCGCGCCATGTCGCTTTGCCGCTGCCAGCAATAGCTCAGCGGTCTCTGTTAGAGGTTGATTGCTCATGGTGGGGCGCGTGTTCAAGCGGCATGGGTGCCGCCGACCGTCAGGCCGTCGATGCGGATCGTCGGCAACCCGACGCCGACTGGCACGGACTGCCCGTCCTTCCCGCAGGTGCCGATGCCTTCGTCGAGCTGCAGGTCGTTACCCACCATGCTGATGCGCTTCAGGACATCCGGTCCGTTTCCGATGAGCGTCGCCCCCTTCACCGGCTGGGTGACCTGGCCGCCTTCGATGAGGTAGGCTTCGCTTGCCGAGAAGACGAACTTGCCATTGGTGATATCCACTTGCCCGCCGCCGAAGTACGCGGCGTAGAGGCCGCGGTCGACGGAGCGGATGATCTCGTCGGGAGTCGCCTCGCCGGCGAGCATGAAGGTGTTGGTCATGCGTGGCATCGGCATGTGCGCGAAGCTCTCGCGCCGGCCGTTGCCGGTGAGCGGCATGCCCATCAAGCGCGCGTTGAGGCGGTCCTGCAGGTAGCCGCGCAGGATGCCCTTCTCGATCAAGACCGTGCGGCTCGTGGGTGTTCCCTCGTCGTCGACGTTGAGGGAGCCACGGCGATTGGCGATTGTGCCGTCGTCGACCACGGTGCACAGTGGTGACGCGACTTGCTTGCCAAGCAACTCGGAGAACGCCGACGTCTTCTTGCGGCTGAAGTCGCCTTCAAGGCCGTGGCCGATTGCTTCGTGCAACAGCACCCCCGGCCACCCCGGACCCAGGACCACCGTCATGGTGCCGGCGGGCGCATCGATCGCCCGCAGGTTGCGCAGCGCCTGAGCGGCCGCGGCGTGCGTGAAGCGCAAGTAGCGCTCATCGTCGAGGACGAAGCCATACTCGACACGGCCGCCGCCGCCGTACGTCCCTTGCTGGCGGTTACCGTTTTCCTCGGCGATGCACGTCACGTTCAGGCGCACCAGCGGCTGCACGTCGCCGACGACCCAGCCGGCGGAGCTGACGATCAGCACCAGCTTCTGCTCGACGCCGATCGACGCCATGACATTCTTGATGCGCGCGTCCTGGCGGCGCGCGGCGATGTCGATGCGGTTGAGCAACTCCACCTTGTCGGCCAGCGGCGCGTCGACCGGCGACTGCTGCAGCGTGTAGAGGTCGTGGCGCGGCCGCGTCTCGCTGACGGCGACGGCATGCGTCTCGCCACTTTCTTGTGCGATCGCCTGCGCGGTACGCGTTGCCAGCTGGAGACTGTCGACGGTGACGTCGTCGGAGTAGGCATAGCCTGTCTTATCGCCGGCGACGACGCGCACGCCAACGCCCTGCGCGACGTGCTGGCTCGCCGTCTTGACGATACCTTCTTCGAGGCTGAGGCTCTGCACGGTGCGGAACTCGAAGTAGAGATCCGCATAGTCGGCGCGCCGCGCGATGGCATTGCCAACGATCTGTTCGAGTGTGCGTTGGTCGAGGCCGAAGCGCTCGAGAAAGAAGCGCACGGGTTCGCGAGTCGTGGGCGCTGATGCCATGGGAAATTCCTTGATTTCCGAGCTGCAAACTGGGTAGCATACTTTCACACAAGGGACTAGGTCGTTGTCGTTGGGCGCGAGAGGAAAGGGGGAATGAGCCAACACTCGCTAGAAGCACGCTGGTCGTGTTTGCGGCGATACGTTGGTCTGCGCATCAATCTCTTCCGTGCCATGCACGACGGCTGCTTCCACCTCGCCGATGATCGCACCGTCATTGCGACGCGCAGCGGTGACTACGCCCTGACGGCCTGCATCGCCTACGATCGGGTTTTCTCCTACTACTACGTGCGCGACTGCAGCTGGTATCGCAGCGATCTATCGCGACTGACGGACGACGAGTTGCCGGATCACATTCGCGACGACCTGCTGCGTCACTTTCTGTCGGTCCTCGGCTGACGGTGCGCGGTTCACGCCGTGCGCTGGCGGCCGCCAGCGTTTGCCGCTGCGTGGCGATTTCTCTATAAGGCCCGCCGGAGGCGTACGATGCGGGGTCTGAGTCTCGTCGACATCTTGGTCATCCTTGCGGTGCTCGCGATCCTCGTGTTCGCAGGGAGCCAGGAGTTCGCTCGCTACGACAATCTCACCGTCGCTCCCGCGCCGACAGCGACCGCGCCGCCGGCCAGCTGATGCGGCGGCACGCCTCCAAGCCGCAGCGGCCGGGCCGTCGCGCGCGGCATCTCATCTGCGGGTTCGCATCGCCGGCGAGCGTCGAGCAGCACGGCGCGCTGCGTCTGGTGAAGGGCCGGGGGGTGTACGTGTGGGACGCGCAGGGGCGCAAGTACCTCGATGGGCTGGCGTCGCTGTGGAATGTCGCCGTCGGACATGGCCGCTCCGAGATCGCCCGTGCCGTCGCCGCACAGATGCGCCAGCTCGAGTACGCGCCGACGCTGCTCGGATTTGCGTCGCAGCCCGCCGAGCAGCTTGCCGAGCGCATCGCCAAGATGGCACCGAAGGGGCTCACGCGTGTCGTTTTCACTTCAGGCGGCTCCGAAGCGAACGAAACCGTCATCCGCCTGGTGCGGCTGTACTGGCGGCTGCGCCAGCGTCCCGACAAGATCAAGATCGTTGCGCTGAACCGTGCCTACCATGGCTCCTCGACCGGTGCGGCGAGCCTCACCGGCTTGCCGTACTTCCACACGTACTACGAGCCGCTGCTGCCGGGCGTCGTCCGCATGCCGCGCCCGTTCTGCTACCGCTGCGAGCTCGGCCTGGCCTATCCGCGATGCGCCTTGGCATGTGCCGATGAGCTCGAGCGCATCATCGAACGCGAAGGCGCCAGCACGATCGGGGCGTTCATCGCCGAGCCGGTGCAGGGCGTCGGGGGCGTGGTGGTGCCGCCACCCGGCTACTTCGAGCGCATCCGCGCCATCTGCGACAAGCACGAGGTGCTCATGGTGGCCGACGAGGTGATCACCGGCTTCGGCCGCCTGGGCACGCGCTTCGGCATCGAACGCTGGAAGGCGGTCCCAGACATGATCGCCTTCGCCAAAGGCGTCACCAGTGGTTATCTGCCACTCGGTGGGGTGATCGTGAAGGAGTCGGTGTATCAGACCCTCCTCGATGCGGGTCCTGACTTCGCGCTGCACCACGGCTTCACCTATTCCGGGCACCCGGCGGTATGCGCCGCGGCGCTCGCCAACCTCGACATCATCGAGCGCGAGGGGCTGATTGCGCGTGCCCGCAAGCTGGCGCCGCACTTCAAGCGCCGCCTCGATGCGCTGTCGCGCCACGACATCGTCGGCGAGGTGCGCACCGCGGGTCTCATGGGCGCCATCGAGTTGGTGCGCGACAAGACGAGCAAGGAGCCGTTGCCGGGAGAGTGGAACGTGGCGGCGCGCATCCGCGCGGCGGCGCTGGCGCGCGGCGTGATTATCCGCGCCAGCGCCGACACCGTCGTCGTCTGCCCGCCGCTGATCGTCACGCCGAAGGAGATCGATGTAATCGCGGCGACGATTGACGCCGCGATCGGCGACACCGCCAAGGAGATCAAGCCGGAATCGGCGTCGCGGTGACCGATCGTGTCCCTGAGCGCAAGTATAGGCGCGCGGGGCGAGGGCGAACTAAGCGCCGCACGCTCAAGTTAGCCTTGAAGTGACGAGTGGCCGCCGGCCCCGCGCGCGGTCGGCTGATCGTCGCTCACCGCCCGACTTTTCGCGCCGCGACCTCGACCCGGCACATCTCGATGGGCCGGATCTCGATGCCCCAACCCAGGTGCTCGTTGAGGCGCGCCGCCGGATGCTTCGACGCCACCTGGATGGCCTCGTTCAGATCACGCGCTTCGATCAGGAAGTAGCTCCCGAGCTGTTCCTTGGTCTCGGCATACGGACCGTCGGTGACGGTGACCTTGCCGTGGCGCGGCCGCAGGCTCACGGAGTCCTTGGTCGCGGCGAGCGAACCGACCTCCAGCAGGTGGCCGCTGCGTTGCAGCTCCTCGTCCAGGGGGCCGCAGTCGCGCGCGATCGCGGCCATCTCGGCCTCGGTCAGCGTCTCGAACTTCTTCTCGTCGTAGTAGGCCAGGCACAGGTACTTCATGGGGGTTGTCTCCTTTACGAAGGTGGTCGATCGGGGACAAGCGCAATCGACAGCGGACAGCGGGCCCACGGCCGGTTGCGTGAGCATCGTCGGCTGCTAGCGTCGATCTGCGTGCGTCACTTCAAGGCTAGGTCACCAAGAGTTGCGCGCCGTAGCGACGCAGATGGCGGTCACGGGTGACGAGGACCAGGTCCTCCAGCTGGGCTTGCGCGACCAGCATCCGATCGAAGGGGTCATCATGGTGGAGGGGGAGCGCGCCAGCGCTCTGTGCGTGGCGCGCCGTAATTGCCAGCTCGACGAATCCATTGGCCTCGATTTCGGCAGCGCAGTCACTGTCCTGGATGTCAAGCCGCCCGAGCTTTGCCTTGATGCCGATCTCCCAGATGCTCGCCGCGCTCACGTGAACAAGCGCCTGTGGATTGCGAATCGCCTCGCGTGCTGCTGAAGATAGCTGCGGGGCGTCGCCGAGCCACCAGAGGAACGCGTGCGTGTCCAGCAATAACCTCATTTCGCGGTCATGCCGAAAGCTTTCGCGATCCCCCGTGGCAGCGGTGCGTCGAAGTTCTTACCCATGCGAATCTTTCCCTTGAGCCGGCCAGGCTGCCGTTGCGTCGGCGACACGGCGATCAGCTTCGCAATCGGCTGCCCATCCTTCGCGATCACGATCTCCTCCCCGCGCGAGACACGCTGGAGGAGCCGTGAAAGGTGGGTCTTGGCTTCGTGAACGTTCACCATATCCATGGGTGTCCCATAGGGGTCTAGCTAAGGTTAGTCAACCGATGGAAGGTTTGGGGGGTTCTACTTCTGCTCGTCGCTGCTCGGCGCCAGGCTGCGGACGCCGTAGGTCTGCAGCAGCTGGTTGATGTTCGTCGTCTTGATGTCCATCCCCGAACCCGAGAGCGGCAGCAGCAGGATGCGTTTGCCCTCGAGGGCCTCGGCGAGCTTCAGCTTCACCATCACCTCGCCGCCGCTACCGGCGAGCGCCTTGTTCATCTCGGTGATGCCTTTGGCCTCGGCGACGCCCTCGGCTTCGGTCGCCGCGGCGATGCGCTCCTGCTTCTCGTAGTAGGCGTCGGCCTCGATCTGCGCTTGCTTGAAGCGCCCGTCGGCTTCGGCCACCATCTTGTTCACCTCACCCTTGGCGTCTTCGAGCTTCTTCAAATACTCCTCTTGCGCTGCCTTGGTCGCCGACTTGTTTTGCTCGGCAACCTGCTCGGCGACTTTCTTGTCCTCGATGGCCTTCTGGTAGTGTGGGTTGAAGCGGTAGTCCTTGGTCGAGACGCGCTCGACGATCACGCCGTACGGGTTGAGCAGATCGTTCAGCGCCCTCTTCGCCACCTCCGCCTTCTCGTCGCGCTTGTCGGAGACGTAGAACTCCTCGGTCTTCAGCTCGCCGAAGACGTCGCGCGGGCGGCTGCGTGCGATGGTGCGCACGACCTTGTCCTTCAGCTCGAAGTTGTCACCCGCCACGTACTGCAGGATGTACGGCGCCTTCTGCGGGTCGATGCGGTAGGAGACGATGACGTCGAGGCTGATGTCGTTGCCGTCGATGGTCTTGAACAGCAGGTCGTCGCGGTAGGGTTTGTCCCCGCGCGACGCGTCGTGGGTCATCTCGATGTTGACCAGCTTGGTGTCGAAGGTGTTCCAGTCGTTGAGCACCGCCGGAAAGAAGTAGACGGCACCGGGTTCGTAGACACGATCCTCCACCCCCTTCTTGCCGAGCAAGCTCCACTTCACCGTGCGTACGCCCACTTCGGTCGGGCCGGTGGTGTGCGGGTAGAACACGAAGGCGGCGAGGAGCGCTACGAAAATGATGATGGCGAGCGTGCGCATCAGGGTCTCCTACTTCTTGACTTCGAACAGCTTGAGGGTCTGCTCGACGTTGAGCGGGTTGACGCCGTTGGGGCCGTCGCTCGGCAGCACCAGCAGCTCGATGCCCTTGTAAGCGTCGGCCAGCTTGAGGCCGACCATACGATCGGAGCCGGCGCCTTGCAGCGCGTCGTTGCGCAGCTGTGTCTTCTTGGCCTCGGCGAGCTTGACGAGCAGATCGGCGTCGGCGCGTTTGCGGCGCACGTACAAGTCGCGTTCGGCGTCCTTGGTGGTGATGTACGCGCGGCCCTCCTGCAGCTTGATGTCGACCGCCGCCTGGCCTTCCTGAATCATCTTTTTCAACTTGGCGCCTTCGGTGGCGGCCCGCCCTTCTGCCTGGTTCTTGAAGACGAGCTGGTCCTTGAGCTTGCGTTCCTCGATGTTCTTCTGAATCTCCTCGGTGTAGCGGAAGTAGCGTATGAGGATTTGATCGACCTTGAGGCCGTACTCGGCCAGATCACGGTTCAGCAGGTCGGTGGCCAGCTGCGCCTTCGCCGAGCGCATCGGGCTGTTGTAGAACTCCTCGGTCGTCAGCTCGCCGAGCGCTTGCTTGAGCACCGGCTCGGCCTTCGGGACGATGCCGTTGGTTTCGAACAAGCGGCCGGTGCCCAGCCGGGTGAAGACGAGGTAGGGATTGACGATGTTGTAGAGGATGCTCACGTCGACGTCGACGAAGAAGCCGTCGGAGGTTTGAATATGCGCCGCCTTGCTGACGCTCGCCTCGCGCGCCGCCTCTTCCCGCGCACTGGTCAGGTCGAGGACCTGGAGATCCCGCGGGAAGAGGTACATGCGTTCGATGTCGAAGATCTTGAGGACGACGTGGAAGCCGGGTTCGTACACCTCCTGGTGCACGCCGCGGGACCCGAGGATCGGCAGGCGCACGACCTTGATCCCCAGCTCCGCCGGCCCCACATATGTCAGGCAGGACCACATCAGGACTTTCACCGCGGCCGCGGCGAGGAGAACGGGAAGCACGACTTTGCGGGCGAAACCGCTTTGCAGAAAGCTGCTGAAGCGTGGGCCGGAGCCCGCCGCCCACTCACCGCCCATTCGCTTCAAGTCGATCACCCGCCCACCGGACTCCGTATCCCTGCCTGCCATCAATTCCTCCGTGAACCGCCAATGCGGATCGGGGCGATCCTATATCACAACCGGATCGCGGCTTGGCATGGCCCGCGCATCGGCAGTACAGTCCCGAACGGGAGGCGCGATGAACGATGCAACCGTTGCTGACTCCGCAGCAGCAAGCACTGGTGACGCTGGCGCAAACTCTGGCGAAGGAATGCGGTGAACGTGCCGCGCAACACGACCGGGAGGCGTCCTTTCCCTTCGAGAACTTTGCCGAGCTGCATCGTGCCGGCTATCTCGCACTGACACTGCCCGCTGCGGTGGGCGGACGCGGCATCTCGATCTACGACTTCTGCCTGGTGCAGGAACAGCTCGCACAAGGCTGTGGTGCGACCGCGCTCGCGGCGAACATGCATCTGTACAACTGCGGCGGCGCCCTCGGCTCATTTACCGACAGCTTCCGGCGCCGCGTCGCCGACGCAATCCTGAAAGAAGGCGCAGTGATCGGCAGCAGCCTCTCGGAGCCGACGGCGAGTCTGCTGTCGCCGACGGTCCGCGCGCGCAAGGTGCCCGGCGGCTATCGCGTGGACGGTCGCAAATCCTTCTGCACCCTCGCGCCCATCCTGCGGTACTTTCTCTTCAGCGCCAAGCTCGAGGGGAGTTCCAAGCCAGGCGTGTCCGGCACAGTCACGCTGGCGGCTGAGCGCGGCACGGACGGCATGGAGATCATCGAGACATGGGACTCGATGGCGATGCGTGCGACCGGCAGCCACGACATCCAGTTCGCCGACGTGTTCATTCCCGAGGAGTGCCTGGTCGGTCCCGAGGGGGAAGGCGTGGAGAGTGGCCTCGCTGCGTTGCCGTGGTACGCCCTCGGCATTGCGTCGGTGTACACCGGCATCGCCGCCGCCGCGTTCAACTTCACCGTCGACTACGTCAAGCAACGCAAGCTGCACCCGTTGGCGAGCCCCATCGCGCATCTGCCTGGCATCCAGTTCGGCGTGGCCGAGATGGCGATGGGCCTCGCAGCGGCGCGCGCGTTGATCTACAAGACTGCCGCCGAGCTGGCGCACGGCGCCGACTTCGGTGACGACACACTATCCAAGGTCACGACCCCGCAGTACTTCGCCACCAATGCCGCCCTCGACGTGGTGACCAAGGCGATGCAAGCCGTCGGCGGCCCCAGCTTGTTCCGCCGCTACCCGCTTGAGCGCTACTACCGCGACGTGCGTGCCGGCACGCTGCATCCGTTCACACATTCCTGGCTGCTGGAGATGATCGGCAAGCGTGCGCTGGGGATTCCGATGGATGTGCAGCCGCGCTGGGTGTGAAAGTGGAGATGACACGTAAAACGTAGGAGCCTTTACGTTTCACGCTTTACGTGCTGGCTACCGTGGGACTTTCTGCTGGAGTCACGCTGCCAGAGCCCGGCACAGCTCGTTGTGCCCTACAACGGCACCTGCGGTGGCGGCAGTGACGTGCGAGCGGCAAGATGCCTTCGCGGGCTCCCGCAGCGGTGCCAGGTTGATTGGAATGACGTTCAGCCGGAAGAAGAGATCCGGTGGTCTTGACAGCCGGAAAGGCTTGGAGCACTCAGACCTGAGTACAACGATCGCGGGAGGCGTGCGAGCATGGCTGTCGACCAAGCCAAGTTGGAGGAGTTTGTCGGGAGGGCGGTTGGAGACCTGGGTTCCGCATTGACTGCAGCGCTGGTCGTCATCGGTGACAAGCTCGGGCTGTACAAGGCTATGGCCAGCGCGCCCCCGCTGACGCCGGCCGAGTTGGCAAAGCGCACCGGAACGGCAGAACGGTACGTGCGCGAATGGCTGAACGCGCAAGCGGCAGCCGGATATCTCTCCTACGACACTGCGAGCGGCCGCTACTTCCTGTCGCCCGAGCAGGCGGTGGCACTCGCCGACGAAACCAGCCCGGCGTTCGTGTTGGGCGGTTTCCAGGCGATGACCGCAGCGATGAAGGCGGCGCCGAAAGTTGCGGAAGGGTTCACCACCGGCAAGGGTCTTGGCTGGCACGAACATGATCCGGATCTGTTCGAAGGCACGGAGCGCTTCTTCCGATCGGGCTACAGGGCCAACTTGACGACCTCTTGGATTCCGGCGCTCGACGGTGTGGAGGCAAAGCTCAGAAGTGGAGCGAAGGTGGCTGACGTCGGCTGCGGGCATGGGGCGTCGACGATCCTGATGGCGCAATGCTATCCCATGTCGACCTTTTTCGGCTTCGACTACCACGGCCCGTCGATCGAGCGTGCCCGCCAGCGCGCGGCGGAAGCCGGTGTGTCCGACCGCGTCCGGTTCGAGGTCGCCAAAGCGAAGGAATACCCCGGGACCAACTACGACTTCGTGGCGTTCTTCGATTGCCTGCACGATATGGGTGATCCGATCGGTGCGTCGGCCCACGTCCACGAGTCGCTGCATCCCGACGGCACGTGGATGCTCGTCGAACCCTTCGCCAGCGACCGCGTGGAGGAGAACCTCAATCCGGTGGGCCGCGTCTTCTACTCGGCGTCGACGCTCATCTGCACGCCGGCGTCGCTCGCCCAGGAGGTGGGCCTGGCCCTGGGCGCGCAAGCGGGCGAGTCGCGCCTACGCGAGGTGGTAACCGCCGGCGGCTTCACGCGCTTCCGCCGCGCCACGCAGACGCCGTTCAATCTGGTCTTCGAGATCCGACCTTGAGCACTTCCTCCTCACGGCCAGAACAGGCGCCGCGCCTCATGGCGTAGCTGGTCGCGAAAGTCCGGGTGTGCCAGATCGATCAGCGCGAGGGCGCGCTGGCGCTGCGTCAGCCCCTGCAAGTTGGCGATGCCGT
>DATKMS010000454.1:0-14996 GCA_035541735.1 Candidatus Margulisiibacteriota bacterium
CTGACTACTGGTTCCTGATTGTTACTGACTAGTGATGAGCGATGACCACCCTTCCCGACCCCGGCAATCGCGGCGTGCCGCGCTACTCACAGCGGCCGTTGCCGGCGTACCGCTACGTGCCCGGCCTTCACCCGCACCCCATCCGTGATCCACGCGGCCATTCCTACGAGCGGGTGCCGGCGCTCAACCGGCATGCGCCGTGGCGGGTCGACGAGTGGCGCACGCTCGACGATTGGCTCTACGGCGTCGACCTGTTCAATCGCTTCTATTTCTGGGAAGCCCACGAAGCGTGGGAAGGCCTGTGGGCGGCGGCCGGACGTGACACGGCGCCGGCGTTGTTGCTGCAAGGGCTGATTCAGATTGCGGCGGCGCTGCTCAAGACGCACATGGGAGTGGTGGTTGGAGCGCGCACGCTCTCCACGGAAGGGATCGAGAAGCTGCGCCGTGCCCGAGAGCTGCAGCCGGAGCTGCTCGGACTCGATCTTCAGCAGACGCTAGCCGCATTCACCGGCTACTTTGCACCGCTCGAGTGCGACCATCTGCCCGACCTCGGCCTGCAGGTGCCGCAGTTGCGGCTAGCCGCGCCACCGGCAGTGTAGCGTCCGAGTCAGCGCGCGACCGCAGCGCTGCCCCGGGTAGGAAGTGGCGTTCCCGTCGGCGTACGGCTCGGGGTCGTCGTGGGCGTTGACGTCGATGTAGGTGTCGGTGTCGGCGTGCCGCCGATGAACAGATTGGCGCCGCCACATCCCGCCAGCATTGTACAACTCGCAGCGACTGCGACGACAATCAATGAAAGCAGCCGGCAGCGTCGCGACGGTTGATCCATTGGATAGGTGCTGCCCCACGGCGTGACGCTTCTCGCTCCTTCCTGGCGTCACACGCTATCGGCGTGCGAGTGCCTGAGCTGGGCGTCGTAAACGACCTTGCTGTGCGGCGGCACCGACTCCACCAACCACACGTTACCGCCGATTACCGAGCCCTCACCGATGACCGTCTCGCCGCCGAGAATGGTGGCACCCGAGTAGATCGTGACGTTGTCCTCGATGGTGGGATGACGCTTGCGGTGGCGGATCAGGGCACCTTCGCTGTCGCGCGGCAAACTGAGGGCCCCGAGGGTCACACCCTGGTACAGCTTCACGTTGTTGCCGATCACACAGGTCTCGCCGATGACCACGCCCGTGCCGTGATCGATGAAAAAGCTGCGGCCGATCTGCGCACCCGGATGGATGTCGATGCCCGTCTTGCCGTGTGCGTGCTCCGACAAGATGCGCGGAATCATCGGCACCTCTTCGCGGTACAGCTCCTGGGCGATGCGGTGGGTGGTGATCGCCTGGATGGCGGGGTAGCTGAAGATGATCTCCTCGACGCTCTTGGCCGCTGGGTCGCCGGCAAACGCCGCCAGCACGTCGTGATTGAGCAGCGCCCGCAGCTCCGGCAGCCGGTTGAACAAGCGCAGCACCACCGCCTCGGCCCACCCGGGCTCGCGCACGCCGGTCGTACGGTGACATGCCTGCTCGTAGTGCACGGCACGGCTGATCTGCTCGACGAGAATCTCGTAGGCGGGATACAGGTGCTCACTGATGGCGTAGCGCAGATTGCCGCGATGCAGCGGGCGCGTGCTGTAGAAGCCCATGTAGATGAGCGGCTTCAGATGGTTGAGGGCTTCGATTACAGCCCGCCGGTTCGGCAATGCGGCGCTCTCGAGGCTGTCGATTTCCTGGTGGCCGCCGTAGCTCGCGGCGACGCGATCGATGACGGCTTCGAGTTCCTCGTACTGCGTCAGGGCTGGGGCCATGGAGTCACTCCTAGTCCAAAGTCCAAGGTCGAAAGTCCAAAGCCAGAATTCTTCCTCTGGCTTTAAGCTTTCCGCTTGTTACTTTCCACTGCCTCAAAACGCGTCCTTCAACGCTCGCGTCTTGCCGAAAACACTCACGTCGTCCATCGGCAGATCGGGAAACTGGCGATGCAGCGTTGCGCGTAGCTCGGGACTCCCCCAGCGGAAGAACGGGTTGGTGGCCTTCTCCGAGGCGATCGTCGTGGGCACCGTCGGCTGACCCTTCGCCGTTTGTTGCACGGCCCAGGCATGCTTCTGCTGCAGCTCGCCGTTGTGGGGTTCGAGGGTGAGCGCGAAGCGCAAGTTCTTCTCGGTGTACTCATGTCCGAAGTAGACTTTGGTGGCGTCGGGCAACGCCATGAGCGTGGAGAGGGAGCGCAGCATCATCGCCGCGTCGCCTTCGAACAGACGCCCACAGCCGCCGGCGAACAACGTGTCGCCCGTGAAGACGGCTTGCTGGGGCTCGAAGTAGTAGGCGATGTGCCCGCTGGTATGTGCCGGGATGAACAGGACGCGCGCCGCCAGTGTGCCAACACGGATGACTTCGCCATCCTGCACTTCGCGCGTGCAACCGGGGATGCGGTGCCCCTCTCCGGCGTAGCCGTACACCTCGAGCTTGCGCTGGCGGAGCAGGTCCTCGTTGCCACCAATGTGGTCCCAGTGATGGTGCGTCGGCAGAATGGCGACCAACTCGACACCGGCCTCGCGGACCGCCCGCAGCACCGGCTCGGCTTCGGCGCAGTCGACGACCGCGCATGTGCGGCGGTCGTCGTCAATCACCAGGTACGCATAGTTGTCGGACAACTGGGAAATCGGGATGACGCGCATGAGACGCTCCTCTGCGGACGTTAGTGAATGGTCTTGTCGATGTCGCGTCGGGGATCCGTACCCTGTGAACCCTGGCGCGTGAACGACACCACCTCCCAGCAGTCTTCGCGATCGGAGTACTTCAAGACGTAGACATCGCCGTCGTCGGCCCGCACGCGGAAGTAGCGTTCCTGCTCGCCGTACCAGCGATCGAGGACATCCACCACCTCGCGGGTGCGTTCCCCGAGCGTGAAACGCAGCGGCCGTTCGTTGGCCGTGTGCCCCGCGTATGCCTCGACCTTGACACGCATCGCGTGCGGACTATAGCCCAGAACCTCCCATTGCACAGCAGCGGCCAGCCCTCGGGTGCCCACAACCGTCCACATTAGGAGGGATGCCGCCGTATTGACTTCTCCATGAGTCCCGCTAACTTGGACTGGTGCATATCGAGACCCTCAAGGTTTTCTGCGACGTAGTGGAAACCGGCAGCTTCTCGATGGCCGCTTCGCAGAACTTCATCACGCAGTCCGCGGTCAGCCAGCAACTCCGCACCCTCGAATCGAAGTACCACTGCAAGCTGCTGGAGCGTGGTCGCTCCGGTGCCAAGCCGACCCCGGCCGGCCAGATCCTCTACCAAGCCAGTCGCGAAATTTTGGAGAAGTACCGCGAGATCGATACGCAACTGCAGGAATCCGCCAAGGTCGTCAGTGGCTCGCTGCGTATCGCCATCGTGTACAGCGTCGGCTTGCATGAGCTGCCACCCTATCTCAAGGAGTATCTGCGCGAGTTCGCGCAGGTGAACGTGCACGTCGAGTATTCGCGACCGAACAAGATCTACGACGACGCCATCGCCGGACGCATCGACCTGGGCATCGTGGCGTACCCGGCGAAGCACCCGCAGATCACGGTTATTCCCTTCCGTGAAGATCGTTTGGTCGTCGTCTGTCCGCCGAATCATGTCCTGTCGACGCAACGCAAGGTGAGCATCACGCGGCTGGATGGCGAGGCGTTCGTCGGCTTCGAGCGCGATATCTCCACCCGCAAAGCGATCGATCAACTCTTCAAGGACCGCAACATCACCGTGCGCTACGTTGGCGAGTTCGACAACATCGAGACGATCAAGCGCGCGGTGGAGATCGGCCAGGGGATTGCGGTGATTCCGCTGGCGTCCGTAGAGCATGAGCTCGAGCATGGAGCGTTGCGGGTCGTCCAACTGTCCGACGAGACGATCATGCGCCCGCTGGGCATCGTGCACAAGAAAGGGCGGCACCTGTCCCCCGCCGCCATGAAGTTCATCGACGTGTTGCGGCGCGAAGATCTCCTCAAGGTGAAAGAGCAGTAGCAGCACGAAATAATGCGCTGCTAGCGGCGCGCGGTGCTGTGCCGCGCGTGCCACCAGTAAAAGACCGGCACGCCCGACGCAACGATCAACAGGCCGGGCCACGTGTACCGCGGCTTCACCACCAGCAGATCGAGCATAATCAGCGCCGCCAACCCGACGTACGCCGCCGGCACAATCGGAAAACCAAAGGCACGGTACGGGCGCGGCATGGCAGGTGCGGTGCGGCGCAAGATGAAGACCGCCCCGACCGTGAGTACGTAGAACAGCAGCGCCGCAAAGATCACGTAGTCCAGCAGGTCGCTGTACGTGCCGGAGAGCGTGAGCAGCGCCGCCCAGATGCCCTGCAGCACCAGCGCCGCAGCAGGAACGCGCCGCGTGTTGAGGAACGCCGCCGCCGGAAAGAAGAGCCGGTCCTGCGCCATGGCGTAGTAGACGCGCGCCCCCGCCAAGACCAGGCCGTTCACGCACCCAAACGTTGAGATCATGATCGCCAGGGCCATGAGGACGGCGCCGGCCTGCCCGAGGGTCACCTCGACGGCCGCCGTAGCCACCCGGTCGCTGCTGGCGAACTGGATGCCGCGCGCGAACGCCGTTGCTGCTCCCGCTTGCCCGACCAGCGGCAGCGCGGCCAGGTAGACGAGGTTGGCCGCGATGTACAACCCGGAGACCAAGCTCGTGCCGATCATCAAACTCAACGGCACGGTGCGTGCCGGATCGCGCACCTCGGCTGCGGCGAAGGTGATGTTGTTCCACGCATCGGACGAAAACAGCGCTCCCACCATCGCTGCGCCCACGAGGGGCAGCACCGCCAGTGACAATGGCGCCGTCCCCCAGAAGTCGCCAAAGTTTGCCTGCAGCGCTGCTGTATTGCGGCCGACGAGCACGCCGAACAGGATGAGTGCCAGCAAGGCACCGACCTTGGTGACCGTGAACACGTTCTGTACCCAGCGGCCGGTGTGCAGGCCATTGCAGTTGGCGGCGGTGAGCGCGGCGATGACCGCAATGGCGACGCACTGCTGCGCCGATACCGAAAGAGGTCCAATGTGAAACATCGCGTCAAATGCCGGCAGCAGCGCCGCAGTGAACTTTGCGAAGGCCACGGCCACTGCGGCGATGGTTCCCGTCTGAATGACCAAGAAGAGGGTCCAACCGTAGAGGAACCCAGCGAGCGGACCGTAGGCCTCACGCAGATAGACGTACTGGCCGCCGGCGTGCGGCATCATCGCCGCCAGCTCGCCATAGCTGAGGGCGCCGATGATGGTCATGAGCGCACTGAGCCCCCACACGACCAGCAGCCACCCCGGGGCACCGACCTGGCGGGCAATGTCGGCCGAGACGATGAAGATGCCCGACCCGATCATCGATCCCGCGACCACCGCCGTGGCGTCCCACAGCCCGAGGCCGCGGACGAAGGGCTCGTGGGCCGCGGTTCGCGTATCGCCGCTGGAGTCCTGACGAGCGACACGCGCGTGGCGTTCTGCCATATGCGAGCGTCGATCAGCGGCGTTGCGCGTGCCGGCGGGCCGGCGCCGACGGAGCGCCCAGCGCCAACTTCGAGTGGTGCCGGCTGTAGCCGAAGTAGATTGCCAGACCGACCGCCAACCACACGAACAGCCGCAGCCAATTCTCCCAGCCGAGAAACAGCATCATCAGCAAGTTGCTGGCGGCGCCCAGGAGCGGCACCAACGGAACGAGTGGCGTGCGGAAGGGACGCGGCAAGTCGGGGTTGGTACGGCGCATCACCAACACCGCGGCGCAAACGATCACGAAGGCCATCAAGGTGCCGATGTTGACCAGATCGGCAAGAATCTTCAGCGGGAAGGATGCGGCAACCATGGCCACCAGTATGCCGGTGAGGATGGTGGCATTGTGCGGTGTGCGGAAGCGCGGGTGCACCGCGCCGAAGAAGCTGTACGAGATCAGTCCATCGCGCGCCATGGCGAGCAGGATGCGCGCCTGGCTGAGCAGCAGCACGAGCAACACGCTGGTGATGCCCACGACCGCCCCCAGCGAGATGAGGAAGACGGCAACCGGCAAACCGCGCGCCGCGAACGCCTGGGCCACCGGTGCATCGAGGTCAATCTGGTTGTAGGGCACCATGCCGGTGAGCACGGCCGCGACGAGAATGTAGAGCACCGTGCACAATGCCAGCGAAGCGATGATGCCGATGGGCACGTCGCGCTGCGGGTTGCGCGCCTCTTCGGCGTGCGTCGATACCGAGTCGAAACCGATGTACGCAAAGAAAATGTAAGCCGCCCCCTTGAAGACGCCGGTCGCACCGTACGGCAGGTAGGGGTTCCAGTTCTCCGTCCGGATGTACATCGAGCCGAAGACGATCACGAAGAGCACGACGACGAGCTTGAGGATCACCATCGCGGCGTTGAAGCGCGCGCTTTCGCGAATGCCGATGACCAGGATCACCGTGATCAGCAGCACCACCAGCCCCGCCGGCAGGTTGCAGTAGGCTCCGGTCTGCACCCAGGCGTGCGTGGCAGGATCGAAGTCGATCGGGCTTGCCGCCCACCGTGCAGGCACGGTGATGTCGAAGAGCTTCAGGAACGACATGAAATAGTGTGACCAGCCGTGCGCCACGGTGCTGGAGGCGACGGCGTACTCGAGGATCAAATCCCAGCCGATGATCCACGCCAGCAACTCGCCCAAGGTGGCGTACGCATAGGTGTAGGCGCTGCCGGCAACCGGCGCCATCGAGGCGAACTCGGCGTAGCACAGGGCGGCCAGCGCACAACCGAAGCCGGCGACGACGAATGATAAGGTCAGCCCCGGCCCCGCGTAGACGTTGGCGGCCAACCCCGTGAGCACGAAGATGCCGGCGCCGATGATGGCGCCGACCCCCAGCGCGCTCAGCGTGACCGGCCCCAGCACGCGCCGCAAGCGATTCTCGCTGGCCATCTCCTCCTTGAGGAGAGCCATGCTCTTCACGGCGAACAGTTGCTGGCGCAGCGTCATTGCGGCCTCAAAAAAAATCCGCCGCAACATAGGGGAAGGACCCCGTGCCGTCAACGCAAGAGTGCGAGCACGAGCAGACCGATGGCGATGCGATAGTAGCCGAACACGGTGAAGCGGTTGCGCTGCACAAAGGTGATGAAGGCGCGTACGACGATCAAGGCGGAGATGAACGACACGACGAAGCCGACGGCCAGCGGCATCGCGTCGCTGGCATGCAGATCGTGCCGCGCCTTGAAGAGGCTGAAGAGGCTGGCGGCGAACAGCGTGGGGATCGACAAGTAGAAAGAGAACTGCGTCGATGCCGGCCGGTCGAGGCCGGCGAACATGCCGCCGATGATCGTCGCGCCGGCACGCGAGACCCCCGGTAGCAACGACAGGATCTGCGCCATCCCCACCCACCCGGCTTGCCGCCAGCTGGTCTGCTCGATGGTGTGGGCGCTGAACCGCCAGGCGCGGCGTTCCACGGCGATGATGATCACGCCGCCGATGATCAACGTGGCAGCGACGAACGGCGGACTGAACAGATGCTCCTCGATCGCATGGTGGAAGAGGAACCCGACGGCCGCGGCCGGCAGAAAGGCGAGCAGCACCTTGCCGATCAACTCGCGGGCAGCCGATTCGGAAACGGCGCGCCCGACCAGATCGGTCAGGTGCGCGCGGAAGTGCCACACCACGGCGAGGATCGCACCCAACTGGATGAAGATCTCGAAGGTGGCGCGTGCCGCCTCCGGATAGTCCACCAGCGCCGAAGCCAGGATGAGATGGCCGGTCGACGACACCGGCAGAAACTCGGTGACGCCTTCAACGATACCCAGTACCAAGGCCTTGAGAATGATCATGGGAGCTGCTCAATACAGGAGTTGAGGCGCCGGCTCCAGATACCCCATGGCAACCATCCGTGCAGTGTCGTTCGACGTCGGCTGGACGCTGGCCTACCCCGAGGCGTCGATGTGGGAAATCTTCGGCGAACTGTGCACCCAAGCCGGCGTGCCGACCGCGCCCGAAAGCTGCGAGCAATTGGTGCGCGCCCTGTGGAGCGCCGGTGCCGAGCAGGCCGAGCAGCGCTTCCACGCCGGCGCCAGCTACCCCGATTCCGACGCCGAGTTCTTCACGACGTTCGGACAAATGGGCCAACTCATCTTCGCGCAGATGGGTGTTCCCGACGCCGATGAAGGGTTGATACAACGCTTCCTCGTCAGGTTTTGGAACGCGGACAACTGGACGGTCTTTCCGGAAGTCATCGAGGTGCTGGCGGCGCTGCGGGCGCGCGGCCTGCGTGTAGGTGTGTTATCGAATGCCCCGTCGAACTTGCCGAGCTTCCTGGAACGCCTCGGTCTCACTCCGCATCTCGACTTCACAGTCGTCTCAGCGCTGGAAGGCGTCAAAAAGCCCGACCGCCGCATTTTCGAGGTGGCGCTGATGCGCGCCGGCGTAGCACCCGAGGAGACGCTGCACGTCGGCGACATGTACCTCGAAGACATCGTCGGCGGCCGCGCCGCGGGAATGAACACACTGCTGATGGAGCGCGGCCAGCGCGCCTTGTTCCCCAACCATCGGGAGTCGCAAGGACGCGACCTCGCAGCCAGCGCACTGGCCAGCGACCTGAGACAGGTCCTCAATTGGCTCGATTGAGAAGCGCGGCGTCGCCCAAAGCTTTGAAGGCCGAGCATCGGCGCGGGTGACGAGGACGCGAGGTAGGCTGCGCTCATGGCGCAACGGTGATCCGCCCGGTCGAGTCGTCCACGACCTCACCGATCTCGGCGACGACGGGAACGCTCTGGCTCTGCAGCGCCGCGATGAGCTGCGCGGCGCGCTCGCGCGGCACGGCGAGTAGCAACCCGCCGGAGGTCTGCGCATCGGCGAGGAGGAGCCGTTGCACTGGATCGATGGCCGCATCGAACGTCACGTGCGGCTCGACGTGAGCGAGGTTGCGTCTGGTCCCGCCGGGGACGATGCCTTGCCCAGCCAGTTCCTTCACACCCTCCAAAAGGGGAACTTGACCGAACGCGATGCGTGCGCCGCAGCGGCTGCCGGCGGTGACCTCGCGCAGGTGCCCGAGCAGGCCGAAGCCGGTGACGTCCGTGCACGCATTGACGCCCACCTCGACCGCGGCTACCGAGGCCCCCTTGTTCAGCGTCGTCATCACGCCCACCGCGCGCTCGATCAGATCGGCGCTCGCGAGATCACGCTTGATGGCGGTCGACACAATGCCGATGCCGAGCGGCTTCGTGAGAATCAGCCGGTCGCCCGGACGCGCCGTCGAGTTGCGCAGCACACGATCGGGATGCACTACGCCCGTGACCGCGAGGCCGTACTTGGGTTCCTTGTCGTCGATGCTGTGCCCGCCGACGATGCGCACCTCGGCTTCCGCCGCCTTGTCGGCGCCGCCACGCAAGATCTCGCCGAGCACCGCCATCGCCAGGGCGTCGGTCGGAAAGGCAACGATGTTCAATGCCAGCAGCGGCCGCCCACCCATCGCGTAGACGTCGCTGATGGCGTTGGCGGCAGCGATCTGGCCGTACTGGTACGGGTCGTCGACGAGCGGCGTGATGTAGTCCACCGTCTGCACCAGGGCGATCTCGGGTGTCAGACGATACACGGCCGCGTCGTCCGCCGTGCTCGCGTCAACGAGCAGATTCGGATCACTCACGGCCGGCAGCTTGCGCAGGATCTCACCGAGATCCTTTGGACCGATCTTGCAGGCTCAACCGGCACCGTGACTGAACGACGTCAGCCGGATGCGCTCACGCTCATTCATCGAGCGAGTCCGATCGCTCAGCCCACGCTGGCGCACCAGGCCGCCGCGCTACGTCGGCAGCGGCTTCAGCTTGGCACCGTGCTCCGCAAGATACGCCTGCGTGCTCTGCACCGTTGCCGCCGGCATCCGATCCTCGAGCCGCCGGATGCGATCTCCCTCAAAGACGGCCGTCTCTTCACCTTCCATGCGCAGGGCGGGCACGCCCGCCAGCGTGTAGATCGCCGCCCAGCGGAACCACACCGTACCGCCGCGGTCGACGGGCGGCGTGAGCAGTTCGACGGTGCGCGAGTCGAAACGCCGGTCGAACGCGCTGCACACCTGTTTGAAGTGTGCCTTCAGCGCCTCGCGGCCTTCTACCAATCCGCCGAACGGCGGTTCGGCGAAGGTTTCGTAGACCGCATCCTCGGTGAAGAAGGGATCGAGCTTGGACCAGTCGTCGGTCGCGTAGGCGTCCTCGAAAGCGGCGGCGTATGCGGTGAAACGGTCAACGTTGCTCATGCGACACCTCCTACAATGGCCCCGCATTGCATACCAGGTGCGGCGCCGCAAACATACCGGCCGCCGCAACAGACGTAGCCGTCCTATCGGGTCGCGAGCCCGGGCCGCCCGCCCACGCCTGCGCCGACGAGAGCCACGAAACTGCCGTGGCTAGTGCGCCTTCAGAATTCTGAGGCACAGCATCTTCGCAATGTTGAGGAGCAAGTGTGCAGCGCTGGCCGGATCGTTCTTGATCAACTGGCGCAGGGTGGCTTCGCTGAGACTGAGCACGCGCACACCATCGGTTGCCGCGTAGACGTCCTGCGAGCGCGGCCGCTCCAGCAGGAAGGCCATCTCGCCGAAGACGTCGCCGGGGCCGAACACCGCCAGCGGCGTGTCGCCATCGCGCACCTCGACGGTGCCATCGAGGACCACAAAGAGATTGCGCGCCACGCCGCCCTTCTTGAGCAGCCGATCACCGACGCGACACTCGATGATGTTGCTCTTGTCGAGGCAGCGCACTGCCTCCTCATCGGTCAACCCGTCGAGGGCGGTCGGGTGTGTTCCCTCGATCTGGCTGAGGGCGCCGTGCACCTCGCCCCAGTAATCGGCCGATCCGACCAGGCGCCGGCTCATCACTGCAGTGCCCGCCCCGGTGAGCCGCTCGACACACGGCGGTATGCGCGCATCGCTGCCGAAATCCTTCACGTACTCCAGTAGCGGCGAATTGATCCGTCGCAGATAGGCGACATCCTCGGGCACGAACACGATCGGAATGAGATAGCCAGCCTCGGCGCTGTTGACGTTCTTCTTCGAATACGTGCGCTGACCGAGCCCGAGATAGAGGTTCAGCAAGTGCGGCTCGCAGTCGCCGAAGCACAGTTGAATGCGGTGCTCGTTGGCGAAGCGCAGCGACGCCCCGATCAGCCGCAAGAACAGGTCGGTGCCGCGCAAGCGTGGCACCACCATGCCGCGTTCGCCGACCGCAATGGCCGATTCGGGCACCTCGGCAAGAAAAGGGCCGAGTTGGTACTGCTCGATCATGCGCTGCGGCAACGGCGCATCACCACCCCAGGTGCTGCGGGCCGTGGCCACGACCTCGCCGTTCTCGGTGGCGTAGAAGATGCGGCTGCGAGCGTCCTCCGGCTCGGAGAACAGGCGCTGCGTGTGGTCGGAAACGCTGCGATACTTGCCCATCTCTTCGACGTAGATGCGGTAACGGAAGCGGTACACGGCACGCTTCTCTTCCTCGGTCTCGGCCAGGGCAATGTGTAAGTCCGACGGCATCCAGGTCAGCTCAGCCGCAGCATCTTGACACCCCACGGCTTACTCAATTCGACGATCCGGGGTCAAGCGACTCACGTGCGGATCCGTCGTCCGACACCCCCGAGCGCGTGAGCATTGACGAGAAAGGCTGCCGCAGGACGACGGGTCGAAGGATCATCTGCGCACCAGAGCGATGGAGCATTCCGGCTTCTAGCTCGTCGCGCAACCGCTGGATTCTGGCTTCGGAATCGGTCTATGGTACGCAGAACACTCAGGGGGCGGGGTTACCGACAGCGTTTCGCGACGGTTCTACGGCGGGTAGCGCCGGAATCTCTGTCAGACCTCCGATGCAAACACGACTGCACTGGGAACGGAGAGCGCCATGTCAAGCGATGCGATGCTGAACGATGCCGAGGCGGTGTTCACCAGGCTCTTCCTCACGCCCGAAGGACGCACCGATCCGTACCCGCTTTATCATCAACTGCGCCAGGCCGCGCCCGTGTATCGCACCAAAATGGGCATGTGGCTGCTCAGCCGCTACGACGACTGCTGGGCGGCGCTGCGTGATCCGCGTCTCGGCAAGGACTACGCGCCGCAGATCGAACAGCGCTTCGGCCCCGACTGGCGCAAGCACCCATCGCTGACCGCCGGCGAGCACTCGATGCTGAACACCACCGGGCCGGAGCATACACGTCTGCGCAAGCTGGTGACCAAGTCGTTCACGCCGCGCATGATCGAGACTCTCAAGCCGGTCATCGAGCAGGTCGTGAAGCAGTTGCTCGACCCGGTCGCCGACGCCGGCGGCGGCGACATCCTCGAGGCCGTCGGCTTCCCGCTCCCGGTGACGATCATCGGCGAGATGCTCGGCGTCCCGGAGGCGGATCGCGCGCAGTTCCGCGAGATGGTAGGCGATCTGGTGGCCATCTTCGAGATGCAACCGACGGACGAGCAAATGGTGGCGGCTGATGCCGCACAGCTCTTCATCATCGACTACTTCCTGAAGCTGATCGCGGAGAAACGCAGCAAGCCGGGCGAGGACCTGCTGAGCAGTCTGATCATGGCGGACGTCGGCGGCGATCGGCTCTCAGACGATGAGCTGGTCACGCTCGCGTCGCTGCTCTTCGGTGCCGGCTTCGAAACCACCACCAACCTGTTCGGCAACGGCTTGCTCGGGCTGTTGCGCCAGCCGGAGCAGGTCGACTTGCTGCGACGCGACGCGTCCCTGTTTGCGAATCTCCCGGACGAGTTCCTGCGCTACGACGGCACCGCGCAGCTGGTGAACCGGGTCACTGAAGCCAGCATCGAGGTCGGCGGTGTGACGATCCCCGCCGGCGAACAGGTCTTCGCCCTGCTGGGCGCCGGCAATCACGATCCGGCCCGCTTTCCCAACCCCGACCAGCTGGACGTGACCCGCACCGACATCCAACCGCTGAGCTTCGGCGGCGGCGTGCACTTCTGCCTCGGCGCCGCGTTGGCGCGCGCCGAGATCGAGATCACCTTTCGCACCTTGCTGCAGCGCTTCGAACATATCGAGCTCGCCGGCGACGAGCCCCGCTTCCAGGACCGACTCACGCTGCGCGGTCTCAGCGCCCTCAACGTCGCATGTCGTGCATCATCGCGTCCGCGCGCCAGCGTCGCGGCGCCCGTTGCCGCAGTCCCCATCGAGCCTGCGGTGGCAACACCGATGGTCCAACACGCTTGGCGTGGCCCTTCGACTGAGCAAGGAGCAGGCCTGCGGCCCGCAGGTGATACCGTTGCGGACTTGCGCTGGCGTGCCGAGCTGCGGCAACGCATCGAGACCGCGCCGGCGCGCCCCGATTCGGTGCCGGTCAGCACGGGCGAGCGGCTTGCCGCCACTGTCGCGCTGCTGCGGGGCAACAACCTGTTTGCGCGCTGCAACAACAACGAACTGCAACAGCTCGCTGCCACCGCATACCCGATGAGCTTCGAGCCGGGCGACCTGCTGTGCGCCGAGGGCGGCGAGTCCCCCGAGTGCTACATCATTGAAGTGGGCCAAGCCGTCGTCACCATCGGCCGCAAGGGCGTGGCCAAGGTCGGCGAGCACGACATCGTCGGCGAGCGCGGCGTGCTGCTGGATACCGTCCGTTCCGCCACGGTGACCGCCATGACCCACATGATCACCTACGCCATTTCACGCGAACGGCTGCGTGCGCTCGTCGCGGGTAACGTGACGGCGCACGAGTGGATGCTGGAGGAAATGCGGCGGCGTTACCCGAACCTCGGCTGAGCCCGCGCATCAGGGGGTTAAGGGGCTAGGGCGTTGGGGGTTAGGTCTCACGGGATTCGCGCTTGCTCTAACCCCCAACGCCCTAACCCCTAACCCCCTTCCTTGATGAGGAGAGTCCTGTGAAGTGCCCCCAATGCCACACCGAGAATCTCGCCGATAGCACCTTCTGCGAAGAGTGCAGTGCGCCACTGGAGGTTGCCTGCCCCACCTGCGGCACCGGCAACCGGCCGACCGCCAAGTTCTGCCGCAAGTGCCGAGCTTCGCTGCAGGTGTCAGGCGTCGGGTCTCAGGTGTCAGGCCCCAACACCCGACACCCAACACCCGACACCCGGAACGACCCCCGCACCTACACCCCCAAGCATCTCGCCGACAAGATTCTCACCACGCGCAGCGCCCTCGAAGGCGAGCGCAAGCAGGTCACCGTCCTATTCGCCGACGTGAAGGGCTCGATGGAGCTGGCCGAGCAGCTCGATCCGGAGGAGTGGCACGCGATCCTCGACCGCTTCTTCGCCATCCTCACCGACGGCGTGCACCGCTTCGAGGGCACGGTGAACCAGTACACCGGCGACGGCATCATGGCGCTGTTCGGCGCACCGATCGCGCACGAGGATCACGCGCAGCGCGCCTGCTACGCAGCGCTGCATCTGCGCGACGAGATCGCCCGCTACGCCACCGAGGTGAAGCGCGCGCACGGCGTCGGCTTCTCAACCCGCATGGGCCTCAACTCGGGCGCCGTCGTCGTCGGCCGCATCGGCGACGATCTGCGCATGGACTACACCGCGCAGGGCCACACCGTCGGCCTGGCGCAGCGCATGGAGGGCCTGGCCGAGCCGAACACCTGCTACCTGACGGCGGCGACGGCCGCCGTGGTGCGCGGCTACTTCGCGCTCGACGACCTCGGTGACTTCCGCGTGAAGGGCATCACCGATCCCGTGCGCGTCCACCGCCTCGCCGGCGTGGGCCCGTCGCGCACCCGCTTCGACATCTCGCGCGCCCGTGGCCTCTCACGTTTCGTCGGGCGTGCGGCCGACATCCGCACGCTCGAAGACGCCGTCGCCCGAACCGACGCCGGCGACGGCCAGGTGGTCGGCGTGGTTGCCGACGCCGGCACCGGGAAGAGCCGCTTGTGCTTCGAGTTCCTCGAGCGCTGCCGCGCCCGGGGGATGTCGGTCTACGAATGCCACGCCGTGGCGCACGGGAAGAACATCCCCTTGCTGCCGATCCTGGAGCTGTTCCGCGCCTACTACGGGATCAGGAGCGAGGACGACGACCGCAGTGCGCGCGAGAAGATCGCCGG